>JBIIRI010000036.1:0-24219 GCA_044341625.1 Roseomonas sp.
CGCTGCTGGCGCTTTACATCGACTGCGCCGGACGCGCGAGCGCGCGCAGCGGGTCGCCGATCGAGGAGGCGGAGCTGGTCGCGAAGGGTCTCGCCCCCAGCGTGCCCCTGCTCGGCTTCTATTCGGGCGTCGAGGTCGCGCCCTTCGCCGGGGATCGCAGCAAGCCGCTCGACTGGACGGGCGTGCTCACCCTGTTGCGGCAACGGCGGTGAGCGAAACCCGCACGCTCGATATCGGCAGGCTCGACCGCGAGCTCGCCTATTATCGACGTGAATGCAACGACCTCGGCGCGCGCCTGCTGCGCCTGCAGGAGGAGCAGAGCCAGGCCTTTCGCGAAGCGCGCCGCAGCCGCACCGTCGCCAAGCTGATCCGAGAGGCGCATCGCCTGGCCGATCAATGCGTGACGCCGGAGGAGATCGGCGCCTCGTTGCTCGGGATGATCGTGGAGAACACGCTCTGCGACCGCGCCGCCTTCGTCCGGCGCGAAGCCGCCCCTGTCGGGACCGAGCTGTTCCGCGTCACCCATTCGGCCGGCTTCGGCGCCAACCCGCCGGCGGAATTCGTCTCGGTGCCGAACGCGCCAGGCTTCTTCCTGACCACTTCCCGCACCGTGATCGAATCCCCGGCCTATGAGCTGACCGGGATCCTGCGCCTGCCCTATGTGCTCTGGGCGCATGACCGCGTCTCGGGCCATGCGCTGATCCTCGGCAACCAGTCCGAGTCCAATGTCAGCCGCCCCTTCGAGACGGGTGACCAGGAACTCGTCGAAGGCGCGCTCTCGGTCTACATCGACGTGCTGGCGCGCAAGGAGGCGGAGATGGAGCTTCGCATCGCCAAGGCGACGGCCGAGGAAGCCAGCGCGCTCCGCGCTCGCTTCATCGCGACGCTCAGCCACGAGCTGCGGACCCCGCTGAACAGCATCATCGGCTTTTCCGGCATGATGATGCCCGGCTCGTCCTATCGCCTCAACGACACGAAGCGAGCCGAGTATGCGCAGCAGATCAATGAATCGGGCAGCCTGCTGCTCGCGCTGATCAACGACATCCTGGACTACTCCGCCCTGGCCAAGGTCGCGCCGCAGCTGTCCCTGGCCTGGCAGAAGGCGCAGACCTTGATCGGCGCCTCCGCGCGGGAACTCGGCGCGCTGGCGATCCAGAACCAGGTGAGCCTCGATGTGCGGCGCGTCGAGCCGGGGCTGGAGATTCTGGTCGACCCGCTGCGCTTCCGTCAGGTCATGAACAACCTGCTGAGCAATGCGGTGAAGTTCACCGCCTCGGGCGGCCTTGTCAGCGTTTCGGCGCGGCTGCGGCCTGATGGCGATGCGGAGATCGTGGTGCGCGACACCGGCATCGGCATGAAGGCAGAAGACATTCCGCGTGCGCTGGAACCCTTCCAGCAGATCGATGGCGGGCTCGCGCGCAGCTTCCCCGGCACGGGGCTCGGCCTGCCGATCGCAAAGGGCCTGATCGCCGCGCATGGCGGCGCGCTGCGGATCGTGAGCGAGCCCGGCGAGGGAACCGCGGTGACCATCCAGCTGCCGGCCTCCGCGGTCCGCGTGGTGGGCTCGGTCGAGACCTCCTCGGCCTGAGGCGTCCATCCCCGTTGTCTGTCGTCGGCGGGACGGATTTCAGCCCCCCTGCATTCACGCCGCCCCCCGATCTGATCTAGACCCTGGCTGCGATCCGGACGACATGCGCTTCGCGCTGGCGCGTCGCGGGGCGTCCGATGATCCGAAGCGGGGAATCCTCTGCCATGCCGGTCCTGCCCCCCCGTCCGACGCCACAGCTTCTGCAGGCCGCCCTGGTGGAGGCCTTCGGGCTGCACCAGCGTGGGCAGCTGGCGGAGGCGGCGGCGCGCTACGACGCGATCCTCGCCGCCGCGCCGAAGCTGTTCGACGCGCTGCACCTGCGCGGAGTTGTCGGGCTGCAGCAGGGCGATTTGGCGCTGGCGGCGAAGCTGATCGGGCAGGCCGTGAAGGTCGATCCGCGTAACCCGGTGGCACAGGGCAATCTCGGCACCGCGCAGGCGCGGCTCGGGCGCTTCGCTGAGGCGGTGGCCAGCTTCGACCGGGCGATCGCGCTGGCGCCGAACCAGCCCGACGCGCATGCGAACCGGGCGAATGCGCTGGCCGAGCTCGGCCGCCCCGCGGCGGCTCTGGAAGGCTATGACCGGGCGCTGGCGCTGCGCCCCGACCATGCGGAAGCGCAGGCGGGCCGCGCCGGGGCGCTACGCGTGCTGGGGCGGATAACGGAAGCGCTGGCCGCCGCCGAGGCCGCACTCGCGCGACGCCCGGACCTGGCCGAGGCGCACAATGCCCGCGGCACCGCGCTGACCGACCTCGGCCGCGCGGCGGAGGCGCTGGTGGCGTTTGACCGCACCATCGCGCTGAACCCTGGCCTGGCGAAGGCGCATACGAACCGCGCCGGCCTGCTCTGCACCATGCGGTGCTTCACGGATGCGCTGGCGAGCGCCGGGCAGGCCGTGGCGCTCGCGCCGGGCGATGCCACGGCGGAGCTGGCCCGCGGGACCGCGCTGCTCGGGCTGTACCGTCCGTCGGAAGCAGTGGAGGCCTTCCGCCGCGCTGTCGCGCTGCGGCCGGGCTTCGCCGAAGCGCAGGACAATCTGGCGCTCGCCCTGGTTGCGCTTGGTCAGTCCGATGCGGCCGAGGACGCCAGCGCCCGCGCCTTCAAGGCCGCGCTGGCCGGCGAGCGCGACGGGCGTCTGGCGGAGGAGATCTGCGCTGCGCTGCGTGCGGTGGACCGCCTGCCGGCGATCTATGCCGATGCGGCGCAGCTGCAAGCGGCGCGAGACGGCGTCGCCGCCGCCCTTGCCACGGCCGAAGACCGGCTGGGCAGGCTCGGCCGGCGCAGCCCGGCGGTCGCGGCGGCGCTGCGGCGCACCGCGTTTCGCGCCTCGGGCTTCTACATCGCCTATCAGCAGCAGGACGACCGCGAGGTGATGCGGTGCTTCGCGCGCGTCCTGTCGGACATGCTGGGCCTGCCGGCGGAAGCCGGCGCCGCGCGGGTGCGGCGCCCCGGCCCGATCCGGCTCGGCATCGCGTCCGAGCAGCTCTATTCCCACAATGGCGCATGGTGGGCGCTCGACTGGCTCGCGGAACTGCCGCAGCGCGACTATGCGTTCTTCACCTACGCCTTCCACGAGGTGCGCGATCCGGTCGCCGATGGCTTCGCGCGGCTCGGCACGCATCGCAGCCTGCCTTTCCGCGAGGATACGGCCGACCGGGTGCTGGCGGCGATGCGCGCCGACGATCTCGATATCCTGATGCTGCCCGATATCGGCATGACGCCGTCCAGCCGCGTGCTGTCGCTGCACCGCGTCGCACCGGTGCAGTTCACCGCCTGGGGCCATCCGGTGACCAGCGGATCGCCCAGCATCGACTACTACCTGTCGAGCGACCTGATGGAGCCGCCGGGCGCGGAGGCGCATTACACGGAGCAACTGGTCCGCCTGCCCAATCTCGGCCTGTTCCTGCGCCCGGCCCCGCCAGTGGCGGGCGAAGCCAGCTTCGGCCTGCCGGAGGGGCGCATCCTGCTCGGCTGCCTGCAGTCGCTCTTCAAGTATCTGCCCGCGCATGATGCCGTGCTGCCCGCCATCGCGCGGGAGGTGCCGGAGGCCCTGTTCGTCTTCCTGGAAGGCCAGCCGGCGTACATGACCACGGTGCTGCGCGGCCGGCTGGCCGCCGCCTTCGCCGCCGCCGGTCTCGATGCCGATCGCCACGTCGTCTTCCTGCCGCGCCAGTCCTATGAGGCCTACCGACTGCTGGCTGGGCAGATGGATGTCTGCCTGGATTCGATCGGCTGGAGCGGCGGCAACAGCACGCTTGAGGCGATCGAGGCCGGCGTGCCCGTCGTGACCCTGCCCGGCGCCTTCATGCGCGGGCGGCACAGCGCGGCGATCCTCGGCATGATGGGCCTGCAGGAGTTGGTCGCCGTCGATGCCGAGGATTACGTCGCCAAGGTCGTCGCGCTGGCGCGCGACCCGGCGCTGCGCGCCCAGCGGCGGCAGGACATCAAGGCGCAAAAGGCGCGGCTCTACGAGGACCGCGCCTTCATCGCCGCGCTGGACGCCTTCCTGAAGTCCCGCGTCGCGGCCTGACCCGCAGGCGTTACTGCCGCTCGATCCGGGCGCGTTCCACCATCGCGCCCCAGCGCGCGATCTCGGCATGCACCGCCTGCCGTACCTCCGCACGGGAGCTGATCGCGCTGGGCGCGAGGCCGAGTTCGCCGAGCCGCGCGCGCATCTCCGGCGCGGCCGTCGCGGCGCGCGTCACCTCCTCGATCCGCGCCAGGATGTCGGGCGGCGTGCCGGCCGGGGCGGCCACGGCGTACCAGGTCTCGATGGCGAAATCCGGCTGGCCGAGCAGCTCCGCCACCGTCGGCACCGAGGGCAGAAGCGGCGAGCGCGTGCGTGAGGTGACGGCCAGCGCGCGCACATCCCCGCCGCGCAACTGGCCGAGCACGGCGGAGATCGGCTCCACCATCGTCTGCACTTCTCCGTTGCGCAGGCCGATCAGCGCGGCGGGCGTCCCGCGATAGGGCACATGGGTCAGGCGGAAGCCGCCGGCGGCCTGCGTCGCCTCCGCAACCAAGTGCTGCGTGCTGCCGACGCCCACGGTCGCGACGTTCAGCCGTTCCGGCTGGGCCTGGGCGCGGCGCACCAGCTCGGCGAAATCCGCGATCGCGTCCGGCGCACCGGCCGGGCCGGCGAGCAGCACCAGCCCGACCGAGGCGACCATCGCCACCGGCTCGATCTCCGCGATCGGGTCATAGGGCAGGCGCCGATACAGCGCGGCGGAAACGGCGAAGCCGTTGTTGATCATCATCAGCGTATGGCCGTCCTTCGGCGCGCGGGCCAGCGCCTCGGCCGCCAGGGTGCCGCCCGCGCCGGGGCGGCTTTCCACCACGATGGGCTGGCCGAATTCGGCGGCCATGGGCGGGGAGACCAGCCGCGCGACGATGTCGGTCGCGCCGCCGGCGGCGAAGCCCTGCAGCAGGCGGATCGGCCGGTCGGGCCAGGCTCGCCGCGCGGTCTGCGCCGTCGCGGGCAGCGCCAGCGGCATGAGCGCGGCGCCGCCGATCAGGGCGCGCCGGCGGATCGTGAGCTTGGTCATGGTGTTTCCTCCGTCCTGCTGATTGCACCCGCCGGCGCCCAGGTTCAACGGGGTGCGCGCCTTGACCCTGCCCCCGGCGCCCTCTACCCCGCCGCGCTGGAAGCCGTGGAGGACAGCCGCATGGCCGCGGATAGCGACATGATCCAGCGCCAGCGCGTGGCCGAGCTGGTGCAGAACTGGGCCATCTGGCGCGATGCCGGCGATTGGGAACGGTTCCGGACCTGCTGGCACGAGGACGGCTTCATGATGGCCACCTGGTGCCAGGCGCCGGCCGCGCAGTTCATCGCGGCGAGCCAGGCCGGCTGGGCCAAGGGCGTCTCCATCCTGCATTTCCTGGGCGGCGTCAGTGTCGATGTCGCGGGCACGCGCGCCATCGCCCAGACCAAGATGACCATCAGCCAGCGCGCCGAGGTGCAGGGCGTGACGGTGGACGTGGTCTGCACCGGCCGCTTCTACGACTTCGTCGAGGAACGCGCGGGCAAGTGGGGCATCGTGATGCGCCAGCCGATCTACGAGAAGGACCGCATGGACCCCGTGGACCCGGCGGCGCGGCTGGAACTCGACCAGGAGTTGTTGGCGCGGTTCCCGGAAGGCTATCGGCATCTGGCCTATCTCCAGACCCGGATCGGCTATGATGTGAAGCGCGACATGCCTGGCCTGAAGGGCGAGCGTGTCGAGGCGCTGTACCGCGCCGGCGCAGGCTGGCTGCGCGGCGAGCCGCTCGGCTGGCCGGGCTGAAGACCACAATCTCGAGCCTAGGATTTCGGGGAAGGAATTGCGTCGATGACGGTCAAGGTGCTTGCGATCTCGGGCAGCCTGCGGAAGGCGTCCTTCAACACCCTGGCGCTGCGCGCCGCCGCCGAGCTCGCGCCGGAGGGGATGGAGGTCACGCTGTATGATGGCCTGCGTGACATCCCGCTCTATGACGACGATCTGCGCGCCGGCAGCGGCTATCCGGCGCCGGTCGCGGCCTTCCGCGCCGCGATCAAGGCGGCCGATGCGCTGCTGATCGCCAGCCCGGAGTATAACTTCTCGATCAGCGGCGTGCTGAAGAACGCGATCGACTGGGCGTCGCGCGCGCCGGACCAGCCCTTCGACGGCAAGCCGGTGGCGATCCTCGGCGCGGCGACCGGGCTCTATGGGACGGCGCGGTCGCAATACGATCTGCGGAAGATCCTGGGCGGGCTGAACGCGATGGTGCTGAACAAGCCGGAAGTGCTGATCGGCCAGGCCGCGACGCGCTTCGACGCCGAAGGCAGGCTGACGGATGAGACGGCGCGCGGCCTGCTGGCCCAGCAGATGGCTGCGCTCCAGGCCTGGACGCTGCGCCTCAAGGGCTGAGTTGCGCCCTCACTCTCCCGTGCCGCGCGCCCGCCGCCAGGCGGGCGTGTCCTGCATCAGGCCGAGCGACAGCAGCTGGGCCGGGCCGGCATAGGCCCGCGCCCGCGGTCCCGACATGGTGAAGCCCGGCTTGGCCACGATCCGCGCCAGGTAGCGCCGGTATTCGCGCGAGCCGTCCCAATGCGCGTCGCGCGTCACCGCATCCAGCGCGCGGTCGTGGAAATCCTGCAGGAACTTGAAGTGCAGCAGCACGCCGCTGGGCTGCGATGCCGCCATCGCCATCGGCGCCAGGCGATGCGTCGAAGCGATCAGCGCCGCGCCCTCGCGCCAGCGCAGCAGCGGCAGCTTCGTCAGCGTCGGCGAAGGCGGCGGCGCGAGCCGCGCATGGAAGCCCCTGCCGGCCATCCCCGGCAGCCGGTGGCCGAGATTGTGCAGCCGCTGCCGCAGCCAGCGCAGCGGGCGCGGCATATCCGCTTCCGGGAAGAACAGCCTTTCCCGGATGCCGCCATAGTCGAGCGTGTGGGGAAACTCCGGGATCGGTTCGCGGCGCAGGCGCGGCGGCTCGAACAGCCTGGCTGTCGCGGCCAGCGCCGTGCCCGCGCGGTAGTCGCAGCGCGCGAGTGGACCGGGGGGGAACATGTCGAGCAGCACGGTCCGCAGCGCCTCGCTGCCCAGCGCGTCGAGATGCGCGGTCAGCGCCCGCAGGCCGACGCGATCGCTACCGGGGAAGACCAGTTGCTCATCCGCGTCCAGCACCAGCACCCAATGCCCCCGCCCATAGGCATCGAGCACCGCGTTGGTCCAGGTGACGCCGAACCGCGCCGCGGCATAGTCGCCTTCCGCCGCGATCACATGCGCCCCGGCCGCTTCCGCCACGGCGCGCGTGGCATCGGTGGAGCCATTATCCACCACGATGGCGCGATCGACGCCAAGCCGCCGCGCGGCGGTGAGCGCATCGGGCAGGCGCAGCGCCTCGTCACGCGCGACGATCAGCGCCAGAACCTCCCCGCGCCGGGGCGCGATGGGGGCGCCGCGCGGCGTCAGGCCGGGCGGGAGGCGGAGTGGCAACGGGCGACGGATCGGCGCCGCGGCCCCCGGCGCCTGCCGCGTATGGTCCCGGGCTTCCATGCTCGCGCGGCGCTCCGCTCCCGATTGCCGCAGCCCAACGCGATCTCGCGGCGACGGTTCCCTGTTGCGGCGTACAACCGATACCGTGCCGGCATGGGCCGCGCCCGCCGCGCGACACGATCGCGCGAGGCGCCTGATCTTCGGTCAGGCCAGCGCCGCCTGTCGCCGCAACGCCCGGGGTGGGCGGCCGCCCAGCAAGGCGAAGGCCGCGGCGGCATAGGTCGCGAGGCCGATCGCGGCTGAGGCGGCGAGTTCCGCCGCCGGGCCCAGCCCCAGCGCCTGCTGCATCGTCATCACCACCGCCGCCATGGCCGCCGTCGCCACGATGGCGGGCGCGATGCGCGCGAGCAGCCAGGACAGCGGCCGGCGCATCTCGCGCAGCACCAGCCATGTGAAGACCGGCGGCAGCAGCAGGGATTGCGCGGCCCAGGCGAAGGCGGCCTCCGAGGGCGTTGCCGGCTGCAACAGCAGCAGCGCGACCAGCGGCACCGCCAGCGCCACGGCATTGATCGAGAGGTTCCACCGCGCCCGGCCGCGCGCGACGAACAGGCTGAAGGGCTCGCCATGGATGAAGCCGAGCAGCGCCGCGAAGCCGACGATCTGTGCCGCCTGGCCCGCCCCCGCCCAGGCCGGGCCGAGCACCACCGCGACCAGGTCCGGCGCCGTCAGCGCGATGCCGGCGGCCAGCGGCATGCCGAGCAGCGCTTGCAGCTGCGCGAGGTCGCCGAAGGCCTCGGCCTGCGCGTCGCGGTCGGTCTGCAGCGCGCAGAGCCGTGGCAAGGCGATGCGCCCGGTGGTGTGCGCCACCACCATCACCGCCGCATCGAGCATGCGGAAGGCGAGGTGGCTGACCGCCAGCACCGCCTCCGACGCGATCAGGCCGAGCGCCAGAAGGAACAGCCGGTAGCGCCCCATCATGACCATGATCGCCGCCATCTGCGGCAGCGCGACCGGCCACAGATCTGCCAGCGCCGCGCGCGTGACCGGCGGGCGCAGCGGCAGGCGGCCGGCCAGCAGCAGCACGAGGAAGGCCGTCAGCGTGGCCGCGACCTGGTTGCCGATCATCGCCCAGGCCCCCCACCCCGTCGCCGCCATCCACAAGCCGACGCCGAGCGCGAGTGGCTGGCCGATCAGCACGCGGCAGGCCAGCACCGCGAAGCGCTGCTCCCGCAGCACGGGGCCGGAGGCCGCACCCGCGAAGGCCGACAGCGGCAGCAGCGGGGCGAGGGCGAGGCACAGCGCCGCGACCAGCGGCACGCCGGTCCAGCTGGCCAGCAGCGGACCACTGGCCGCCAGCGCCAGCCCCGTGCCGATGCCGGCCAGCACCGCGACCTTCAGCGCGCTCGCGACATGGCGCGGCTGCAGCCCCGGCCGCTGGACCAGCGAATCCGGGAACAGGGTCGAGCCGATGATGTCGAGCAATGCGAAGGCGGCGATGGCGATCATCCCCGTCCCCGCCGCTTCGGGCCCGATCACCCGCCCGATGGCCAGCATCGACAGCAGCGAGAAGACGGCGGTCGCCGCCGTCTCCGCCAGCACCCAGGCCGGTGAGCGGGAAGAAGGAAGGCGCAAACTGGGTCCCCCGGCATGGCATGCCCGGCCGTGGAGGTTCCGCACCCCCACCCGCCAGAGGGCAGAGCGCGCGGGATGGGCAACGGTTCCCTGCCGGTCCCGTCATCTTCCGCCCTGGCCTGGATTATCGCCGGGCGCCGGGCCAGGATGCCGTTCCATGACCAGGACCCTGATTGCCGCGCATCGCGGCGGCCTTTTCCTCTGGCCGGAAAACAGCGCCCGCGCCTTTCGCGAAACCGCGCGGCTCGCGGTCGAGCAGGCGGAATGCGATGTCCACATGACCGCCGATGGCGAGGTCGTCGTGATGCATGACGCGACCCTCGACCGCATGACGGACACCTCCGGCCCAGTGGTGGCGCGCAGCGCCGCGCAATTCGCCCGCACCCGCGTGCGCGGCACGGATGGGGAAGCGCCGCCGACGCTCGCGGAGTACCTCGCGATCCTTGGCGCTTCTCCGGTCGCGCCGCGGATCGAGATCAAGGGCGATGCCCAGCGGCGGCCCTATCCGGGGATCGTGGCGCGGACACTCGCGCATCTCGATGCCTCGGGGCAGCGCGGCCGCGCCTGGGTGATCGGCTTCAATGCCGACACCATGGCGGAAGCCCATGCGGCCGGCGGGCTGGCGGGCGTGGCCTGGCTGCTGGAGATTCCGACCCTGACCGACATCGGGGTGGATGGCGTCATTGCCGTGGCGCGCGCCCACGGCTTCCCCGAAGTGGGGATGCATGAGGGCGCGCTGGACGAGGATCTGCTCGCGCGGCTGCGCGCGGCGGGGCTCGGCGTCGGCGTGTGGGGCGCCAATCACGAAGCCTCGATCCGCCGCATGCTGGGGCTCGGCGTCGATATCCTCGCCACCGACGACCCGCCGCTGGCCATCCGCCTGCGGGAGAGGCGCTGACGCGCGTCTTGCCGCGCGGGGATGGGCGACCCATCCTCCGCGCCAGTCCGAGGAGAAAGACCGATGGCAGGCGTACCCGATGTGAGCCCGCGAGCCGCCTGGCAGGAGCTGGCGCAGGACGAGAGCGCGATGCTGGTGGATTGCCGCACCGATGCCGAGTGGAACTTCGTCGGCATCCCCGACCTGTCGGAGTTGCAGAAGCAGGCCGTGCTGATCCCCTGGCAGGTCTATCCTTCCATGCAGCTCAACGGCGCCTTCGCCGAGCATCTGCGCCGCGCCGGAGCGACGCCGGAGACGAAGCTATTCTTCATCTGCCGTTCCGGCGCGCGGAGCCTGGCGGCGGGGCAGGCCGCGCAGGCGGCGGGCTTCCCCAGCGCCTTCAACGTTGCCGACGGTTTCGAGGGCCCCGTGGATGCCGAAGGCCATCGCGGCACCGTCGCGGGCTGGAAGGCCGATGGCCTGCCCTGGCGGCAGCGCTGATGTCCTTCGCGCCGCTGCCGCTGACCTCCGACTTCCTGTTCCGCATCGAGATCCTGGTCGAGGGCAGCACGGGCTTGCCGACGCCGGTTGGCGAACGCCGGGTGGGCCTGCTGACAAGCGGGCGTTTCCATGGGCCGGTGGCGAATGGCGTGGTGTTGCCGGGCGGGGCCGATTGGATGCTGACCGGCAGCGACGGCGCGACGCGGCTCGATGTCCGGGCGATGCTGCGGGCGGATGACGGCCAGTTGATCGCGATCACCTATACCGGCCTGCGCGCCGGCCCGCCCGAGGTGCTGGCGCGCATCGCGGCCGGGGAGGTGGTGGACCCCGCCACCTACTACATGCGGACCGCCATCCGCTTCGAGACCGGTCCCGGGCCGCTGGAATGGCTGAACCGCGTGCTGGCGGTGGCGGTGGGCCAGCGCCCGCCGCAGGGGCCGATCTACGACGTCTACGCGATCCTCTAGGGTCCAAACCCAATCAGACCCGAGGCGGATGCCGCGCGGGACCAGCCAGGCGCCCGGTGGATGATTGGGTTTGGACCCTAGAGCAGCGCCCGATCGAGTGGACCCGCTCCGCGGGTCAGCTGATCGGGCATAAGCTGCTCTAGATTCATTGTTTTCTAGAGCAGGAAATCCGATCTGACTGGTTCAGTCAGATCGGATATTGCTCTAGATCACCCCAAAGCCGCCCCACCCGGCGCCATGCGTCTGGCGCATGAGAGCGCAACGATTCACGCGGGGAACGCCATAATCCGGCCGCTTCCGGGTCGTCTATGCGCCCTGCTGCCTGCGTAGAAGGTAGCAGGACGCCAGATGACCGGATTGTCCGAAAGGGGTTCCATGCACCGCATCGCGCTGGCCTTCGTGATCCTCGGCCTGCTCGCCATCCTGCTCACCATCGTGCTGGTGATGGGGGATGCGACGCTGCCCGGGCGCGTGCCGCCGATGGCCGCGGCGTGGCTCGCGGGGCTCGGCGGCCTGTCGCTGGTCGGCGGCCTGTGGCTGCTGGAGCCGCGCGGGCGAGGCGAGGACCCTTCAGACCTTCTCGGGGTAAAGGGCCGCTAAGCCGGCTTCAGAGGCCTCGGCCCGGCCGCGTTCGGTGATCAGGCCCGTCACCAGGCGTGCGGGCGTGACATCGAAGGCGGGGTTGGCGGCGCCGCTGCCCTCCGCCACCACGCGGATCGTCTCGATCCGGCCATCGGTGGTGCGGCCGGTCAGTTCCGTCACCTCGGCGGCGTTGCGTTCCTCGATCGGGATCTCCGTCACGCCGTCGCGCACGCGCATATCGAGCGTGGAATGCGGCAGGGCGACCCAGAAGGGCACGCCATTGTCCCGCGCGGCAAGCGCCTTCAGGTAGGTGCCGATCTTGTTGGCGACATCGCCCTGCCGGGTCACGCGGTCGGTGCCGACGATGACGATATCGACGTCCCCATGCTGCATCAGGTGGCCGCCGGCATTGTCGGCGATCACCGTATGCTTCACGCCGTGCCGGCCGAGTTCCCAGGCCGTCAGCGCCGCGCCCTGATTGCGCGGCCGCGTCTCATCCACCCAGACATGCACGTCGAGCCCGGCGTCATGCGCCTGGTAGATCGGGCTGAGCGCGGTGCCGTAATCGACGGTCGCGATCCAGCCGGCGTTGCAATGGGTCAGCACATTCACCCGGCCCTTGCGCGCCGCGATCTCCCGCAGCAGCGGCAGGCCGTGTTCGCCGATGCGGCGGCAGGTCTCCACATCGTCGTCGCAGATCGCGCCGGCCTCGGCATAGGACGCCGCCAGGCGGTCGCCGGGGGACAGCGGGTGCAGCGCCGCCAGCATCCTCTCCAGCGCCCAGCGCAGGTTGATGGCGGTCGGCCGTGTTTCCCCCAGCATGGCGACCACGCGTTCGAGGTTGGCCGTCCCGGCATCCCGCCGCAGCGCGAGCGCGACGCCATAAGCCGCCACCGCGCCGATCAGCGGCGCCCCGCGCACCTGCATGGAGCGGATGGCGTGGGCCACCTGCGCTTCATCCGTCAGGCGGAGGATATCGAGCGACCAGGGCAGCTTCGTCTGGTCGAAGATCCGGACGGACCAGCCATCGTCGCGGTCCACCCAGACGGAGCGATAGGGAATGCCGTCGATCTTCATGGGCCGACACATGCGATGCGCGGCCGCCGATGGCAACCGCGGCGCGATCAGATCCGCTGGTGCAGCGCGCAGACCAGGGTGAAAAGGCGCCGCGCCGTCTCGAAATCCAGGTCGATCCGGCCGGCCAGGCGGTCCACCAGCAGCGTCGCGCCTTCGTTGTGCAGGCCGCGCCGGCCCATGTCGATCGCCTGGATCCGCTGTTCGGACCCGCCTTCGGTCACCGCCTTCTCATGGCTTTCCACCACCAGGTGGTAGTCCTTGATCAGCCGGCGGAAGGGGCCGAGGGCGAGGACCAGCGCATGCAGTGCCTTGTCCTCGGCGTCGCGGATGTCGAGGATCAGGCGGCCGTCGCGCACCATGATCGCAAGGCCGAAGGGCCCGGCCAGCCCCTTGGGGCGGAAGCTGTTGCCCGCGAGCAGGTCTTCCACCGCCTGCCGCCGGTCGGCCTCCGCATAGGGGCTCGGCAGGGGCTGGGCGTCGGGCAGGACGATGCGGACCAGGTCCTTCTCGGACATCACGCCCCGCTACCGGTCCCGTGGCGGAACGCCGCCATCGCCGCCCTGTCCATGCTCCGCCCCCCCATGCTCGGCCGCACCATGTTCTGTCCCGGTGAAGCCGAGCCGCATCATCCACCCCAGCGTGGCGCCCTTGACCGGCCGAAGCAACAGGATGCAGGCGGCGGCGAACAGCGGCAGCCAGACCACCATGTGCAGCCACATGGGCGGCTGCCAGGCGCGCTCGATCCACAGCACGGGCGGGACCAGGATATGCCCGGCCAGGAAAATCGTGAAATAGGGCGGCGCGTCATCCGCCCGGAGGCGGCCGAGCGGGGCGCCGCAGGACGCGCAGGCCCCGACCACCTTGAGATAGCCGGCGAAGATTCGCCCTTCCCCGCAGGACGGGCAGCGGTTGCGCGCCCCGCGCGACACCGCCATCCGGAAGCTGTCCGGCTTCGCATAGGGCAGGGCGGGTGCCGAACGATCGGGCTCCCAGCGCATCGGGCGTTCCTTCGGGCGGTCTGGCCCCATGGGGCAAGGCGAGTGGCGGGCGATCCATTCGCGTGATCCGTCACTGGCGCGCCAGCGTCATTGTGCAGTGCATCATGCACCCGACGGCGCGCGGCGATCAAGCACGGGTATGGGGTGCCTCGGCCCGGCGCTTGCGTCGCGGCGGTGCCCGCCCGATTCTGAACGCCCTCCGCGGCCCGAAGAAAGGCGCCATGACCGAACGCATCCTGGTGGTGAACCCCAATTCCAGCGCGAGTTGCACGGCCGGCATCGTCGCTGCGCTGGCCGGCTTTGCCGCCCCCGGCCTGCCCCGCTTCGAGGTGACGCAGCTGCCGGGCGGCCCGCCCGCCGTGATCACCTGGCGCGACTGGTTCTCCGTCGCCGAACCCCTGTGCCAATTGGCGGAACGCGAGAAGGCCGATGCCTATATCATCGCCTGCGTCTCCGACCCTGGGGTGGAGGCGGTGCGAACGGTCACGCGCGCGCCGGTCTTCGGCCCGCTCCGCAGCGCCATCGCGGCGGCGCTGGCGCGGGCGGATCGCTTCGGCCTGATCGCCTTCGCGGATCCCTCCATCGCGCGCCAGCGCCGGGCTTTGGCGGCCATGGGTGCGGAGGGCCGTGTCGCCGGCCACATCCCGCTCAACCTGCCGATGGAGGTGCTGACCGACCCTGTCGCGCCGCGCGCCGCCTTGATCGAGATCGCCCGCCGCATGGTGGGGATGGGGGCGGAGGCGGTGATCCTCGGCTGCGCCGGCATGGCTGGCCATCGCGCGGCGGTGGAGGACGCCTGCGGCGTCCCGGTGATCGAGCCCTGTCAGGCGGCAGCGGCGCTGGCGTTGCAGGCCGTGATCGCCGGCCGCGCCGCCAGGGTCGAGGCCGTGGCGTGAAGAGACTTCTTCTCGGCCTGCTGCTGCTCGCGGCCCCCGCCGCCGCCGTGCTGCCGGAGCCCGAGGGCGATCCGGATATCGCCGCGGCGCGGCAGGCGATGGATGGCGGGCGCTACGAGCTGGGCCTGCAACTGCTGCAAGCGGTGCTGGAACGCCTGCCCGGCGACCCGGATGTCCTGGTCTATGTCGCCTTCGCCGAACGCCGCGCCGGCCGGATCCCGGCGGCGATGGAGGCCTATCGCCAGGCGCTGGCCGCCAATCCCGATCATCCTGGTGCGCTGGCCTATCAGGGGTCGCTGTTCCTCGAACTCGGCCGCCGGGCGGAGGCGGAGGCGAATCTCGCGCGCCTTGCCGCGCGCTGCCCCGACTGCCCGGAACGCGAGACGCTGGCGCGGGATATCGCGCGGGTCCGGTAGGAGCGGTGCTCAGCCCGCCGGCGTCCAGACCGGCGGCGCTTCACTGCCCACCTGGGCGGTGATGCGCCCATAGTGTTCCGGCCGGCGGTGGCGGGCGAAGTTGAAGATGGTGGACCGACCGAGCTCGCACATGCCGAGATCGCATTCCGCCACGATCACCTCGTCATCCCAGGACGTCGCCTGGGCCATGATCTCGCCCTGCGGGTTGACGATGATCGAATGGCCGAACAGCTCATGCCCGTCCTCGCTGCCGGCCTTGGCCACGCCGACGCCGAAACATGCATTCTGGTAGCAGCCGGCCTGGATCGAGAGATGGCTGTGCGCGACACGTAGGTGATGCGCCTCAAAGCCGCGGTTTTCCATGTTCAGGCTCGGCGTGTTGTAGCCAAGCATGACGAGTTCCACCTGCTGCAGCCCCATCACGCGCCAGGCTTCGGGCCAGCGGCGGTCGTTGCAGATCATCATCCCGATATTCACCTGATGCGGGCCGACCGGCGCGCGCACCACGAGGAAGCCGAGGTCGCCCGGCTCGAAGTACCGCTTCTCCAGGTGCTGCACGCGCCGCACCGGGTCGTATTCGGCATGCCCCGGCAGATGCACCTTGCGGTACTTCAGCGCGACCTGGCCCGAGGGGTGGACATAGATCGCGGTGTTGAAGCGCTGTCCTTCCGGCGTCTTTTCCGCGTAGCCCAGGTGGAAGCCGATATTCAGGCGCCGCGCCGCGTCGAACAGCGGTGCGGTGGCGTTGGAGGGCATCGCGTGTTCGTACCAGTGATCCGCCTCCGCCAGGTCCTCATGGTACCAGCGGGGGAAGAAGGTGGTCAGCGCGAGTTCGGGGAAGACCACCACCTCCGCCCCTCGCCGGGCCGCCTTTTCCATCAGCGCGACCATGCGCGCGACGGCGACATCGCGCCCTTCGGCCTTCTGGATCGGCCCCAGCTGGGCGGCGGCGATGACGAGGCGGCGGGACATGCGGACCTTCAGGCTGCGAGGTGTCGGGACGATTGAGGTCGAACCACCAGGGGGTCAAGCGCAGGGATCTATTGTTACATCATCGATTCGTGGCTAAGCCCATGCGATGCTAGAGCTTCGCAGCGTGTCCCGGTTTGTTGTCGTCATCCGCATCGCTCTCGCCGCCGTGCTCGTTGTGGCGGCCACGCGAGTGGATGCCCAAACCGCATCTTCCGCCGTTGAGCCAGCCAGCGGGGCCGCGCGCGCCGAGCCTGTCGATCCGCGCCTGGCGCGCGACGCACTGCGCCGTAGCCTGTCCCTCTGGATCGGGCCTTCGGCGCGTGACGGCGACGTGCGCGACATCGCCGTGCAGCCTTGGAGCTACGATTGGGGGCGGGAGCTGTTCGTCGGCGCCTCGCACAGCTACCGCTTCGGGCGCTTCTGGCGGGACTTCACCTTCGATGCGGAGATCGGTGGCGGTTATCGCTTCGGCGACACCAACACGCTCGATGCCTGGGGCGCCTTCTATTTTCGCTACGATGGCTTCCCCTGGCGCGACCGGCTCTACACCGCCTTCGGCCTCAGTACCGGCCTGCATTGGCTCGACACCCTGCCGGAAGCCGAGACCGGCCCGCCCGAGCGGCCCGAGCCGCATCGCTCGAAGTGGCTGCACTATTTCTCGCCGGAACTGGTCTTCTCCCTGCCCGACTCCCCGCAGCACGAAGTGGCCATCCGCTACCACCACCGCAGCGGCATGTTCGGCAACATGAACGGCGTGTGGGAGGGATCGAATGTCCTCATGATCGCCTACCGCCACCGCTACTGATCGGGCCTGCCCGGATGCCCGAACGCGCCGTTACTCCGGCGCCACCGCGCCGACCTGCTCCACGATCCGCGCGTAATGCTGCGGGCGGCGGTGCTGGGCGAAGTTGAACATCTTCTCCTTGCCCTGGCGGCAGGCGTCGAAGTCGATTTCGGCCAGAATCACCTCGTCGCCGAGCGTCTTGGCCTGCGCCACCACGACGCCGTTCGGGTCCACGATGCAGGACCCGCCGATCAGCCCGGCGCCATCCTCATTCCCCGCCTTGGCGACGGAAATCGCCCAGGTGGCGTTCATATAGGCGTTGGACTGCGCGGCCAGCGTGGAGTGGAAAGTCCGCAGCTCCGCACTCTCGCCCTCCCCGCCATTCGGGTCATAGGCGGCGGAGTTGTAGCCGATCATCACCAGCTCGACCCCCTGCAGGCCAAGGCAGCGCCAGCCTTCCGGCCAGCGGCGGTCGTTGCAGACCAGCATGCCGAGCACCGGCCGGCCCCAGGACTCGGGTCCGCGCGTGACGGGGAAGCCGAGGTCGCCATACTCGAAATACATCTTCTCGAGCTGCTGATACTTCTGGCCAGCCTTCACATGGTCCGACCCGGGCAGGTGGACCTTGCGGTACTTGAACAGGATCGCGCCATCCGGCCCCACCGTGATCGCGCTGTTGAAGCGCTGCCCATCCGGCGTGAGTTCGGCATAGCCGACATAGAAGCCGACGCCGAGCGCACGGGCACGGTCGAACAGGGGTTGCACGGCCGGGTTGGGCATCGCCGTCTCGAAGCTGCCGAGCAACTCGGCGTCCTCGCGGCCCATCGGCCAGCGCGGGAAGAAGGTGGTGAAGGCCAGTTCCGGGAAGACCACCAGCTTCGCGCCCCGCGCGGCCGCCTGGTCCAGCAGTGCGATCATGCGCGCAAGGGTGTCGGCGCGGCTGTCGGCGCGCTGGGTCGGGCCCATCTGCGCGCCCGCGACGGTGATGATACGGCTCATCTGAACAGGTTCCTGATATCTTCGCGCGTGCCGCCCATGCCCCGCCAGAAGGCCATGAAGCCGATGGCGAGCCCGAGCCCCGCGAAGAGCCCGGCCATCCCGGGCTGGTCCGGCATCAGCTTCGGCCCTAGCAGCGCGCCGAGCAGCCCGGCGCAGACCCCGAAGCCGATCGCGAGCAGCAGCGCCCCCATCCCCGGCGCCTGGCGCCGCGCAACCGGCGGCTTCGCGCGCGACGGGCGCGGCGGGCGCTTGATCCAGCGCTGGTTCGGCGGGCGCGCGGGATTGCTCATGCGTCGAGCGCGCTGCGGCGGTGCTGGCGCGGCACGAAGCGGCCGGTGCCGGGCTTGGCCTTCACCTCGGTGCCGTTCCAGATCTCGGCGCCGCGCAGATAGGTCGCGGCGACCCGCGCCTTCATGGGGCGGCCATGATAGGGCGACCAGCGCGCATCGTCCCGGTCGCGGATGCTGGCTTCGTCGAAGACGAACTCGCCGCGTTCCAGCACGCAGAAATCCGCATCCGCGCCGAGCCGGATGCCGCCCTTCTTCGGGTCGAGCCCGTGGAACCGCGCCGGCTCCTCGGAACACATCCGCGCCATGACGGTGGGCGGCAGGCCGCGTTCGGCCAGCAGCGAATACATCAGCGGCGCAAAGCTCTGCATGCCCGTCAGCCCGGCGCCGACGGCGAAGATGTCGCCGGCATACACCTTCCTCTGCCGGGGCCAGGGGGCGTGGTCGGTCGAGACATAGGCGACGATGCCGTCATCCAGCGCGCCCCACATCCGCTCCACCTCCGCCGCCGTGCGGAAGGGCGGGTTGCACTTCCCGAAGCCTTCCAAGCGGACGATGTCCTCCTCTGTCATGCACAGATACTGGATGCAGGCCTCGCCCGAGGTCTTGGCGCCCTGGCCGCGATAGATCCGCGCCAGTTCGAAGCCGCGCGCGAGGGAGGAATGGGCGATGTGCACATGGGCGCCCGTTTCCAGCGCCATCTCGAAGATCGTGAGGTCCGCCATCGTCTCGGTGATCGGCGGGCGGGTGCGGCAGTGCCAGATGGGGGACAGGTTGCCCGCGGCCTTGGCGGCCTCGGAGAACTTCACCACCAGCTCCTGGTCCTCGTTATGGACCGCGACCATCAGGCCGGTGGATGCGATTTCCGCGAAGGCCGAGAGCATGGTCGGGTGGTCGATGCGCGGGAAGCGGTGCGCGTCGTATTCATAGGTGGAGACCTTGAAGGCGCTGGCGCCGGCTTCCGCGATGCCGGCGATGTCCTCGATCCCGCCCGTCTTCCGGATGGTGCCGTAGAGCGCCATGTCCACATGGGACAGGCGGTTCACCCATTCCACCTTCTCCCGGAAGATGGCCCCGCTGGTGACGGGCTGGGGCACGTCATAGGGCATGTCGCAGACGGTGGTGACGCCGCCGGCGGCCGCCGACATCGTCGACCCCTCGATCCCCGGCCAGCCGGTGGAGGAGGAGGTGTGCATGTGCCCATCCACCAGCCCCGGCATGATCAGCTTGCCGTCATGCCTGGCGATCGCCTTGGCCGGCGGGGGCACGCCTTCGCCGATGGCGGCGATGGTCTCGCCGCGGATGGCGACATAGCCGCCCGGCACCACGCGGTCCGAAAGCACCACGTCGCCCGTGAGCACGAGGTCGAAGGGGGCGGCGTCTGACATGCGGGCCTCTCGCGGATGGTCGGGCGCGCAGGCTAGGCCGGCAGATCGCCCCCGCCAACACTCCCGGACGGGAAGATCATCTCCGCGAAGTCGAGGGCAAGGCGGGTGGCCTCGCTCTCCCGCTCCGCGTTCCAGGCGAGCGCGACGCCGACGGCATGGACCGGCCCTTCCAGCTCCCGGAAGGACACGCCGGGCGGGCGAAGCCGCGCCATGCCCGCGCTGACCAGCGCGACGCCCAGCCCCGCCGCGACGAAGCCAAGCTGCGCCATCGCGCTGCCCACTTCCCGCACCACGCGCGGGGTGAAGCCGGCGGCGCGGCAGGCGGCGACCATCGCATCCGAATAGGCCGGGCTGATCCCGCGCGGCAGGATCAGCAGCGGTTCATCCGCCAGCAGGCCGAGCGGCAGCGGCGCCTCGCTCTCGGCCAGCGGATGGCCCGACGGCAGTGCGGCGGCCAGCACGTCGCGGCCCAGCGGGCGCAGCTTCACCGGATGGCGGTCGCGTTCCAGCCGCAGCAAAGCGAGGTCCACCTCCCCGCGCCGCAGCGCTTCCACCGCATCGGTGGTGTCGAGTTCGCGGACCGAGACCGCGGCTTCGGGCCGCGCGGCCTGCAGCGCGCGCACCAGCGGCGGCAGGTAGTCGAACAGCGCCGAGGTGACGCAGGCGATGGAGACCGGCGCATGCCGCCCCGCGCGCAATTCCCGCGCCAGCGATTCGAGTTCGCCGGCATCCTGCGCCAGCCGCCGCGCCAGCGGGATCAGGGCTTCCCCTTCGCGGGTTGGGCGCGCGCCCTTGCCGGTGCGTTCCAGCAGCTGCACGCCGAGCTCCGCTTCCAGCGCCTGGATCTGCGCCGTCAGCGGCGGCTGCGAGATGCCGAGCCGCGCGGCGGCCCGGCCGAAATGCCCTTCCTCGGCCACGGCCAGGAAATGCCCAAGGCGGCGAACCAGGCGGAAATCCATGGACGCTCCCCAGCGCGAATGGTGCCTGATGGCCCTTTAGCCAGAGTGCGATACGAAATCCATATCGCGCCGCTTGCCCAATCGGAATGGACGATCAAACTCGCCCGGCGCACAAAGGCGGCGTCACGCCCACGGCAGGGTTGAGGGAAGAGAGATGAAGAAGCACGCAGTGAAGGTCCACGCCTCGAAGGCGCTGCTCCCGCGCGAGGAGCAGCTGGCCTGGAAGATGGCGGGCGTCGCCACGGACAAGGTCGCCGTCCAGAAGGACGTGCAGGCGATGATCATCAACCGGATCATCGACAACGCCTCCGTCGCCATTGCCGCGATCAACCGCCGCCCCGTGGTCTCGGCGCGCGGCATGGCGCTCGGCCATGCGAAGAAGGCGGGCGGGGCCTCGGTGTTCGGCATGAAGGCGGCGGCCACCGTCTCCCCCGAATGGGCGGCCTGGGCGAATGGCACGGCGGTGCGTGAGCTCGACATGCACGACACCTTCCTGGCCGCCGACTATTCCCACCCCGGCGACAACATTCCCCCCGTGCTGGCGGTTGGCCAGGCGATGGGCAAGTCGGGCCGCGACCTGATCCGTGGCCTCGCCACCGCCTACGAACTCCATATCGACCTGGTGAAGGCGATCTGCCTGCATGAGCACAAGGTGGACCACATCGCCCATCTCTGCCCCGCCGCGGCCGCCGGCATCGGCACGCTGCTCGGCCTGAAGCAGGAGGTGGTGTTCCAGTCCATCCAGCAGGCGCTGCACACCTCCATCAGCTTCCGCCAGTCCCGCAAGGGCGAGATCAGCAGCTGGAAGGCCTATGCCCCGGCCCATGCCGGCAAGCTGGCGGTGGAAGCCGTGGACCGCTGCATGCGCGGCGAAGGCGCCCCTTCCCCGATCTATGAGGGCGAGGACAGCGTGATCGCCTGGGTGCTGTCTGGCCGGACGCAGGCCGACAGCAAGGGCCGCAAGACGGTCTACGACCCCACCTATTTCGAAGTGCCCCTGCCCGAGGCCGGGGAGCCGAAGCGCGCCATCCTCGACAGCTACACGAAGGAGCATTCGGCGGAATACCAGTCCCAGGCCCTGATCGACCTGGCCTTCCGCATGCGGGCGCAGATCAAGGACTTCGACGCGATCGAGAAGATCACGATCCACACCAGCCACCACACCCACTACGTGATCGGCACCGGCGCGAACGACCCGCAGAAGATGGACCCGAAGGCCAGCCGCGAGACGCTGGACCATTCGATCATGTACATCTTCGCCGTCGCCCTCCAGGACGGGCGCTGGCACCATGTGGACAGCTACGCGCCGAAGCGCGCCGGCCGCGCGGACACCGTCCGCCTCTGGCACAAGATCGAGACGCGCGAGGACCCCGAATGGACCCGCAAGTACCACTCCCGCGACCCGGAGGAGCTGGCCTTCGGCGGCCGGGTGGAGATCGCCTTCCGCGACGGCAGCAAGCTGGTGGATGAGCTCGGTGTGGCCAACGCCCATCCGAACGGCGCCCGCCCCTTCGCCCGCGACCAGTATGTGAACAAGTTCCGGACGCTGACCGAGGGCATCATCTCGGCGCGGGAGGCCAACCGCTTCCTGGCCGATGTGCAGGACCTGGCGAGCATCCCGGCCGGGGAGCTGCATGTGCTGAACGTGGCGCTGCCGGCGGGCGGGCTGCTGGCCAGCAAGCCCGGCATCTTCTGATCTCAGCTATCTTCTGATCGACCTATCGCCGATGCGCGAGGGGGATGGGCACCGACGGCCCATCCCCCGCCTCGGCGCAGCAGGGAACGCCAAGAATGAGCGAAGCCACCCCCACGATCTACAAGGGTCTCGTCGGCGTCTATGCCGATGTCTCCACCGTCTCCAAGGTAATGCCGGAGACCAACAGCCTCACCTATCGCGGCTATGCCGTGCAGGATCTGTGCGAGGAGAGCGACTTCGAGCAGGTCGCCTACCTGTTGTGGCACGGCGAATTGCCGACGGCCGCGCAGCTCGCGGCCTTCCAGGCCGAGGAACGCGCGGGCCGCGCCCTGTCGCCGGCGCTGATGCAGGTGCTGCGGGCGCTGCCGAAGGACGCGCATCCGATGGATGCTATCCGCACCGCCTGTTCCTTCATGGGCGCCGAGGACCCCGAGGCGGCCGATGTCTCGGACGCGGCGCAGCGGCGCAAGGCGATGCGGCTGCTGGCCAAGCTGCCGACGGCGGTCGCCGCCACCAACCGCCTGTCGAAGGGGCTGGAGCCGATCGCGCCCGACGCCTCGCTGCCCTTCTGCGAGAACTTCTTCCACATGGTGTTCGGGAAGGTCCCGGCGCCGGAGGTCATCAAGTCCTTCGACGTCTCGATGATCCTCTACGCGGAGCACACCTTCAACGCGTCCACCTTCACCGCGCGGACCGTGACCTCGACGGGTGCCGACATCCACGGCGCGATCACCGCGGGGATCGCCGCCCTCAAGGGTCCGCTGCATGGCGGGGCGAATGAGGCGGTGATGCACATGCTGAAGGAGATCGGCAGCCCCGAGGCGGCGGAGGACTGGCTCGAGGGCAAGTTCGACCACAAGGCGCTGGTCATGGGCTTCGGCCACCGGGTCTACAAGAACGGCGACAGCCGCGTGCCCACGATGACCAAATACGCCGAGAAGATGGCGGAGGTGGTCGGCGACCGCCGCTGGATGGAAACCAGCCGCGTGCTGGCGGCGAAGATGATGCGGGTGAAGGGCATCCACCCGAACCTCGATTTCCCGGCGGGCCCTGCCTACTACCTGATGGGCTTCGACATCCCGATGTTCACGCCGATCTTCGTCTGCTCTCGCATCACCGGCTGGGCGGCGCATGTCTTCGAGCAGGCAGCCGACAACCGGCTGATCCGCCCGCTGTCGCTCTACACCGGCGCCTCGCAGCGGCCGGTGGTGCCGATCGAGCGCCGCGGCTGAGGCGCTGCCGACCGGTCGTCGCGGCATCTCCGCGGCGACCGGACCGGTGCGGCGCAAGGGCTGCACCGACGCGCGCGCTGCCGCGCATCGCGCGCTTCAGGCCATATCACGCGCGCTTCGCACGCCACATCCCGCGCACTCCGCGCGACGGATCGTGCGGATCCGATGCGAAACCGTTTGACAGATTCGACGCACATGCATCTTGTGTGATCTGCACGCATGCGCTTGACGCGATTCGCACGCTGCTGTTCGAAGCCACAACGTCGCCAGGCGCGACGGCAGGGACGGAGAAAAGCGGCAAGCAGCCCGGCAACGCGGCGCGCAGCAGGAAGGAACGGTCGATGGACCGCAGGCTCGGGGAGGAGGGAAGCATCACTCGCGCATCCTTCTCCGCACCGCCCGCCGGCCCTGGCCCGCGATCCTCCGTGGCGGCAACGCCTCGGACGAACATCGCGGAACTCGGGACGCGCCGCGGCGGGAGAGATGCCGGAGCGCGCGCCACGCGCGTTGTCGCGCCATGCGCGACGTCCCCGGCGCCGGCGGTTGGCTGGCCAGCGGTTTCCACGGAACGGCGCGATACGGGATCCGCGCCGGCCGTGACACCGCACTTCGCCTGCTCACGTGGGCGCCGCGCCCCTCTTTCGCGCCGGCACGCCACGACCGGAACACGAAGCGTTAACCGATATCGCAAGGACCTGACAGAATGACGGACACCACCGAGACCGCTGAGCCGCGCGCCCAGGCGATGGCCATGGCCGCCGCCAAGAAGACGGCGAAGAAGCCGGCTGCCAAGAAGGCCGCGCCGAAGAAGGCCGCCGCCAAGAAGCCGGCTGCCAAGAAGGCCGCGCCGAAGAAGGCCGCCGCCAAGAAGGCCGTCGCCAAGAAGGCCGCGCCGAAGAAGGCTGCCGTGAAGAAG
>JBIIRI010000154.1:0-8252 GCA_044341625.1 Roseomonas sp.
GGTCGCGATCACTCGCCTCGGCGACCGCATCCGGGTGGGGGGCACGGCGGAGCTGGCCGGCTTCTCGCTGCGGCTGCGGAAGCCGCGGCGGGAGACGCTGGCCCATTCGGTCATGGACCTGTTCCCGCGCGGCGGCGACCTGGCGCAGGCCAGCTTCTGGACCGGGCTGCGGCCGATGACGCCGGATGGCACGCCGGTGGTCGGGCGGACTCGCTACGACAATCTCTACCTCAACACCGGGCATGGCACGCTGGGCTGGACCATGGCCTGCGGGTCCGGGCGGCTGTTGGCGGATCTGATGAGCAACCGGACGCCGGCGATCGCGCATGACGATCTGGCCCTGTCGCGCTACGCGGCGGCCTGATGCCCGAAAACTCTCATGATTTGCTTGGTTTCCGCATAAATTCCGGTTGAAAAGCTCCGATGTCGTAATACATAGGTCGCGACGCCCCGGGGAATTGCCATGCCAGGCCATGACACGCCGCTGATCGCGACGATTGCCGCGGGTTTCATGCTGGCCTTCTTGTTCGGCATGATCGCGCATCGGCTGCGCCTGTCGCCGCTGGTCGGCTACCTCGCGGCCGGAATCGTGGTCGGGCCCTTCACGCCGGGCTTCGTCGCGGATGCCAAGCTGGCCCAGGAACTGGCCGAGATGGGCGTCATCCTGCTGATGTTCGGCGTCGGCCTGCATTTCTCGCTGGCGGACCTGATGGCGGTGCGCCGCATCGCCGTGCCTGGCGCGGTGGCGCAGATCGGGGTTGCGACGCTGCTCGGCATGGCTCTGGCCTGGGCGCTGGGCTGGGGGCTGGGGGCGGGGCTCGTCTTCGGGCTCGCGCTGTCGGTCGCCTCCACCGTCGTGCTGGTCCGCGCGCTGCAAGAACGGAAGATATTGGAGTCCGAACGCGGTCGCATCGCGGTCGGCTGGCTGATCGTGGAGGACCTGGTGATGGTCCTGGCGCTCGTGCTGCTGCCTGCGCTGGCCCCCGCGCTGGTGGCCGATACGCGGCTGCCGGCCAGCGAGATTGCGGCGACGATCGGGCTCACCTTGCTGAAGGTCGCGGCCTTCATCGGCGTGATGGTGGTCGCCGGCCGGCGTGTCATTCCCTGGATCATGCATCACGCCGCGCATACGGGATCGCGAGAGCTGTTCCGGCTGGCGGTCTATGCGGTGGCGTTGGGCGTCGCCTTCGGCGCGGCCAAGCTGTTCGATGTGAGCTTCGCGCTGGGCGCCTTCTTCGCCGGGATGATGATGGGCGAAAGCCGCCTGTCCCAGCGCGCGGCGGATGAGGCGCTGCCGCTGCGCGACGCCTTCGCCGTGCTGTTCTTCGTCTCCGTCGGCATGCTGTTCAACCCGGCGGTGTTGGTGGAGGCGCCGCTGGCCGTGCTGGCGACGGTGCTGATCATCGTCTTCGGCAAGTCGGTCGCCGCCTTCCTGATCGTGCGTGCCTTCGGCCACCCGACAAGCACGGCGCTGACCGTCTCTGCCGCGCTGGCGCAGATCGGCGAATTCTCCTTCATCCTGGTCGGGCTCGGGGTCGCGCTTTCGCTGCTGCCGGAGGAAGGGCGCGACCTGGTGCTGGCGGGCGCCATTCTCTCGATCCTGGTGAACCCCTTCATTTTCGCCGCCATCGAGCGCGGGCGGACGAAGCTGCTGACGCGCATCCAGTTCACCGCCGACCGGGCGGCGGCCCAGGCGGCGCCCCAGCCCGGCCCCGCCGCGCCGCCCCCCGCGCCGCCGCCCGCCGCCCCCGAGGCGCCGCCCGAGGTTGAGGCGCCTGCCGTCACCGCGCTGACGGACCATGATGTGCTGGTGGGCTATGGCCGCGTCGGGTCGCTGATCGGCCCGGGCCTGCTCGCCGCCGGCCGGCCGCTGCTGGTCATCACCGATGACGATGCCGGCGCCGAGGCCGCTCGCGCCGCGGGGGCCGAGGTGGTCGTCGGCCACGCCGCAGACCCGGAAGTGCTCGCTGCGGCCAACCTGCCCGCCGCGCGCCGCCTGTTCTGCACGTTGCCCGAGGCCTTCGAGGCGGGGCAGGTGGTGGAACAGGCCCGCGCCGGGAATCCGCGGCTGGAGATCATGGCGCGCGCCCATTCGGATGAGGCGGTGGCGCATCTGCTGGGCCATGGCGCGAACAGCGCCGTGCTGGGGGAGCGCGAGATCGCGCTGCGGATGCTGGAACAGGCAGGCGCCCAGCCTGCCTGAAGCTGGCGCGGACTAATCGCCGCGCGCGAGATGTCGCGAGATTAACTGCCGCGCGCGAGGTATCGCGAGATTAATCGCCGCGCGCGAGGTGCCGCGCGACGAAATCCAGCCGGTCCTGGCCCCAGAAAATCTCGTCGCCGATGACATAGCTCGGCGCGCCGAAGACGCCGCGCGCCAGCGCGGCTTCCGAATCCGCCCTGCGCCGCGCAGCCCATTCCTCCCGCGCCGCTTCGTCGAGCAGGCTGGGCGGCAGCCCGACTTCCGCCACCAGCGCCGCCAGCACATCCCGGTCGGCGCAGTTCCGGTTCTCCTCCCACACCGCCTTCAGCACGCGATGGGCCAGCGCGACCGCTGGCGCGTCGCCGACCAATTCCCGCGTCGCGATGACCGCCTGGGCTGAGAGGGTCTCGTCATGCGGGTAGAAGCCCGGGGAGAATCGGATCGGGATGCCGAGATGGTCGCGCCAGCGCCGCAATTCCTGCATCCGGTAGGCCTGCCGCTGCGGGCTGCGTTGCGGCAGCGGGACGCCACCCGAAGCGGGGAAGACCACCTTGCCTAAATCCACCGGAAACACCCGCAACTGGGCACCGTGGCGCGCTGCCAACGCTTCGATCCGCGCCGCACCGAGATGCGTCCACGGGCTGTTCAGCGAGACGTAGTAGTCGATGCGCGCCACGGCTCTTTGCCCTTGCTACTGCAGGCGGATGTTGCGGGCCCTGATCATGTCCCGCCACTTCGCGTTCTCGGCCGCGAAATAGGCGGGCCAGCTTTCGGGCGCCGTCACCGTCGGCACCACGGCGAGCGCGGCCAGGCGCTGGCGCGTGTCCTGCGCTTCCGCCGCCGCCTTGAAGACCTGGTTGGCGCGCTGGATGATCTCCGCCGGCAGGCCGGCGGGGCCTTGCAGCGCGATGTGCTCCTCCACGATCACGCCCCGGAACCCCTGTTCGGCGAAGGTCGGGATTTCGGGCGCCAGCGGGCTGCGCTCCGCGCTCGCGATGCCGAGCGCGCGCAGCGTGCCGGCCTGGATCTGCGGCAGGATGCCCGACGCCGCCTGGAAGACCATCGGCGTTTCATTCGCCAGCACCGCCTGCACGGCCGGTCCGCCGCCGCGATAGCCGACATCGGGGATGGTGAGGCCGGCTTCCTGCAGGAACAGCTCCGTCGCGAGATGGGTGGAGCTGCCGGTGCCGGAATTGGCATAGGTGATGCGGTGGTTCGGCTGCCGCGCGGCGGCCACGAACTCCTGCACGTTGCGCGCCGGGAAGCTGGGGTTCACCACCATGATGATCGGCATGGTCGCAAGCCGCCCGATGCCGACGAAGTCGCGTTCATTGTCGTAGGGAAGCGGCAGCAGCCACGGCGCCATGGCATAGGTGCTGACGGTGGAGACCAGCAGCGTCGTCCCATCCGGCCGCGCGCGGGCGACGGAGTTGAAGCCGATCGTGCCATTGGCGCCGGTGCGGTTGTCCACCACGAAGCTGCGCCCCGTATCCTGGCTCAGCCGTTGCGCCAGGATGCGCGCCACCGCGTCCGTCGATCCGCCCGCGGCCCAGGGCACGACGAGGGTGACGGTACGGTCCGGCCAGGCTCCTTGGGCACGGGCAATGGCGGGCAGGGCGGGCGCGGCAGCCAGCGCGGCGGCGGCGCGCCCAAGGGTGCGGCGGGTGAGCATCTTGTTTTCCTCCCGAAACTCGGCGGCGCGGAGCCTCGCCCAGGGCCGCGCGGGGCGCAAGATGGGTTAGGTGTGGAGCGTGCCCGCCGCGAAGATCTCCTCCGGCGCCAGGATGCGGCGTGTGAGGTGCTGCGCGTCCGCCCAGCGCGCGAGCGCAGCGAATTCCGCGCGGTTCGCGCCAAAGCCATAGCGCCAGGGATCGGGGCCGAGCAGCGCGCGCATCGCCGCCCATTCCTCCGCCAGGAAGGGAAACAGCGTGGCGGGGGAGGAGGAGGCGAGTGCCGAGTCCCACTCCGCCTCCGCCACCCGCTTGGCGTCCGCGAAGGCGTCGAACAGCGCGCGGGCCAAATGTGGCGCGCGGTCCAGCACATCCCGCCGCACGCCGATCAGATGCATCGTGGGGAAGAAGCCGGTCTGGCGGTGCCAGGCTTCCGCCGCCGCGCGCGGATCGGGGAACAGGCGCCGCACCCGCGGATCGCCGGCGGTGAAGGCGGCGGGCGCTGTGGGGGAGAGGATGGCATCGATCTCGCCCGCCAGCAGCGCGGCGTTCAGCGTCGCGCCATCCGGCAGCGGGCGCACATCCATCCCCGGCGGGAGTTCGAGGGCGAGCCTCTCCTTCCGCCCCGCCGCATTGGTCCCGGCCGTGCGCCAGGTGATGCCGTTGACATCCACGCCATGGGCATCGGCCAGGATCCCGCGCAGCCAGAGCCCCATCGTCATGCCGTATTCGGGGATGCCGACGCGCTTGCCTTCCAGCCCCTTAGGCCCGTCGATCCCGGCCTCCGCGCGCAGATAGATGCAGCCATGGCGGAAGGCGCGCGCGATCGGCACCGGCAGCGCGACATAAGCCGCTTCCCCGCGCGAAAGCTGCACCAGATGCGAGGCCAGCGAGAGTTCCGTCACGTCGAATTCCGCGCGTGTCACCGCGCGCGGAAAGGTTTGTTCGGAGGGGAGCTTCACCCCCGCGATGCGCGCGCCCGCGACGCCGACCCGCCCATCCAGGATCGGGCGCGCGCGGTCATAGTCGCCGCAGGCGAGGGTGAGGGTGAGCACCCTCAGCCGGCCGTGATGTTGGCCCGGCGGATCAGGGCGCGGAACCGCTCCAGCTCCGCCGCGATCAGGGCGCGGAAGGCTTCCGGTGAACGCGGCGCGGCTTCCGCGCCTTCCACCGACAGGCGCTGCTTGATCTCCTCATCCGCCAGCAGGCCGTTGATGATGCCATTGATGCGCGCGACCAGTTCTGTCGGCGTGCCGGCTGGCGCGACCAGGCCGTGCCACTGCACCATCTCGTAGCCCGGCACGGCGGTGGCGCCGACGGGTGCGATGCCGGGCACCAGCGGCGTCGGCTCCCGCGAACTCACGCCGAGCGCGATCAGGCGGTTGTCGCGCGCCGCCGGCAGCACCACCGGCGATCCGGCGAAGCTGCACTTCACGCGCCCGGCCAGCAGGTCGGCCAGCATCGGGCCATTGCCGCGATAGGGGACATGCACCAGGTCGATCCCCGCCGCGTCGCAGAAGGCCGCCATGGTGATGTGGGACGCCGAGCCATTGCCGGCGCTGCCGTATTCGAGGACGCCGGGCTGGCGCTTGGCCAGGGCCACGAATTCCTCGGCCGTCCGCACGCCGACCGAAGGGTGCACCACCAGCACCCCCGGCAGCGTCGCCACCTGCGCGACGGGGGTGAAGTCCCGCAGCACGTCATAGGGGTTGTTCGGGTAGATCCACGGGTTCACCGCCAGCGTGCCGACATGGCCCCACATCAGCGTGTGGCCGTCCGGCGCGCTGCGCATCACATGCGCCGCGCCAACCGTGCCGCCGGCGCCGCCGCGGTTCTCGACCACCACCGGGTTGTTGCCCAGCGCCTGTTGCAGCTTCAGCGCCATCGGGCGCGCGAGCAGGTCGTTCGACCCGCCGGGGGGGAAGGGGACGACAATGGAGATCGGCCGCGAGGGCCAGCCCTGGGCCAGGGCGGGACGCGCCAGCGTGGCCAGCGCGGCGACCCCGAGCGATGCACCAAGAAGGCTTCGACGGGTGGTCATGGGATGGGTTCTCCGGTGGCGTTGGCACAAAAGTGCCTCGCGCCGGTGTTTTGCGAAAGGGGGTAGCGGGGCTGCGGGCTGTTCACAGCCGAACGGAACGTGGTCTAGGCTCCGCGCCCAACAGCCACCGAGGGAACGGGTCCATGCGCCTTCTGCGTTACCAGCAACATGACGGCGCCCCGCGCGCGGAGACCGGCGTGCTGATCGGCGAGGAGGTGGTGCCGCTCGCGGCCCTTGGCGGTTTTCCCCAGGACGCGGCGAGCATCCTGGCCGGCGGCGCGGCGATGCGCGAAGGCCTGATGGCGGCCGCGGCGGCCTGCGCCACGCGCCTGAAGCTGGGCAGCCTCAAGCTGCTGATGCCGATCGAGCGCCCAGGCAAGGTGATCTGCATCGGGCTGAACTACGCGCTGCATGCGAAGGAGGGGAACAACCCCATCCCCGACTACCCGGCGGTGTTCCTGCGGGTGCAATCTTCCCTGATCGGGCCGGATGCGCCGATGCTGCGCCCCGGCTGCTCCACGAAGCTGGACTATGAGGCGGAGTTGGCCGTCGTGATCGGCAAGACCGCGCGCTGCGTGACGGAAGCCAACGCGCTCGACCATGTCGGTGCCTATAGCCTGTTCAACGACGGCTCCGTCCGCGACTACCAGCGCAAATCCACGCAATGGACCATGGGCAAGAATTTCGACGCGACCGGCGCCTTCGGGCCGGTGCTGGTGACGCCGGACGAATTGCCCCCCGGCGCCGCGCCGCTCCGCATCACCGCGCGCGTCGATGGCATGACGGTGCAGGACAGCACGACGGGCGACATGATCTTTCCCGTCGCGCGCTGCATCGCGATCCTGTCGGAGGTCATGACGCTCGAGCCCGGCGACGTGATCGCCACCGGCACGCCGTCCGGCGTCGGCTATGCGCGCAAGCCCGATCCCCTGTTCCTCGCCCCCGGCATGACGGTGGAGATCGAGGTCGAGGGCATCGGCGTGCTGCGGAACACCATCGCCGACGACCCGGCCTTCGCGCGATAGCGCCATGGCACGCGCCTGATCAGATGAACTGCCCGCGCAGGAAGCCCAGCGCGGGCAGGGGGCTCCATTTCTTCGGCAGGTCGGCGCGGCGGATCGGCGCGACGGAATAATGGGGCACCGGCTGGCTCGACCGCCGCAGCCAATCGGCATAGGCGCTGACCTGCTGCGCCCGCCAGGCCCGGTCTTCCAGCGCGTCTGAACGGGCGCGGTAGACATTGGCGACCCGGCTGTTGCGCCCGGCGGTCGCGATCACGGCCCAGAGGGTATCCTCGTCTCCGGCCCGGAGGGTGACGGTGCTTGCCACGCCAATTGGATCGCAGACCGGCCGGGGGGTGGTCAAGCTTGGCGTGCGCGGCGCGCCATGTGATCAAGGCCGTCAGACGCCCTGGACGAGGATTGCGGACGGATGATCGACCTCTACACCTGGAACACGCCGAACGGCCGCAAGATCAGCGTGGCGCTGGAGGAAATGGGCCTGCCCTACCGGGTGCATGCCGTGGATATCAGCAAGGGCCAGCAATTCGAGCCCGCCTTCCTGGCGATCTCGCCCAACAACCGCATCCCCGCCATCGTCGATCCGGACGGGCCGGGCGGGCAGCCGATCAGCGTCTTCGAATCCGGCGCGATCCTGCTCTACCTGGCGGAGAAGACGGGCCGCTTCCTGCCCCGCGATCCGCGCGGGAAGGTGGCGGTGCAGGAATGGCTGATGTGGCAGATGGGCGGCTTCGGCCCGATGCCCGGCCAGGTGCACCACTTCCTGATGCAGCCCGAGGGCCCCGCGCGGGATTACGGCTTCGCGCGCTACCATGGCGAGACGAAGCGGCTTTACGGCGTGCTCGACCGGCGGCTGGCGGGGCGCGACTTCGTGGCGACGCCGGGGGAACCCTCGATCGCGGATTTCGCCATCCTCGGCTGGGCATGGCGACATGAGCGGCACCAGGTGCCCTTCGACGACCTGCCGAACGTCGCCGCCTGGTATGCCCGCATGATGTCCCGCCCCGCCGTGCAGCGCGGCATGGAGGTCCCGCTGTCCTGAAGCTGGCGCGGTGGCGCGTTCCGAGGGTTGCCGGGGTGGGCGGGGACGGCTAGAACCCCGCCTGCATACGTCGTGCAACTTCGGCACAGTTTGCTGATCACCCGTGCGGAGGGGTGGCCGAGCGGCTGAAGGCGACGGTTTGCTAAACCGTTATAGGGGTTAAACCCTATCGTGGGTTCGAATCCCATCCCCTCCGCCAGTTTCGCTCCGGTTCGCACCAACACGCTGCTTTTCGCTCCGGCACGCGCTGCCACTACCGAGAGCCCATGAGGTAAAT
>JBIIRI010000037.1:0-23934 GCA_044341625.1 Roseomonas sp.
CGCGGCGCATAACGGCGATCTCGCCGCCGCCCGCCGCGCCGGCTTCGGCACCGCCTTCATCCCCCGGCCGACCGAACATGGGCCGGGCCAGACCATCGACCTGGTGGCGGAGGAGGATTGGGACTTCGTCGCGGCCAGCCTGACGGAATTGGCCGACCGCCTCGGCTGCCCGGGCTAGAAACCCCGCAAAACCGCGTCACGCCGCGGCTTTGCGGGGGGCGCAGCGATCACTCGCTGCGGATGCCGCCTTCGCGGATGATCGGGGTCCAGCGCGCGACCTCGCGGCGGATGTGGTTGGCGAAATCCTCGGGGCTGCCGCCGACCACCGCGCCGGCCTGCGTGTCGAAGATCCGCTGCTGCACATCGGGCATGGCGATGATGCGGGCGAAGACCTCGTTGATGCGCCGCGCCAGCGCCGGCTCCATCCCCGCAGGCGCCACGATGCCGTGCCAGACCGCGCATTCGAAGCCGGGCAGCACGGTCGAGACCGCCGGCGTGTTCGGCAGCAGCGGCGTGCCCGCCGTGGTGCCGATGCCGAGCGCCTTCGCATTGCCAGCCCGGATCTGCCCGATGCCGGAGGAAACGGTGGGGAAGCCGAATTGCGCGTCCCCGCGCACCAGCGCCGTCACCATCTCCGCCCCCGAACGATAGGGCACATGCACCATGCGGATGCCGGCTTCCTTCAGGAACAGCGCCATGAACAGGTGGCTGCCATTGCCATTGCCGGCCGAGGAATAGGTGAAGCCATCGGGCCGCGCCTTGGCCTGGTCGATCACCTGCTGGATCGAGGTCGCCGTCACCGAGGGATGCGCCATCAGCACCGCCGGCAGGCTGACCAGATGGATGATCGGCGTGAAGGCCGTCGTCGGATCATAGGCGAGGTTCGGGTTCAGTTCCTTGCCGATGGCGTTCGCGCCGATATCGGCCATCATCAGCGTCAGCCCGTCCGGCCGCTCCCGCGCCACGGCGAGGCCGGCGATGGTCCCGCCGGCGCCGGCGCGGTTCTCCACCACCAGATTCTGGCCGCCGGTCACTTCCGCGAAGCGCGCGGCGACAGTGCGGGAGAGGGTGTCGATCGCACCGCCCGCGCCGAAGGGCACCACCAGGCGGATCGGCCGGTCGGGCCAGGGGGATTGCGACCGGGCGGCGGCGGGCCAGAGGGTCGGCGCGGCCAGTGCGCCGGCGGCCAGCAGCAGCGAACGGCGCGACGCGGTCGTCTTGATGGTCATCCTCGTATCCTCCCTTGGTTTTCGCCGCGATACATGCAGCCTCATTCGCTTGCCTGCAACCGGCGGCCGCCCTGTAGTGGGAGGCCCCGCGATGGCGCGGGCGCGGCGTGGAGGATGTGATGACCTGGTCCATCGTAGCGCATGACCCGGCAACGGGGGCCTTCGCGGTGGCGGTGACCACCTGCGCCTTCGCTGTCGGCGCGTCCTGCCCCTATGTCCGGGCGGGGGTGGGGGCGGTCTCCACCCAATCCATGACCAATCGCTACCTCGGCCCCGCGGTGCTGGACGGGCTGGCGCGGGGCCTTTCGCCTGCCGCCGCCATCGAAGGCGCGCTGGCGGGCGATGAGGGCAAGGGGCTGCGCCAGATCCATGCCGTGGACCGCCATGGCCGCAGCGCCGCCTTCACCGGCGCCAACTGCGTCGAATGGTGCGGCGAGATCGCGACGCAGGGCTTTTCGGTCGCCGGCAACATGCTGTCCGGCCCGGCGGTGGTCGCCGACACCCACGCCGCGGTCCTGGCCCATGGCGCATTGCCCCTGCCCGAACGCCTGCTGGCCGCACTCGATGCAGGAGAAGCGGCGGGCGGCGACCGGCGCGGGCGGCAATCGGCGGCGCTGGTCATGGTCACGACCGAGGATTTCCCCGACCTCTCGCTGCGCGTCGACGACCATGCCGACCCGCTGGCGGAGCTGCGCCGGCTTTACGGCATCTGGCAGCGCGACCGCGCGCCGATGCTGCCCGACCAGCCGAGCAAGGCGCGGCCGTCCGGCATGATCGACATGGACGCGATCGAGGCACGCTGGGCCCGGCAGGGTCTGGGGCTGAGGTTCCGGCGCTGAGAACCCGCCCGGCCCCCGCCTTCCTGCTGCCGCTGGCGGCGACGCTGATGGTGCAGACCGTCGGCGTCTTCGTCAGCCAGACGGTCCCCGTGGTCGCGCCGATCATGACCGCCGAATTGGGGCTGGCGCCGGAACGCGTGGGCAACCTCGCTTCCCTCAGCACGCTCGGCGCGATCCTGTTCCTGCTATTCGGCACGCCCTTCGTCGCCGCACTCGGGCCGGCGCGGCTGCTGCAATGGGGGCTGCTGCTGGGGGCTGGCGCGATGGCGCTGGCGGCCAGCGGCATCGCCTGGCTGCTGCCCCTCGGCGCGCTGCTGATGGGCGTCGGCTACGGCCCGACCGGCCCCGCCGCCAGCCGCATCCTGCATGAGACAGCGCCGCCCCGGCACCGGATGCTGATCTTCTCCATCAAGCAAGCCGGCGCGCCGGCGGGGGGTGCGCTGGCGGGGCTGATCGCGGCGCCGGTCGCGGTCGCCTGGGGCTGGCAGGCGGCGATGTGGGTCGCGGTCGCGGTCGGGCTGCTGGCCGCTGCCTTGCTGTGGCCGATCCGCAACCGGCTGGATTCCGCGCCGCTGCGCCCGATCCCGTGGCGAGAGGCCCTCACCTGGCGGCGGCTGGGCGCGCCGGTGGCGGCGCTGAAGCTGCATCCGCTGCTGCCGCCGCTGACGCTGCTGGCCTTCGCCTTCGCGGCGCTGCAGGGCAGCCTGTTCAGCTTCACCGTGACCTGGCTGGTGGAGGCGCATGGCGTCGCGCTGACCGCCGCCGGCACGGTCTTCGCCACCATGCTGGTGGCAGGCGTGGTGGGGCGGCTGGTGCTGGGCTGGGCGGCGGACCGGGCGGGGGATGCGACGCGCAGCCTCGCGCTGCACGGGCTGGTCGCGGCGGCGCTGTCGGCGCTGTTCATCCTGGCCGCGCCCGGCGCGCCCTGGGGCGTGATGCTGCTGCTGGCCTGGCTGTGCGGCTTCACCTCCGCCTCCTGGAACGGGATCTTCCTGGCGGAGATCGCGCGGCTGTCACCGCCGGATCGGGTGGCGGAGGCGTCATCGGGCGCGATCATGCTGTGCTTCCTGGGCTACCTGCTGGCGCCGAGCGCCTTCGCCTTCGCCGTCGGCGCGACGGGGGGGTGGGTGGCGCCTTTCCTCGCTTCCTGCGCGCTGCTGGCGGCGGTGGCGCTGCTGGTCACGGCGCGGCGGGGTGCGCGCGGCGGGCAGCCGGAGTAAAGCCAGCCCATCCAGAGGGGTCATTCGCATGTCGGTCGCACTCGGCCTTGTCGGCTTCGGCATCATGGGAGAGCGGCTGCTGCGCGCGGCGCTGAACCACGAGCCCTCCGTGATCCGCCCGGTCGCGGTCTGGGACCCCTCGCCTGCCGCCGCCGCGCGGTTGGCGGAGATCGCGCCCGGCCTGCCGATGCTGGACACGGCGGCGGCGGTGATCGCGGCCTGCGACGTGCTCTACATCGCCTCTCCCCCTTCCTCCCACATCGCGCATGCGGAAGCCGCCTTCGCCGCCGGCAAGGCGGCATTCCTGGAAAAGCCGCTGGCCTCCGACCTTGTCGAGGCGCGGCGCTTCGTGGCGGCGGCGGAAGCGCGCGGGGCACGGGCGGCGGTGAATTTCCCGATGGCGTCCTCCCCGGCCGTCGCGCAGCTGGCGGCCTGGCGGGCGGGGATCGGGGCGCCGGGGGCGCTGTCCATCAGCGCGGACTTCGCCACCTGGCCGCGTGGCTGGCAGCAGGCCGCCGCGTCCTGGCTCGCGAAGCGCGAAGATGGCGGCTTCACGCGCGAGGTGCTGTCGCATTTCCTGTTCCTCACGCGCCGCCAGCTCGGCCCGCTGGTGCTGACCAGCGCGCAGGCGACCTACCCCGCGGGCGACGGCGCCGAGACGGCGATCCGCGCGGAGATGACCGCCGGCGGCGTGCCCGTCACCGTCACCGGCAGCGTCGGCCGCACCACGGCGGATGAAACGAATGAATGGAGGCTGTCCTGCCAGGGCGGCGCCATCCGCCTCCGCAACTGGTCGATTGCGGAGAAGCAGAGTGCCGACGGCGCCTGGGCCACCGCGCCGGACGCGCTGCCGAACGAGAAGATGCGCCCGCTTGTGCTGAAGGGTCAGCTCGACAAGCTGGCGGCGCTGACGCGCGGCGAGACGGTGAACCTCGCGACGCTGCGGGAAGCGCTGGAGGTGCAGGAGGTGGTGGAGGCGATCCTGGCGGGGTCAGCGGCACTCTGACGCGCGCCTTCGCCCCCTCTCCCTCCCTGGAGGGAGAGGGATAGGGTGAGGGTGGTCACGCCCGCACAACAGCCCCAGGGGGGGGCGCTGGTTGTCACCCCCTCACCCCGACCCTCTCCCCCTTCCAGGGGGAGAGGGAGATACGGGCGGGAGAGGCCTCACACCTCGAAGGGCAGGCCGACGTAATTCTCCGCCAGCGTCGTCATCGCCGCCCTCGAGGTGCTGACATAGGCCAGCTCCGCCACCTGCACCCGATGCTCGAAGGGGTCGTCGTCGCTGAAGCGGTGCAGCATCGACGTCATCCACCAGCTGAAGCGCTGGCCCTTCCAAATCCGCCGCAGGCAGATCTCGGCATAGCGGTCCAGCAGGTCCGTCCCGCCATCGGCGTAGAAACGCTCCAGCCCGCGCGCGAGCACGCGGATATCGGCGATGGCGAGGTTCATGCCTTTCGCGCCCGTGGGCGGCACGATGTGGGCTGCGTCGCCCGCCAGGAACAGACGCCCATGGCGCATCGTCTCACACACGAAGCTCCGCATCGGGGTCACGCCCTTCTGGAAGATCTCGCCTTCCTCCAGCTCCGCCCCGCAGCCGAGCCGCCGGTGCAGCGCGTCCCAGATCCGGGCATCGGACCAGCCGGCCAGATCCTCATCCGGCGCGCATTGCAGATAGAGGCGGGAGACGGTGTTGGACCGCATCGTCGCCAGCGCGAAACCCTCCTCATGCCGGGCATAGATCAGCTCCTCACTCACGGGGCGGGAGCGGGAGAGGATGCCGAGCCAGGCGAAGGGATAGACACGCTCATAGATGGCCAGATCGGGGATGGCCGGGCGGCAGATGCCGTGGAACCCGTCGCAGCCGGCGATGAAGTCGCATTCGACCACATGATCCGCGCCGCCATGGTGGAAGGCGATGCGCGGCGCGCCGGTGACGTCATGCACCGAAGTCGCCTCCACATCGAACAGCACCGGCGCATGGTCGCGGCGGGCGCCGGCGGCCAGCCGCGCGGCGATCAGATCCTTCACCACTTCCTGCTGGCCGTAGATCGTCACGACCTTGCCGGTCAGCTCCGTCACCGGGATGCGGTGGCCGATGCCGTCATAGCGCAGCTCGATCCCGTGATGGGCGAGGCCTTCGCGGTGCAGGCGGTCGGCGACGCCGGCCTCGGTCAGCGTATCCACGCTGCCCTGTTCCAGCAGGCCCGCGCGCACGCGGCTTTCGACATAATCGCGGGGGCGGCTTTCCAGCACGATGCTGTCGATGCCCGCCAGATGCAGCAGATGCGACAGCAACAGCCCCGCCGGCCCGGCGCCGATGATGCCGACCTGGGTGCGGATGGTGGTGGGTGCCATGGATGCCTCCCCGGGGCCCGGATGGTTTGGTGGGCCAACCATCCGGTCTATGTCCCAGGGCCTGCCACCTTGGCAAGCGTGACCCGAGGGGGACGCCGCCCAGGCCGCCGGTCCGGCGCGGCGCCTGACCAAACGGCCTTCAGCCCTGGGCGGCGCCGCGGCTTTGCCGCGGCAACGCAGTGCAGCCTTGGAGAAGCAGCGCCAAGGCCGGGGTCCCCGCAAAGCTGCGAAGCGGCTTTGTGGGGCGTTCCTAGCTGGCCGCGCGGAGCCGGCCTTCCTGCGCGCCGGGCAGGTCGATCTCGATCGCGAGCGTCGACATGTCGCCCCCGCGGTCGAGCGAGACATTCACCTTGCCGGGGTCGATGGCGACATACTTCGCCACCACCGCCACGATCTCCATCTGCAGCTTCGGCAGGAAATCCTCCCGCGTCCGCCCGATGCGCTCATGCGCCAGGACGATCTGGAGCCTTTCCTTCGCCGCGCTGGCGGTCGCTTGTTCCGGCTTGCGAGCCTTGAAGAAATCGAGCCAGCTCATCACGCAGCCCTCCCGCCGAACAGCCGCGAGAACAGGCCCTTCTTCTGCGGCTCGAGGAAGCGATGCTCCACCTTCTCGCCGAGGAAGCGAGAGACGGCGTCCTTATAGGCCTGGCCGGCGAGGCTTTCGGTGTCCATCACCACCGGCGTGCCGGTGTTCGACGCGCGCAGCACGCTCTCGCTTTCCGGGATCACGCCCAGCAGCGGGATCGCCAGGATTTCCCGGATGTCGTCGAGCTTCAGCATCTCGCCCTTCTCGACCCGGTTCGGATCGTAGCGGGTGACGAGAAGGTGTTCCTTCACCGGATCCTTCTTCTCCTCCGCCCGCTTCGACTTGGATTGCAGCACGCCGAGGATGCGGTCGCTGTCGCGGACGGACGACACTTCGGGGTTGGTCACCACGATCGCCTGGTCGGCGAAATACAGCGCGAGCAGCGCGCCCTTCTCGATCCCGGCGGGGCTGTCGCACAGGATGTAGTCGTGGTCCTTCGCCAGTTCGTCGATGATCTTGCCGACGCCTTCCTTGGTCAGCGCGTCCTTGTCGCGCGTCTGGCTGGCGGGCAGGATCGACAGGCCGTCGACGCGCTTGTCCTTGATCAGCGCCTGGTTCAGCCGCGCCTCGCCCTGGATGACGTTGACGATGTCGAACACCACGCGCCGCTCGACACCCATAATCAGGTCGAGGTTCCGCAATCCGACGTCGAAATCGATCACCACCACCCGCTTGCCCCGCTGCGCGAGGCCGGTGGCGAAGGCGGCGGAGCTGGTGGTCTTGCCGACCCCCCCCTTGCCTGACGTGACGACGATGACTTCCGCCATGAATGACCCCCTGACCCTTGCCCCAGCCCCGCGCCTGCCGCGCGGGGCGCTGAAATCCCCCCCCGCCCCGGCGTCAGCCGAGCGGATCGAAGCGCATCTGTTCCCCGACCAGGCTGGCCATCACGGCCTTGCCGATCTGCGCGGTCCCGAGCCCGTCGCGCACCGCATAGTAGCCGGCGATGGAGACAAGCTCCGGATCGAAATGGGTCGCGAAGACGCGCGCCCCCATCTCCGACTGCCCGCCCGCGATGGCGCGGCCGAGCAGGCGTCCATAGACATGGATATTGCCATCCGCGATCACCTCGGCGCCCGGATTGACGGTGCCAATGACGATCAGGTCGCACCCCTGCGCCCAGATGCGCGTGCCCGCGCGCACCGGCTGGTCCACGATCATCGCGGGCTTGGCCAGCCCCTGCGGCACGGGCTCCGGCACCGGCGCGGGCGGTGGGGCCATGGCGGCGGGGGCGGGCTGGGGTGCTGGCTCGGCCAGCGGGACCTCGGTCTCCTTGCCGCCGGCGACCCTGAGCGGCGGCAGGCCGGCGCCCATCGCGGCGTTCCGCATCTCGGGCGTCCCGCCGGTGGTGCCGACCGGCACGATCTCGATCTGTCGCAGCCCCTGGACGAGGCCGGCGAAATCGACCTCCGTCGGGTGGGCCTGGATGTCATCCAGCCCGATCACGATCGGCGCAAAGCGCAGGAAGCCCGGCGCGCGGCGGAACTGGTCGCCGAGGGACGGGATCACCGCCTCCGGCCGGTGGTCCAGCAGGCGCAGCACGAGCAGGTTGAAATTCGCGCCCCGCAGCCGGAACGGCTCGAGCCTTGCGGCAGCTGCGGCGGGGTTGGGCCTGGACGCGGACATCGCGCTTCTGGATCTCGGGGTCAGGTGGTCCGCCTGCATAGCAGCGCCGTGCGGCAGAGCGAAGCGCCGAGGCGCCATCATGCGGCGGCAGAATGGGTTGGCGGCCGATCCTTATGCGCCCGGACAACTCCGACTCGGGGCAGTCCCGGTCTATCCTGCGCGCCCGAGTCGGAGCCCCACCATGCCCAAGCGCCTGCCCAGCCGCGGCGAATACCGCTACTTTCTCGATATCCCGACCCGCTGGATGGACAATGACGTCTACCGGCACGTGAACAACGTCACCTATTATTCCTGGTTCGACACGGTCATCGCCCGCTTCCTGCTGGGCTCGGGTGCCATCAACCTCACCGACAGCCCGGTGGTCGGCGTGGTGGTCGAGACGCTCTGCCGCTACCACGCCCCCATCGCCTTCCCCGAGACGGTGACGGCGGGGCTGCGGGTCGAGAGGCTCGGTACCACCTCCATCCGCTATGGCGTCGGCATCTTCCGCGAGGGGGAGGAGACCGCGAGCGCCGATGGCCATTTCGTCCATGTCTTCGTGGACCGCGCGACCCAGACCCGCCCGACCCCACTGCCGGACGCGCTGCGCGCGGCCGCCGCGACCCTGCTGGTGCAGGATTTGCCGCCCAGTTGACGAAGCCCTGCCCCGGTCGCAAAGCGGGCGCCGTCCAGGGACAGGAACCATCGACATGCCCATGCTGAAGCGCCTTGCGATCCTCGACGACTATCAAGGCGTCGCTCTGTCCATGGGTCCCTGGTCCCGGCTGCAGGGGCTGGAGATCGAGGTGTTCCGCGACACGCTGGCCGACCGCGACGCGCTGGTGCAGCGGCTTGCCCCCTTCGACGCCATCCTCGGCATGCGGGAACGCACGCCCTTCCCCGCCGGGCTGATCGAGCGGCTGCCCAAGCTGAAGCTTCTCCTCACGACCGGGGAGCGGAACCGCGGCTTCGATGTTGCCGCCGCCAAGGCGCGCGGCATCACCGTCTGCGGCACGCCGAGCCTGGGCGCGCCGACGGTCGACATCACCTGGGGCCTGATCCTGAACCTGCTGCGCGACCTGCCGGCCCAGCAGGCGAGCCTGCGCGCCGGCACCTGGCAGACCACCGTCGGCCAGGCGGCCGGCGGGCTGACACTCGGCGTGGTGGGCCTGGGCAAGCTCGGCTCCGCCGTCGCCAAGGTGGGCGCGGCCTTCGGCATGAAGGTCATCGCCTGGAGCCAGAACCTGACCGCGGACAAGGCCGCGGCGGCGGGGGCGGAGCTTGTCTCCAAGGCCGAGCTCTTCGCCCGCGCCGATGTGGTGACGCTGCACCTGATCCTCTCCGACCGTTCGCGCGGGATCGTGGGGGCCGAGGATCTGGCGCGGATGAAGCCGGGCGCGATCATCGTCAACACCGCTCGCGGGCCGCTGATCGACCAGCCCGCGCTGATCGCGGCGCTGCGGGAAGGTCGCATCCGCGCCGGGCTCGACGTGTTCGACGTGGAGCCGCTGCCGGCCGACCACCCGCTGCTGTCCTGCCCGGGCGCGATGCTGACGCCGCATCTCGGCTATGTCTCGGCGCAGAACTACAGCGCCTATTTCCACGGCGCGGTCGCGGCGATCGAGGCCTATCTGGCCGGGTCGCCGATCATGGAGCTGGAGGCGTGACCACGCTGCCCGGCTTCTGGGCCACGGCGAGCCAGGCCGTGCGCGACGCGGCCTATGACAATGCCGGCGCGGTGGCGGACAGCGCCGCGCTGACCGCTGCCCGCAACGCGGCGGGCGCGGCCTTCCGCGCCGCGCATCCGGGCCACCTGGACCTGCGCTTCGGCGACAGCGAACGCGAGGCCTGGGACCTGTTCCCCGGCCGCGATCCCGGGGCGCCGTGCCTGGTGTTCTTCCATGGCGGCTACTGGCAGCGCAACAGCCGCCGGGATTTCGCGCATCTGGCCGAAGGCGCGCTGGCGATGGGCTGGTCGGTCGCGATGGCCGGCTACACCCTGGCGCCGGACGCGTCGCTGACGCGCATCAGCTGGCAGGTGCATGCGGCGCTGGATTGGCTCAGCGTCCATGGCGCGGCGCATGGCATCGCGGGGCCGATCGTCGCATCCGGCTGGTCGGCGGGGGGGCATCTAACGGCGCTCGCCCTGGAACACCCGGCCGTCAGCGCGGGGCTCGCCATCTCCGGCATCTTCGAACTGGCGCCGATCCGCGACACCCATCTCAATGCCGCGCTGAAGCTGACGGAGGAGGAGATCGCGAACCTGTCGCCGATGCGCCGGCCGGTGGTGCGCAAGCCGCTCGCCATCGCCTATGGCAGCGCGGAGTTGCCGGAACTGTGCCGCCAGTCGCGCGACTTCCACGCGCTCCGCAGCGCGGCGCATGCGCCGGGCCCGCTGGTGCCGATCCCCGGCGCCGACCACTTCCGGGTGCTGGAAGCGCTGCGCGTGCCGGATGGCGCGCTGCTACGGGTGGCGGCGACGCTGCTGGCGTAGCTAGGGGGCGCTGCCCCCTCGCGCTCCCCCGCCAGGAGGCTGAGCCTCCTGGACCTCACTCCGTTTAACGCCGAAGGCGGAGGGGGCTTTGGCCCCCTCCGCCTTCGGCGTTGAAAACGAATGGCTTCCAAGGGGCCACCGCCCCTTGGCAGGTGGGGTGCGGGGAGCCTGGAGCCGCCTATACCGAACAGCGGTCACCCCGAAAAACTATTCGATGCAGCCTTGAGGCTGGAACGGACTGCAAGGTTGAAATCGGGGACGCGTAGCCACCGACACTTGCAGGTGGCTTGCTGTGCTTGAACTACAGCCGCGCGCTCCTGCGGTTGCCAGGCAGCACGGTACTTTCATGATGGCTGCGCACGAGTAGCGGCCGGACGAACGGTGAACCGCTGCGGCCAAGTTCAGTCCGATGCAATCTCGCCCACGACGCGGGCGCGCACCCGCAGCGCACCTCCGGGCAGATAGGCGATGGGAAGATCCTCGATATCCACCAGGAGGAGGCTGTCCGGTTCTGCCCCGGCCTCCGCCGCCCGCGCGCGGGCGATCCGCTCGGCCTCCTGCAGCGCCTCCGCCCGCGTGAGGCCCTGGAACACCTGGTCGGCCTCGCCACTCACCTGCGCAATGGCCGCGCCGACCGCATTGGCAACGGCGGCATGTGCCGGGCGCAGCACCTCGGAGATACCAGGCAGCGCGTCCGGCACAAGGAAGGCACCGCCACCGACGGCCAGCAGCGGCACCGCGGTGGCTTCCGTCTTCATGCGGTCGGCCGCGTCCTCGAGCATCCGTGCCGCCTCTGCAAGCACGGCGCGCGCGAAGCCCTCATCGAGATCAGCCACGCGGCCTGGATCGCCGAGACCCAGCATGCCGAGCCGCACCGCGGCATCGCTGGTAGTGAGTTGCGGCCCGCCGAAGACGCGCGCGAGTTGGGGCAGCCGGAAGCCGACGCTGCGCGGACCAATCGCGACGCGCCCACCCGCCTGGGCCGCGACATGCGAACCGCCGCCGAGGCCGATGGAGAGCAGGTCCGGCATCCGGAACAGGGTGCGCACGCCGCCGACCTGCACCACCGCATTCGCTTCTCGCGGGAAGCCCGCCTTCAGCGCCCCAAGGTCGCTCGTCGTGCCGCCGACATCCACCACCAGGGCGTCCATTACGCCGGTCAGGAAAGCCGCGCCGCGCATCGAGTTGGTCGGCCCCGAGGCGAAGGACAGCACGGGGAAGCGCGCCGCCAGCTCCGCACGGATCACCGTGCCGTCGTTCTGCGTGATATATAGCGGCGCGGCGATGCCGGTCTCCGCCAGCGCAAGCTCGAAGGCGCGGACGGTGTGCGCCGCGAGCGGTGCGAGCGCGGCGTTCAGCAGCGCCACGTTCTCCCGCTCCAGCAGGCCGATCCGGCCAAGCTCGTGTGAAAGGGTGATCGCGGCATCCGGCACCTCCTGCCGCACGATCTCCGCCGCGCGCAGTTCCATCGCGGGATCGAGCGGCGAGAAGATGGAGGAGACGCCGACACACCGGATGCCCGCCGCCCGCATTTCCCGCGCGGCGGCCGCGATCGCGCGCTCGTCAAGCGGCATGATCGGGCGTCCGTCATAATCGTGGCCGCCCTCCACCATGTGAACCTGGCCGCAGACGATAGCGGCAAGATCGTCGGGCCAGTCGCAGAAGGGCGGCAGCGTGGCCGCGGCCGGCAAGCCGATGCGCAGCGCCCCGACGGGCGCCAGGTCGCGGCGCTGCACTACGGCATTCACGAAATGCGTGGTGCCGATCATCACCCCCTGCACGCTGGCCGCGCCGATCGCAGGCGCCACGCCCTGCAACGCAAGCTTAACGCCGGTCAGCACATCGGCCGTGGTCGGCGTCTTGACCGCCTGCAGCACGCGGTCCCCTTCGAGCAGCACCGCATCCGTGTTGGTGCCGCCCACATCGATACCGATCCGGCGCCTCATGGCATCTGCCCCCCCGGCGCGGGCGCGTCGAAGACACTCACAAAGTCGAGGTCGTAGCCGAAGGCCCGCGGGCCGACGAACTCCAGCCCGCGCGGCGAGAGGAACACCTTCGGCGCACGCAGCGCCACGACAGTCACACGCTGGCCATAGCGCAATGTTTCAGTCCCGATCGCCTCGCCGGTCACGCTGTCCAGCACACAAATCAGGTCGGGCGTCATTACGCGCGCGACGCCGTCGAGCCAGCCCACGGCCCACTCGTTCTGAAACGCCAGCTCGAACCCGCTGCCGCGCCAGTCATCGAGCCCGTCGAGCCTTGCGGAGCCGCGCAGGAATCCCTCGGTCGTGCGGCGCGAGATATCGGCGACCTTGCCGCGGAAGATCAACCGCCCGTCTTCCGCATCCAAGATGGCCTGGATCGGGTCGCGGTGCTCCCGCTGCGCAAGCCGGATCGCCTGGCCAAGCGCGATCGCCTGCGTCGTGGTGTGGGGGATGCCCCAGGCCTTCACCTCCGCCCCGGTGCGCGGTGCCTTGCAGGTGGCGGCGATCGAGCCGACCTCGACGCACATCTTACGCGAGAGCCGCTCCATCCACTTCCAGCTCGGCACCTTGGCCACGATCCCCTCGACGCCGCGCGGATCCACCAGCGAGAGTGGGTACGGCTTCAGGTCGGCCACTGCGAAGCTGGTCATCTGCGCCTCGGGGTAGGCACGGCCCATCGCATCCGCATCCACCACGGGCTTGCCCAGATGGGCCGCCGCCATCAGAGGCTGGATGCCGTTGTTTCCACCGATTTCCACCGACATGATCGCGCGGAAGGGCCGGCCGAGATACTCCTCCATCAGCGTCACGGCGCGCGCGATGTTGTGGCTGTCCGTCAGCCTCTCCTGGCCCACCAGCGGCGCGCCCATGTTCGAAACGACCGCGACGAGGTCGTCATCCGCGAGGTCCTCCGGCTGCATAAGGCTGACGCGATGACCCTCGGCGTAGAGGCGCCGCATGTTGAGAAGCCCGAGATAGGGCGAGCCCCCTCCGCCTGTGCCGAGCACCCAGGCGCCGACCGCCAGGGCCTCGATCTCGTCCAGGTCCAGTTCGCGCATCAGTGTTCCGCCAGCAGCGAGGCCGCAGCACGGGCCGCGACCGAGATGGAAAGCAGGATCGGGCAGGCAAGGACGGTGGAGAGCACCGCCTTGTCGCGCCGCGCATAGCTCATGCAGTCGAGCAGCACGAGATCGGGCTGCGCGGCGGCCATCCGTCGCGCAGCGTCAAGGCGCGCGACATCATCGCTGTGCGGGCGCAGCGCAACCGTGGTGACCGTCAGACCCTCACGCTCCCGCGCGCCGCCAAGCGCCGCCTCCTGTTCCGCAAGTGGCAGGAACAGGCCAAGGCGCCCGCGCGGCAGCAGCGCCCCGGCCAGCGCGTTCAGCACCTCCGACGGCTGCACGAGGCCCGGTCGTTCGGGCAATCCCTCGAAGTGGCCGGTGCAGGCCAGCAGCACAGGGCCCCGCAACGCGCCAAGCTTCTCGCGCAGCCGCGCTGTGACCGCGGCCTTGGAGACCGTGATAGCCTCACCGGAGGGCAGTACGGTGAAGAGTGTGTCGGCGCCGTTCTTCGGCGCGAGCGCATCAAGGCCCTGACGCGGGATGCCATCGAGTGCGCCTTGCATGCGGATGGCCAGGCCGGGCACAGCCGCGCGGATCTCGGCCTCCACATCCGGGCGGGGGGCTTGGCCGATAACCAAGACGTCGAGCACGGCTGGCTCAGTTGCGGGCATGGTCAGGTCCCTCTGGCGTGGCTGCCCAGCAGGCAACGCGATGGACTGCGCCGGCCAGCGCCGGGTCTTCCCGTGTGCAGCGCTGCATCCGCAGCGGACAGCGCGGCGCGAAGCGACAGCCGGGTGGTATCTCGGCTGCGTTCGGCACATCGCCGCCGAGTGGCGCTTCGGGAATGCCCGAGGGCCGCGGCGGCAGCACGGAGGCAATGAGCGCGCGGGTGTAGGGATGCCGCGGCGCGGTGAAGATCGCCTCCACCGGCGCTTCCTCGACGATGCGTCCGAGATACATCACCGCCACGCGGTCGCAGACCTGACGCACCACGGCGAGGTTGTGGCTGATGAACAGGTAGGTCAGCCCGAAGCGGCTACGGAGATCCTGCAGGAATTCAAGGATCTGCGCCTGCACGGACACGTCCAGCGCGCTGGTCGGCTCGTCCAGCACGAGCAGCTTCGGCTCAAGCGCAAGCGCGCGGGCGATGCAGACGCGTTGCTTCTGCCCGCCCGAGAGCTCATGCGGGTAGCGCCAGAGGAAGCTATCCGGCAGACCGACCTGGCGCAGCAGCGTGATGACGCGCGCAAGTGTCCCGTCGCCCTGCGCGACGCCCTGCACCACCAGGGGCTCAGACACCGAGGCGAAGACGGTGCGGCGCGGGTTGAGCGCCGCGTGGGGGTTCTGGAAGATCAGCTGCATGTCCCGCCGCAGCGGGCGCAGCGCGGCATCCGACAGCGGCGCGATATCCTGTCCCTGGAAGCGGATCGCGCCGGCAGTTGGCGGCACCAGGCGCAGCGCAAGCCGCGCGACGGTGGATTTCCCGCAGCCGGACTCACCGACAAGGCCGAGCGATTCGCCCGGGCGCAACGCCAGGTCCACGCCATCCACCGCCCGCACGACGCGACCACCCTTCAACGGATAGTGCTTCGCCAGCCCCGCGATCTCGAGCAACGCCACGGTCATGCGAGCGCCTCCTCGGCGCGATGGCAGGCAACGCGCCGGCCCGCCACATCGCGCAGGGCGGGCTTTTCCTGCGCACAGCGCTCGACCGCCAGCGGGCAGCGTGGGTGGAAGCGGCAGCCCGAGGGCGGCGCGAGCAGATTGGGGATGTGGCCGGGAATGGGCCGGGCGCGATGATCCGGCCGCGCCAAGTCCGGCACGGCGGCCAGTAGCCCGCGGGTGTAGGGATGGCACGGCCGGTCGAACAGCGTTGTCGCCGCGGCGTCCTCCACCACTGTGCCGGCGTACATCACCACGATGCGCCGGCAGAGCGCGCCGATCACGCCGAGATCGTGGCTGATCAGCATCAGCGTCAGGCCCCGGGCCTGCACGAGTTCCGCAATCAGCCGCAGCACCTGCGCCTGTATGGTGACGTCGAGCGCGGTCGTCGGTTCGTCTGCCACCAGCAGCCGCGGGTTGCCGGTCAGCGCCATGGCGATCAGTACGCGCTGCCGCATCCCACCCGAAAGCTCGTGCGGATAGCGATCGAGCAGCCGCTCCGGCTCCGGCAGGCGCACTGCCGCCAATACCTCAACCGCCGCGGTGCGCGCCGCGGCGCGCGGGCGCATCCGCTGGCCAGCCGCACGGTCATGCGCGCGGATCACGTCCACCATCTGCGCCCCGACGGAGAAGACCGGGTTCAGGTAGGTCATCGGATCCTGGAAGATCATGGCGACACCATGGCCGCGAAGGCGGGCCAGTGCGCGGTTATCCATGGCGAAGACGTCCTCGCCGGCAAAGCGGATCTGGCCGCCCAGGACACGGCCGGGCGGCATGTCCACCAGCCGCGCAATCGAACGCGCCAGCACCGACTTGCCGCAGCCGGTCTCGCCGACAATGCCAACCGTCTCGCCAGCCTCGACGCGGAGGTCGATGCCGTCGAGCACCTGGGCACGGCCCTCGAAGCCATCGAAGGCGAGGCGGTAGTCGGTGATCTCCAGCAGCGCGCTCACCCGCGGCTGCTCTTCGGGTCGAGGATGTCGCGCAGGCCGTCGCCGAACAGATTGAATCCGAGCACCGTCAGGTAGATCGCGAAGCCCGGGAACACCGCGTACCACCACCAGTTCGGCATGTAGGTGCGCGCGACCGAGATCATCGCCCCCCATTCCGGCGCCGGCGGCTTGGCGCCAAGCCCGATGAAGCCAAGCGAGGCCGCTGCCAGGATGGCGAGCCCCATGTCCATCGACGCCTTCACGATGATGGGCGAGGTGCAGTTGGGCAGGATGTGCACGGCCAGGATCCGTGCGTGGCTCGCGCCGACGGCGCGCGCGGCCTCGACGAAGGGTTCGTTGCGCAGCGCCAGTGCCTTCGCTTCGACCAGGCGCACATAGCCCGGCCACCAGACGATAGAGAGCGCGACGATGCCGTTCAGGATGCCGGGCCCGAGGGCCGCGACAATGGCGAGCGCGAGCACGATGCCGGGCACCGAGAGGAAGACATCGGTCACGCGCATGATCACGCTGCGGATCGTACCGCCGAAATACCCCGCTGCGATGCCAAGCGGCACGCCGACCGCCGTCGCGATGCCGACGATGGTCAGCCCCACCCAGAGCGAGGTGCGTGTCGCCAGCACGACGCGGGAGTAGAGGTCGTTGCCCATCTCGTCCGTGCCGAACCAATGCGCGGCCGAGGGCGCCTTGAGACGGTTGCCCAGGTTCATCGCGCCCGTTGCGTCTTGCGGATAGGGCACGATCAACGGCCCGAAGGCGGCCAGAGCGAAAAAGACCAGCACGATCGCCAGCCCGAGCAGGGAGGAAGGGCTGCGCCCAAAGCTCCAGGCGTAGAAACGCAACTGCCGCAGCGTGGCGGCGTGCCGTTCCGCAAACGGGGGACGGCGCAGAGCGATACTCATTGCGCCGTCCTCAGCCGTGGATCGAGCACCCCGTAGAGCAGGTCCACGATGAGGTTCACGATCATGAAGTTGAGCCCAATCAGCAGCGTAACTCCCATGACGGGCTTGAAGTCCCCCGCAATGGCCGATGACACCGCGTAGAGCCCGATCCCCGGCCAGTCGAACACCGTCTCCACCAGCACGGTGGACCCCAGCATCCAACCCCAGCGCAGCCCGATGATGGCCAGCGTCGGCAGCATGGCATTCCGCAGCGCCAACACGCAGACGACCCGCAGGCGGGAGATACCGTGCGCGCGCGCCGCCGTGACGTAGTCAGACGACAGTACCTCGATCATCTCCGCACGGTTCACCCGCAGGATGGAGGCGAGGCAGGGGAAGGACAGCACCAGCGCTGGCAGAACGGCATGGGACAGTGCGTCGCCGAAGGTCGCCCATTGCCTCGCCGCGGCGCTGTCAAACAGGAGCATCCCCGTGATCAGCGGCGGCGGCGCGGTGGCAACTTCAAGCCGGCCCGATGTCGGCAACCATTCGAGGTGAACAGAAAACAGCAGTTGCAGCAGGATCCCGAACCAGAAGGCCGGCAGCGCAACGAGCGAGACCGCGACGAAGCGCGTCGCATGATCCGGGGCGCGGTTCTTGAGAACCGCCGAGAACATGCCCATCGGCACGCCCACAACTACGCCGAGCGTCATCGACAGCAGCACCAGTTCCAGAGTCGCCGGGAAATAGCGCGCAAGGTCCTGCGTCACCGGGCGTGTCGTGACGATCGAGCGGCCAAGATCGCCCTGCAGCAGCCCGGCGACATAACGCACGAACTGCTCCGGCAGCGGGCGATCGAGCCCATATTCCTTCCGGATCGTCTCCACCATGTCGCGCGTGGCATCCGGCCCCGCCGCGAGCGCGGCAGGGTCGGACGGCGCCACGTTCGACACCGTGAAGGTGATGCAGACGAGGCCGAACAGCATCAGCCCCGTCAGCGCCACCCGCTTCAGGATAAAGAGGAACAAGCGCCCGTCCTCAGGCCGCGTCGATCCAGATCGGATGGACGTCGATCTCCCCGGTCAGGCGCAGCGGGCAATAGGCGAAGCCGCGCACGTAGTCGCGCATCAGCCAGCGGCGATTGGCCAGCATGCCGAAGACCTCCGGCTGGAGTTCTACCGCGCGCCGCTGGATGTCCGCATAGATCCCGTTGCGCTTCGCCTCGTCCGTCTCGACGCGGGCGGCGTCCACCCAGGCGTCGATCTGGGGGTCCGTCAGGTGATGCATGCCCCAGAAATTGCCGTGCGCGCGGGTGTGGTACTTCCCGGCAATCACGTCGGGGTCCGTCGAGACGGGCGTGACATAGACGCTGACCATATCGGGCGCGGTTTCCGCCCGCGCCCCGCGTGAGACCATGGTAGGCCAGGGCTGGGCGACGATGTTCACCCGGATGTTGAGCGCCTGCAGCGAGTTCAGCAGCAGCAAGCCAATGCGGCGCGGATCCTCAAGCCCCTGCACATGCACGTATTCCAGTTCGAAGCCGCCATTGGGGAATCGGCTTTGCGCCAGGAATTGCCGCGCGCGATCGAGGTTACGGCGCGGCATGCCGGGCACGGCGACATGGCCCGGAATCGCCTCCGGGAAGGGGCTCGTCATCAGCGTCGCGGCGCCGTTGTGGATCTGGATCAGCCCGTCATAATCGAAGGCATGCGCGATGGCCTTGCGGACGTTGATGTCCGCCGTCGGCCCCTTCGTCGTGTTCATGGTGATGGCGAAGGTGGTCAGGCCACGATGATCCTCGGGCCGGATGCCGCGCGCGGTCCGCAGCTGCTCGAAATCGTCGGCCGGGATTTCCGTGATCATGTCCGCCTCGCCGCGCTGCAGCAGGGCGCGCCGTGCCGCGGGCTCGCGCACGATGCGATAGATGAAGCCCGACAGACGCCGCGCATCGCCCTGCGGCCAGCCCTTCCAGTAGTCGGGCACGGCGTCGAGATGGATCACCGACTGCGGCTCGAAGCGGCGCAGACGGAATGGGCCGGAGCCCGCCGCGTTGCTGGTCAGCCAGGCCTCGCCATAGTCGTTATTGGCGACATTCGCCTGCACCTGCTTCGGATTCACGATGAACCAGAGCGGGATGAAGGTCAGGAAGCTCGGCATCGGGCGTGTCAGCGTGAAGCGGACGGTGCGAGGATTGACCGCCTCGATCGCCTCCGGCGCCAGCACGTCCTTCAGCATCCAGGCGACGCCCTTGTTGAGGCGCAGCCCGCGCTCGAAGGAATAGCGCACCGCCTCGGCGTCCACCGGATCGCCGTTGTGGAAGCGTGCATTCGCGACGAGGTGGAAGGTCCACACCCTCTGGTCCGCGCTGGTCTCCCAGCGTTCGGCCAGCCAGGGGACGATCTGCGGCGGGTCGTTCACGTACTTGGCCAGCGCGTCGTAGACGGATTGCTGGATCATGCGCGTGGACCAGTCGTAGCGCACATGCGGGTCGAGCACCGGAACGGGCTGGCCGCCGGCGAAGACCATGATCTTGCGGTTGCCGTCGCGCTCGAAGGCACCGGCGGGGGAGCCGGCGGCGAGCAGGCCGGCGGCGCCCAGGCCGGCGGTGATCGCGCCGCGTCGGCCGATGGTAAGATCGTGCATCCTCTACCCTCCTCTCCCGTGTTTTCAATCCGCTGCAGCGCTGCCCCTCAGGCGGCGACTTGCTGCCTCGTCCAGCGTCCCGTCGGCGTGCAGCACGACGCCGTAGTCGCGCACGGCTGCCTCCGGCGTCACGTAGCCATCTGCGAGGTCTGCGGCGATCGCGGCCAGGCTGCGCTCGCGCGCATCGCCATAGCCGGCACCGCCGCAAAGCTGCACCTCCGCGATTTCCCGCGTGCTCGTCACCGTTACCAGTTCGCCCGTGCCCGTGTCCCGCAGCACCGCGCCGTCGGGATCGCGTACGCCGCCCCAGGCAGGCGCGCCGGGCCCGCCGCCGAACAGGCCCGGCGTCTGCACGCGCACGCCTTCCGGATAGAGCGAGGTCAGCGTCGGCAACCCGTCGTCGTCGAGCTTGCGGACGCGTACAACCTGGCCAAGTCCCCCGCGGTGTCGGCCGGGCCCGCCCGTGTCAGCGACATAGGCCTTCTCGACAACTAGCACCGGCACGCGCTGCTCCAGCAGTTCGATCGAGGTGTTCGCCGCCGAGGTCGGCCAGAGCAACGAGGACTTGCCATCCCCCTGCGCCGAGCCACCCTGCCCGCCGCCCATGAAGAGATGGTCGGAATAGAGCCGCTTCTGCGCATCATGTCCGTACATGGTGATGGAGACCGGAAGCCCCGTCATCGCCTGCACCTGCCGCGGCGCGGCGTCTGACAGCGCGCGGAAGATATTGGGGGCGATGTACCAGCCCGTGCGGGTACGGAGGTTCACCGCGACCGGCTTCAGCGCGTTCAGCATCGAGCCTTCCGGCGCTTTCACCCGGAATGGCCGGTAGCAGCCGGCATTGCCCCGCACATTCGGCGAGAGCATGCATTTCAGCGGATAGGTCGCATGCGCCTCGGTGTAGTTCAGCGTGCAGTTGAAGCCGCCGCGCGGCACCTGCGGGGGCGTGCCCGCGAAATCGATCTCGATCTCATCCCCGGCCACCGTCAGCTTCAGCGGATAGGTCAGCACTTCGCCGAGCGGGTTGTTGCTGATCGAGGAGGTGTAGGTGCCATCCGGTAGCGCGCGGATGGCGTCGCGCATCGCGGCCTCCGCGCGGTTCTGCACCACGGCGGCCAGCGCCTTCAGGTCATGCATGCCGTATTCGGCCATGAAGGCCACCAGGCGCTCAGCACCCAACGCGTTGGCGGCGACCATCGAGTGGATGTCGCCAAGCACCTGCCACGGATTGCGGACATTCTCCTCGATCAGCGTGAACAGATCCTCGTTCGGCGTTCCGGCGCGGAACAGCTTCATCGGCGGGATCTGCAGGCCTTCCTCGTAGATCTCGCGCGCACGCAGGCTGTCCTTGGTCCCGCCGATATCGCTGACATGGCCGACGCAGGTCATCAGCGCCACCATGCGCCCATCCTTGAAGACAGGCGTCGCGATCGCGATGTCGAACAGGTGCCCGGCGCAGAGCCAGGGATCGTTGGTGCAAAGCACGTCGCCCGGCTTCAGCGTTTCGGGCGGGAACTTCTGCAGCAGTGCCCGCGCGGCCCGCTGGACGGTCAGGTTGAAGACCGGCATCGCGCGCGGACTGTGCGCCAGCGTCTCGCCTTCCGGGTCGAGCAGTTCGCAGGCGAAGTCCTGCGCCTCGGAGATGATGAGGCTGAAGGCGGTGCGGCAGACGGTCAGCCACATCTCCTCCACCACCGTGACAAGCCGCGACCACATGATCTCGAGCGCGATCGGGTCCGCCTCGATCCGGGCCATCGCCTCCGAGAGCGGCATATCGCGCGTGACAACGGCATCGGGGATAGGCGCCGAGGCGACCGCGATACTGAGGTTGCCGCCCGCATCCACGGTCACAACGTCGCCCGGCGGCACGATGGTGGTTGCCTCGCGCTCCTCGATGATCGCCGGGCCCTCGATGCGGTCGCCCTCGGTCAGCGCGTAGCGGTCCCACACACCGGCCTCGTACCAGGTGCCGTCAAAGAAACTGCGCCGCGTGCCTTTACGCTTCGGGCGCCCCGCCGCATCCGCGCCGGCCTGCTGCAGGGCGAGTTCCGGCTCCTTCCCAACGACCCGCACGCGGAAGGAGATCGCCTCCAGCTTCGCGCCCTGGAAAACAGCCGTGTAGCGGGCGGTGTAGACCGCCGCGAAGGCGGCACCGATCCCGGCGAGGCGGCTGTCGTCGATAGGGCCGTCCGGCAACGGCACGGTGATCTCGTGCACCTGCCCGACGAGGCGCATATCTGCCGAACGCTCGACACGGATCTCGGACGCCGGCACGCCCGCCTCGGCGAGCAGCCGGCGCCCCTCGGCCTCAAGTGCAGCGAGCGTCTCATTGACCGGCGCCGGATCGAAACCCGCTTCCATGACCAGCGGCATGGAGCGCACCTGCTCGAACGACAGCGGCGCGACCAGGAAACCGAGCGCCGAGGCGGCGCCGGAGGCCGGCGGCACGATCACCTCCCGCACGCCGAGCGCGCGCGCCACCATCGCGGCATAGGCCGGGCCGGCGCCACCGAAGCCGACCATGGCATAGCGGCGCGGGTCCTTGCCCTTCTCGACCAGATGCACCCGCGCGGCGGCGGCCATGCTCTCAGTCACGACTTTGGCGATGCCCCAAGCGGTCTCGACCGGGGAAAGCTTGAGCTTGGCCCCCAGCGCACCCACAGCCTTCTCCGCCGCCGCGGCATCGAGCGTCATGCGCCCGCCGAGGAAGAAGCCGGGATCGTACCACCCGAGCGTGAGGTTCGCGTCGGTGACGGTGGCGTCTGTTCCACCGCGGCCGTAGCAGGCCGGGCCAGGATCGGCGCCAGCGCTGTGCGGGCCGACGCGCAGCAGCCCGACCTCGTCGATGCGCGCGATGGACCCGCCGCCCGCGCCAATCTCGATCATGTCGATGACGGGCGCCTTGATGGGCAGGCCGGAGCCCTTCTTGAAGCGGTGCACGCGCCCCGCCTCCATCATCGCCGCGATCTCGGCACGCCCGTCCTCGATCAGGCAGGCCTTGGCCGTCGTGCCGCCCATGTCGAAGGAAATGACGTCGCGATGCCCTGCGCGCAGGCCGAACAGCGCCGTCGCAAGGCCGCCGCCGGCAGGCCCCGATTCCAGCAGCCGGATCGGGAAGGCGCGTGCCGCCGCAGGACTGACGAGGCCGCCCGCCGAATGCATCAGGCGCAGCGCGCCACGGAAGCCGCGCGCCCACAACTCGCGCTCGAGCCGAGTGACGTAGCGGTCCATCAGCGGCTGGACATAGGCGTTGGCGCAGGTCGTGACCGTGCGCTGGTACTCCCAGAGTTCCGCCACCACGTCGGAGGAGACGGAGACGGATAGGCCCGGCGCCGCGCGCCGCACGACCGCCGCAGCGCGGCGCTCGTGGTCGGGATTGGCGTAGCTGTGCAGGAAGCAGATGGCGATCGCCTCCGCGCCTTCAGCCACAAGCTTGCGCGCCGCGGTCTCCACTGCCGCCTCGTCGAGCGGGGTCACCACGCGGCCGTCGCGATCCACACGCTCGGGCACCTCCAGCCTGTGGCGACGTGCGACGAGCGGCTCAGGGTAGCGCAGGAACAGGTCGTAGATGTCGTAGCGCTGCTCCGTCCCCATCTCGAGCAGGTCGCGGAAGCCCTGCGTGGTGATGAGGCCGACAGGCGCGCCCTTGCGTTCGATGATCGCGTTGGTGACGAGCGTGGTGCCGTGGATGATCTCGGCAACCTCGGGCAGTGCGATGCCCGCCGCGGTGGTGAGCTCCGCAAGGCCCGCCAGCGCGCCAACCGAAGGGTCCGTCGGCGTGGTGAGGCACTTGTGCAGGCGGATGGACCCGGCCCCGGCATCCGCAAGGATGAAATCGGTGAAGGTTCCGCCGATATCGAAGCCGATCCGCCAGCGTGCGCTCATCGATTCACGGGCTCCTTGCGGCGTCCACCGCATGTCCGGTGAGGAAGCCTAGTGTGCATGACCACGGTCAGCAATGCGGCAGCAGCGCCCAAGCCCAGCTTTCCTTGCATGCCAGGGTGCAGATCGGGGCCGGTGCGTGCGCGACGCCGCTGTCAGCGCTTCCGGCACGACCCGAGCGCGTGCTGCAGGATCTTGCCTGCGCTGGTGCGCGACACTCATCCACGATGACAACGCGCAGCGGCTGTCTCGGCGGGGGGCCGCCCGTCACCTGCCGGCGGCCGTGGCGCCTAGGCTCAGGACTCATTGACCGAGCCAGAAGATGACGGTGGCGGCGAGGGTGATGGCGCTGAAGAAGGTGTGTGCGCAGCGGTCGTAGCGCATGGCGATGCGGCGCCAGTCCTTGAGCCTGCCGAACATGATTTCGATGCGGTGTCGCTGACGATACAGCACGGCGTCGTGCGGGATGGGCTGCTTCCGACTGCGGGTTGAGGGGATGCACGGGGCGATGCCGCGGGCCGACAGCTCGGCGCGAAAGCGGC
>JBIIRI010000038.1:0-23832 GCA_044341625.1 Roseomonas sp.
TCCAGCGCGCCATAGGCGTCGGCCGTCAGCGCGCCATCGGTGGTCAGCGTGTCGTCGATGTCGGTCAGCACCCAGCGCAGCGCCGCCAGCCGGCCCGGGGGCACGGCGGCGAAGGGGCGCGGCGCTTCAGGCGGGCGGGTCATGGCACCCATAATGTCGGTGTGGCGCTTCCGGCAGATAATGTGGAGCCCCACATACAGTCACGACGCTCCGCGCGCCAGGGTCACCACGGTTCCCGCCCGGCCCAGCGCGGTCGCGAGGGCCGGCGGCGGCGGCGCATCCGTGACCAGGTCGGTCAGCTCCGCCAGCGGGCAGACGCATTCCAGCAGGCCACGCCCGAATTTTCCCGAATCGGCCACCAGAAGCCGCCGCGCCGCGCGCGCCAGCATCGCCCGCTTCACCCAGGCGGCGCGGGAGATCACCTCGCAAGGCCCCTCCTCCGTCAGGCCGGAGGCGCCGATTACCGCGAGGTCGGCATTGAAGCGGCGCAGGAAGGCCTCCGTCTCCGACCCATAGACACCGCGTTCGGCGGCGCTGACATCGCCCGGGCACAGCACCACGCGCAGCCCCGCATCGCTGGCGGAAGCAAGCTCGGCGGCCGCATTCAGGCTGTTGGTCAGCACCGTGGCCGGGATCGCGCGGGCGGCAAGCGCGCGGGCCACCTGCGTCGTCGTGCTGCCGGCATCCAGCATCACGACCGAACCCGGCTCCACCAGCGCCGCAGCCGCAGCGCCGATCCGCGCGCGTTCCGCCACCGCCATCCGCTCGCGCGACGACAATTCCGGCTGCAGCGCCGCCTGCACGACGGACGCGCCGCCATAGGTCCGCAGCAGCGCACCCTGCCGCGACAATTCCTCGATATCGCGCCGCACCGTCTCGCCCGAGACGCCGAACTCCACCGCGAGCGCCGAGATCCGCACCGTCGGGTCGGTGGCAAGCGCGGCGAGGATACGGCGGTGGCGCTGCGCCTTGGCCGGGGCGCCCTGGGTCCTGCGAGGCATATGTGAGAACTACCACATCCAACAGCCGTTGTCCCCTGCCGCCTCAGCCGCCCCGCGCGCGCACCCTTTCGCGATACGCCATGTACAGGCCGCTCGCGGCGATCACGGCAGCGCCAAGCAGCGTCCACCCATCCGGCACATGGCCGAAGACCGCCACACCGAGCAGGCCGGAGGTCAGAAGCTGGGTGTAGGAGAAGGGCGCAAGCACCGAGGCCGGCGCCGCGCGATAGGCCAGCACGACCAGGTATTGCGCCGCCGCGGAGAATAGCCCGACCAGCAGACCCAGGCCGATCTGCGACAGGCTCGGCAGCGTCACCCCCGCGGGGCCGAACAGCATCAGGAAGGGCAGCACCAGCGTCACCACCGCGAAGCCGACGCCGGCGGTCCAGAACAGCGTCGTCTCCGCCGCGTCCACCGCGCCGATGCGGCGCGTGACGATCACCGCCGAAGCCCAGGCGGCGGCAGAGCCAATGGGGAACAGCGCGGCCAGGGTGAAGGCATCGCTGCCAGGCCGCAGGATGATCAGCATCCCCAACATGCCGACCCCGATCGCGCACCAGCGTCGCCAGGCCAATCGCTCGGCCAGGAAGATCACCGACAGCACCGTGACGAAGACGGGCGAGACGAAATTGATCGCGGTCGCCTCGGCCAGGGGCAGGTGCTGCAAACCGGTGATGAACAGGATGGCGGAGGCGACGACACCGAGGCCGCGCAGCACCTGCAGCCCTGGCGCCCGCGACCGCAAAAGCCCCCTGCCCGGCGCCCGTAGCAGCAGGATCGATGCGATGGCCAGGAAGGTACCATAGCGCAGCCAGGCGACCTCGACCGCCGGCAGCGTCTCCCCCAGCCGCTTGGTCAGCGCGTCGGAGACGGAGAACAGGGAGACCGAGCCGAGCAGCAACGGGATGCCCCGCATCGGCTCGTCCCGCCCTGCCCCAGCCGTGTCGCTGCGTTTCATCGCCGCAGCGAAGCATGCGTTGCGGGCCAGGGTCCACCGGCACGGCGGCTGGCCAGCCATGCGCCAGGACGGGCGGCGGGTTGTGACGCGGATGGGTCTCTACGGCCGCGATCCGGCAGGCTAGGCTGGCCACCATGGCATTCGACGTGCTTCCCGGCCTCGGCCAGCCGCTGCGGCGGCTTGAGGATCCGAGGCTCCTTACCGGCGGCGGGCGCTTCGCGGCGGACCGCGCCGCGCCCCATGCGTTGCAGGCGGTGTTCCTCCGCTCTCCCCACGCCCATGCGCGGGTCCTGGCCGTGGAGGCGGCGCTCGCGCGCCGGATGCCCGGCGTCGTCGCGGTCTTCACGGCCGAGGAGACGGCCGCCCTCGGCCACAACCCGACGCTGACGGAAATCTTCGACGCCAAGGGCCGCCGGCATGTCGAGCCGCCCCGGCTGCCCATCGCCACCGGCCGCGTGCGCCATGTCGGCGAGATCATCGCCATGGTGGTGGCCGAGACGGCGCATCAGGCCCGCGACGCCGCCGAGGCCATCGCGATTACCTATGACCCGCTTCCGGCCGTGGTGCTGACCCGCGACGCGCTCGCGCCCGGCGCGCCGCAGCTGCATGCGGAAGCGCCGGGGAACCTGGTCTGCGACTGGCGCAAGGGCGATGCGGCGATGGTGGAAGCCGCCATCGCGCAAGCCGCGCATGTCACGCGCTTTGCCACGCGATCCGCGCGCATCGTTGCCGGCTATATCGAGCCGCGCGCGGCGCTGGCGGAATGGCGGGATGGGGTGGTGACGCTGACCACGCCATCCCAGGGCGTGCATGTGATCCACCGGATCCTTTGCGACCATGTGCTGCGCTGGCCGCGAGAGGCGCTGCGCGTGGTGACGGAGGATGTCGGCGGCGGCTTCGGCCCCAAGCTGCCGCCCTATCCCGAACAGGCGCTCGCCTGCTTCGCCGCCGCCGCGCTGCGGCGCGACGTGCGCTGGGTGCAGGACCGCACCGAGCACCACCTGGCCGACACCCATGGGCGCGACCTGGAGGCGGAGATCACGCTGGCGCTCGATGCCGATGGCCGCTTCACGGCGGTGAAGGTGGAGGCAACCGCGAATTTCGGCGCCTATGTCTCCGCCGTGAACCCGACCATCCCCACGGGAGGCATGGCGAAGGTGATGACCGGCCTCTACGCCATCCCGGCCGCTTCCATCGCGATGCGCTGCGCCTTCACCAACACCGTGCCCGTCGATGCGATCCGCGGCGCGGGCAAGCCAGAGGCCTTCGTACTGCTGGAACGCGCCGTGGACCTCGCGGCGCGGGAGACCGGGCGCGATCCCGTCGCGCTGCGCCGGCTGAACCTGGTGCCCGCCACGGCCTTCCCGTATCGCAGCGCGCTCGGCTTCACGCATGACAGCGGGGATTATGCGGCGCTGCTGGATGCGGCGCTGGCGACAGCGGACGATGCCGGCTTCGCAGCGCGCCGGGCGGCGTCTGCCGCGCGCGGCTTGCGGCGGGGGCGCGGCCTGTCCTGCCATCTGCACGGATCGGGCGGCTGGGGCGACGAGACCTCGATCGTCGAGGTGATGGCGGATGGCACCATCGCGGCGCGCACCGGCACGCAAAGCCAGGGCCAGGGCCATGCGACAGTCTATGCCCAGGTGCTGGCCGCCGCCTTCGGCGTGGCGCCCGACCGCATCCGTATCATCCAGGGCGACAGCGCGACCATACCGCGCGGCGGCGGCACGGGCGGGTCGTCATCGACCATCATCTCCTCCACCACCCTCGCCCGCGCCGCGGAAGCCGCCATCGAGCAGGGCCGCGAGGCGGCGGCGGAGCTGCTGGAAGCCGCCCGCGCCGATATCGAATGGCAAGGCGCGCAGTATGCCGTGGCCGGCACCGATCGCCGCGTCGGGCTGTTCGAGGTCGCCGCACGCGCCGGGACGCTGGAAGGCCGCGCCGATTTCGCCGCCACCGTCGTCTCCTGGCCCGCCGGCGTCGCGGTGGCGGAGGTGGAGGTCGATCCAGAGACCGGCACCGTCACGCTCGACCGCTTCGCGGCGGCGGTCGATGCCGGCGTGGTGGTGAACCCCGTCCTGCTCGCGGGCCAGCTGCATGGCGGCTATGCGGCCGGGATCGGCCAGGCACTGATGGAACAGGCCGTCTATGATTCGGACGGCCAGTTGCTGGGCGCGACGCTGATGGACTACGCCATGCCGCGCGCGGATGACCTGCCCCGCTTCGACCATACGTTGGTCCCGGTGCCGACGCCGAACAACCCGCTCGGCATCAAGGGTGTGGGCGAACTGCCGACCAATGGCGCGCCGGCCGCCGTGGCCAATGCGGTGGCCGATGCGCTCGGCGGCGCCGAGGTCACGCTGCCGATGACCCCCGAACGCGTCTGGGCCGCGCTGAGACACCCGCGCTGAGGGTTGGAGCCTGCCGCGCCGCTCCGCTACAAACCGCCCATCGCAATACCTTCAGGAAGGATCGCCCGCATGAAGCTCACCTGGTTCGGCCATTCGGCCTATCGGCTGGAATTCGGCAGTTCCGTCGTGATGATCGACCCGTTCCTGACCGGCAATCCGGTCTTCGCCGGCGATCCCGTGGCGGCCTCGGCCGGTGCCACGCATGTGCTGATCACGCATGGGCATGCCGACCATGTCGGCGATGCGCTGGCGATCCACCAGCGCACCGGCGCGAAGGTGGTCGCGAATTACGAGATCTGCCTGTGGCTGGCGCGGCAGGGCCTGAAGGCGATGGACCCGATGAATTCGGGCGGCACCACCGACCAGGGCGAGTTCAGCGTGACGCTGACCGTCGCTTTCCATTCCTCCGCCACGATGGATGAGAACGGGATCACCCACGACCTCGGCCTGCCGCATGGCATCGTCGTGACGCCGAAAATGGCGGGCGAGCCGACGATCTATCACATGGGCGACACGGAGGTGTTCTCCGACATGGCGCTGATCGATGAGCTGCATAAGCCCGATGTCGCGATCGTGCCGGTCGGTGACCGCTTCACGATGGACGGCAAGCGCGGCGCGCTGGCGGTCCGCCGCTTCCTGCCCAGCGTGAAGACCGCCATCCCCTGCCATTTCGGCACCTTCGGCCTGATCGCGCCGAATGCGGATGTGTTCGTCCAGGCGATGCAGGGCGCGGCCGCGCGGGTACTGGTGCCCGAGAAGGGCGTGCCCTTCACGATCTGAGGGGCATCGCAGCTGGCCGCCGGGCCGATCCCCTACCCGACGATGCCGGGCCGTGCGCTGGCGTGGTGTTCCCGCAGCACCACGCCCGCCGCGGCATCGACTTCCCGCAGCACCACGCCATAGCCCCATAGGTCGGCGAGGTGCTGCAGCACCGCGCGCGCGTCGTCCGGCTCCAGCAGCTGGTGATCCAGCACGCGATGGTGCAGCACCAGGCGCCGGTCGCCCGTAAGGTCCACATCCTCCACCTGGATATCGGCATCGATCCGCCCGACATCGTAGTGCCGCGCCAGCGCCCGCCGTACGCGCCGGTAGCCGCGTTCGTCGTGGATGGCGTCGATGCGCAGATCCTCCTCCCCCTCATCGTCGATCAGGTGGAACAACCGCAGGCGGCGCATCAGGCGCGGGGAGAGGTATTGCGCGATGAAGCTGTCGTCGCGGTGGTTCGCCCAGGCCTCCCGCAGCACGGCATGGGCGTCGCCGCGCCCGGCGATCTCGGGGAACCAGTCGCGATCCTCGGCCTCCGGCGCGGTCGCGATGCGCGCGATATCCTCCATCATGGCGTAGCCGAGCGCATAGGGGTTGATGCCGGCATAGCGCGGATCGTCGAAGCCAGGCTGGAAGATCACGTTGGTGTGGCTGTGCAGGAATTCGAGGTAGTGGCCATCGGTCAGCCGCCCCGCCTCATGCAGCCGCGTGAGGATGCGGTGATGGACCCAGCTGGCGCAGCCTTCGTTCATGACCTTCGTCTGGCGCTGCGGGTAGAAGTACTGCTCGACATGGCGGACGATCCTGAGGATCTCCCGCTGCCAGGGCTTCAGGCGCGGCGCGGTCTTTTCCAGGAAATAGAGCAGGTTTTCCTGCGGCAATTGCAGCAGGGCGCGGCGGCGGGCTTCCTCGGCGCGGATGGTCGGCGCCCCGCCCGGCGCCGGCAGGGTGCGCCAGAGGTCGTCATAGATCCGTTCCTCATGCCGGCGCCGCTCGCCTTCGCGCTTCTCCTCGCTGGCCAGGTCGGGGATGCGGCGGCGCGGTACGCGGAAGACGCCGTGGGAGGACAGCGCATGCGCCGCGTCCAGCACGCGTTCCACCGCGCCAATGCCGTGCCTGTCCTCGCAATCCAGGATGTAGCCGCGCGCGAATTCCAGGTAGTCGAGGATGCCGGACGCATCCGTCCATTCGCGGAACAGGTGGTTGTTGCGGAAGAAGTGGTTGTGGCCGAAGGCGGCGTGGGCGATCACCAGCGCCTGCATCGTCGCCGTGTTCTCCTCCATCACGTAACAAAGGCACGGGTCGGAGTTGATGACGATCTCATAGGCCAGGCCCTGCATGCCGCGGCGGTACAGCGCCTCGTGCCGGGCGAAGCGCTTGCCGAAGGACCAATGGCGATACAGCACGGGCATGCCGTTCGCCGCATAAGCGTCGAGCATCTGTTCGGCCGAGATCACCTCGATCCGCGTGGGATAGAGCGACAGGCCGAGTTCCGCGGTCGCAACCTCGGCGCAGGCCTCGTGGATGCGGCGCAGCGTGTCGAAGTCCCACTCGGCGCCTTCGAACAGAAGTCGTCCCGAAGGCCCGCCGCTCATCGCGCCGCCTCCATCGCGCCCTTGCGGAACAGGTCGCGGAAGACCGGATAGATGTCCTTGCGGTTCCGCACCTTCCGCATTGCCATTCGCGGTTCCGTGGCGCGCAGCTTGCCATAGGTGCGCCACAGATCCGTCTCGCGCGGCATGAAGCCGATCGGGCCGCCATCCTCGTCGCGGGCCACTTCCAGATAGGCGAAGTACTGGCAGGCCGGCAGCACCTGCCCGGTGAGCAGGGCGACGGTGCGGTCATTGTCGGCGGCGGTGTTGTCGCCGTCCGAGGCCTGGGCGACGTAGATGTTCCAATCCGCCGGGCTGTAGCGCGCGGCCATGACCTTCAACATTTCCTCGAAGGCGGTGGAGACCACGGTGCCACCGGTTTCCGGGGACCGGAAGAAGGTCTCCTCATCCACCTCCTTCGCTTCATGGGTGTGGCGGATGAAGACGACCTCCACATGCCGGTAGCGCCGCTGCAGGAACAGGTGCAGCAGCAGGTAGAAGCGCTTGGCGAGGTCCTTCATCCCTTCCGTCATGCTGCCCGAGACATCCATCAGGCAGAACATGACCGCGCGTGCGATCGGCCTGGGCGCGGGTTCGAACTGGCGGTAGCGCACGTCGATCGGGTCGATATAGGGGATCCGCGTCGCCCTCGCGCGCAGCGTACCCATGCGGGCCGCGAGCTCCGCGGCTGCCGCCGGGTCGGCTTCCTGTCGCAGCGCGTCTTCCAGCGCGTCGAGCTCCTCGGCCTTCGGGCGGCGCAGGGCCAGCCGGCGCGACAGCGCGTTCCGCATGGTCCGCCCCAGCGCCAGGTTCGCCGGGGAGCCCTGGGTCGCGTAGCCCGCGCGCCGGATGCCGGAGGCATCGCCCTCCACCAGGCGCTTCTTCGCCAACTCCGGCAGCTCGAGGTCTTCCAGGAACAGATCGAGGAATTCCTCCTGCGTCAGCGCGAAGCGGAACGTATCCTCGCCTTCGCCATCCGCGCTGCCCTCATGCCCCACGCCGCCGCCGCCGGGGGGGCGGGCTATGGTGTCGCCTTCGAGGTATTCCTTGTTGCCCGGCAGCACATGGTCGCGCACGCCGCCCGCGGCGCGGTGGAAATGCGGCTCCTTCACGCCGGAGGCGGGGATCGCCACCTCCGCCCCGCGCTCCATATCCTTCAGCCTGCGCTCGCCTGCCGAATTGCGGACCGCCTCCCGTACCATGTCCTTGGCGCGGCGCAGGAAGCGCTGGCGGTTCGCGAGGCTCTTGCCGCCGGGATTGAGCCGCCGATCAACGATCTGCATCGAGGGTCCGGCTTTCATGACGCGTGCGGGGCACGGTCGGTCGCGCCCCCACCCTCCCGCGCTGCGCGCCAGTCACTCCCTCCCCCACCACGCTGGGAAGGGTCGCAAAGAGGGCCGCGCGCCCTGCCTCCAGCCGTGCAGGCCGCCAGCGCACGGCCATCACCCGCTCTGCTTCACGCGCATGTACCATTCAACCAGTCGCCGGACCTGGCGTTCCGTGTAGCCGCGGCTGGTCATGCGGCGCACGAATTCGTCGTGCTTGCGTTCGCTGTCCTGGTCCTTCTTGGACCCGAAGCTGATGACCGGCAGCAATTCCTCCACCTGGCTGAACATCCGCCGCTCGATCACCTCCCGGATCTTCTCGTAGGAGGTCCAGGCGGGGTTACGCCCCGCATTCGCCGCCCGCGCGCGAAGGCTGAACTTCACCACCTCGTTCCGGAAATCCTTCGGATTGGCGATGCCGGCCGGCTTCTCGATCTTGGTCAGCTCCTGGTTAAGTGCCTCCCGGTTCAGCAGTTGGCCGGTGTCGGGGTCCTTGAAGTCGAGATCCTCGATCCAGGCATCGGCATAGGCGACATAGCGGTCGAACAGGTTCTGGCCGTAGTCGGAATAGCTCTCGAGATACGCCTTCTGGATCTCGTTCCCGATGAACTCGGCGTAGCGCGGCGCAAGCTCGCCCTTGATGAATTCCAGGTCGCGCTTTTCGATGTCGTCGCCGAACTGCTCGCGCCGGATCGCCTGTTCCAGCACATACATCAGGTGCACGGGATCGGCCGCGACCTCACTCGTGTCGTGGTTGTAGGTGGCGGCGAGCACCTTGAAGGCGAAGCGCGTGGAGATACCGTCCATCCCTTCGTCATTGCCGGCCACGTCTCGATATTCCTGGAGCGACCGCGCGCGCGGGTCGGTTTCCTTGAGGCTCTCCCCGTCATAGACGCGCAGCTTGGAGAAGAGGTTGCTGTTCTCATGCTTCTTGAGGCGCGAAAGGACGGAAAACCGCGCCAGCATCTCCAGCGTACCGGGCGCGCAGGGCGCGGCGGACAGCTCGCTGCCGCGCACCAGCTTCTCGTAGATCTTCCGCTCCTCCGTCACGCGCAGGCAGTAGGGCACCTTGATCACGTAGATGCGGTCGATGAAGGCCTCGTTGTTCCGGTTGTTCCGGAAGGCCTGCCATTCGGCCTCGTTGCTGTGCGCCATGATGATCCCCTGGAAGGGGATGGAGCCGATATTCTCCGTGCCCATGTAGCTGCCTTCCTGGGTGGCGGTCAGCAGCGGGTGCAGCATCTTGATCGGCGCCTTGAACATCTCCACGAATTCCAGCATGCCCTGGTTCGCGCGGTTGAGCCCGCCGGAGAAGCTGTAGGCGTCCGGGTCGTTCTGCGCGTGCAGCTCCAGCTTGCGGATATCCACCTTGCCGACGAGGGAGGAGATGTCCTGGTTGTTCTCATCCCCCGGCTCGGTCTTCGCGATCGCGACCTGCCGCAGCCGCGAAGGGTTGAGACGCACCACGCCGAAGCGGGAGATGTCGCCGCGGAACTCGTCCAGCCGCTTCACCGCCCAGGGGCTCATGAAGCCGCCGAGCCGTCGGCGGGGGATGCCGTAGCGATCTTCCATCACCGCGCCGTGCTTCTCGGCGTCGAACAGGCCGAGCGGGCTTTCGAAGACCGGGCTCACCTGCTCGCCCGCCTTCAGCGCATAGACGGGCATCACCTCCATCAGCGCCTTCAGCCGCTCCGCGAGCGAGGATTTCCCCCCGCCGACAGGGCCGAGCAGATAGAGAATCTGCCGGCGCTCCTCGAGGCCCTGCGCCGCATGGCGGAAGAAGCCGACGATGCGCTCGATCGTCTCCTCCATCCCGTAGAACTCGGCGAAGGCCGGGTATCGGCGGATCGTGCGGTTCAGGAAGATGCGGCCGAGCCTGGGATCCTTCGCGGTGTCCACCAGCTCCGGCTCCCCGATCGCCGCCAGGATGCGTTCGGGCGCGGTGGCGAACAGGCTCGCGTCGCGCCGACACGCTTCAAGGTAGTCCTGCAGCGACATCTCGGCGTCGCGGCGCTGGTCATAGTCTCGTGCATAGCCGGAAAAGACGTCGTCGAAGATCTGCATCGGCCGCTCCACAGCGCCAGGCGAGCGGCAACAGAACGCCCGCGAAACCGGGCGGATGCCCGCCTGCGGTCACGCTTCCGTGCCCCCCTCCTATATCGTATACTTATATACGATCTTGGCGCCGTCGCCATGCCAAAAATGGGCTGCGCGGCAGCATGGGCCCGCGCCGCCGGGCGGCGTCAGTCCCGCGCGGCGGCCTCCCCGGCCAGCAGGCCCAGCGCGAAGGACTGCGCCAGGCCATTGCCCGGCACGTAGCCCGCCGATCCATGGCCGGAGATGCCGCAGGCCGCCCCGCCCGCGGCGAACAGGCGCGGGATCGGCGTGCCATCGGCCCGCAGCACCTGCGCGCGGCCATCCACCAGCAATCCACCCTGCGTATGCGCCAGCGCGCCCGTCACCTCCGCCGCGTGGAAGGGCGGGGCCAGCAGCGCGCCCCAGCGCCGCCGCCCGATTGGATCGGTCGCATCCCCACGCGCGCAGCGCGCGGCGTGATCGAGGGTGTCGCGCAACGCGGCCTCGGGCAGGGCGAAGCGCGCGGCCAACTCGACGACGCTGTCGCATCGCGCGATGACGCCGAGGGAAGCGGCATGCCGGAACGGTCCGCCCGCCATCGCCGCCGCCTGCGCCGCCGCGTCCCAGATCTCCACCGCCACCCCGCCCGGCTGCGCCAGCAGATGCGCGGTGAGTTCCGACGGCCCCATATCCTCGGCCGCGAAGCGTAGGCCAGCGCGGCTGACCATGATGGCGCCGAGCGCCGGCAGGGACGCGCCGAAGCGCGGCCGGACGCCGTCGTGCAGATGCGGCGAGACATGCGGCTGGCCCTGATAGGCATCCATGCAGGCCAGCGCGGGCGCCAGCCCTTCCGTCACCCGCAGCGCTGTCCCGTCCGCATGCCGCCCGCCGGCCCGCACCGCCTGCGCCGCCTGCGGCGCGTGGCGTTCCAGAAGGGGCTGGGCGGCCCCGAAGCCGCCGGTGGCCAGCACCACGGCATCGGCCGCCACGCGCCGGCGGCTGCCGGCCTGGGACAATTCGGCACCCTCCGCGCACAGCGCGACCAGGTCGGTGCCATCCTCCAGCGCGATGCGGGGCTGGCGCGCCACCGCTTCGCGCAGCAGCGCGGACAGCTCGGCGCCGCTTTCAGCGGGCGTGGCGTGCAGGCGCGGCGCGGAATGGCCAGGCCAGTTGCTGGCGGTGTGCAGATGCACAGGCAGCCCCGCGACATCGGCCAGGAAGGTCGCGGCGCGGGCCGCATGGGCGGTAACGGTCGCCAGCACCCCGGCATGCGCCGTGCCCGCGGTGAAGCCCACCACATCGGCGGCGAAGCGCGCGGGCCCGTCCTCGATGCCCGCATCCCGCTGCCAGCGCGTGCCGGCGGCGGCGAACAGGCCGCCAGACAGCGCCAGGGTGGACGGCTCCGACACATCGCGCTCCACCAGCCGCACGCGCGCCCCGGCCGCGGCGGCGGCCAGCGCCGCCATCATGCCCGCCGCGCCGGCGCCGGCGACCAGGATATGTCGTTCAGTCATCGCCCCACCCAACTTGACACCGCCTGATCGAAGGCCGCCGATTAGCGAAATACCTGAGGGAGTTTGTCCGATGCGTCGCCGCGCGCTGCTCGCTGCCGCCCCTGCCCTGCTGGCCGCCCCGGCCCTTGCCCAGCCGGCCGCCTGGCCGACCCGGCCGGTTCGCTTCATCAACCCCTTCACCGCAGGCTCCGCGGTCGATGTCGTCACGCGGCTGATTGCCACCGACCTCGCGGAACGCCTCTCGGCCCAGGTGGTCGTCGAGAACCGCACCGGCGCCTCGGGCAATATCGGCACGGAAGCCGTCGCCCGCGCGGCGGCGGATGGCACGACGCTGCTGGTCGGCTCGCCCGGGACGATGGGGATCAATCCCTTCCTGTTCCGCACCCTGCCCTATGACGCGGTGCGCGATTTCGTCGCCGTCTCCCACGCCGTGTCCTTCCCGCAGGTGATGGTGGTGAGCCCCCAGAGCCCGATTCGCAGCCTGGCCGACCTGATCGCCGCCGCGAAGGCGCGCCCGGGCGCGTTGAATTATGCGAGTTCCGGCAATGGCACGACCAGCCACCTGGCCTTCGAGCTGATCCGCGCTGCGGCCGGCATCGACATCGTCCATGTCCCCTTCCGCGGCGGCACCCCCGCGATCCAGGCAGTGATGCAGAACGAGGTGCAGGTGGCGCTGGAGGGCATCCCCTCGCTGCCCGCCTTCCTCTCGGCCGGCACGCTCCGCCCGATCGCCGTCACCTCGCGCGAGCGCAGCGCGATGCTGCCCAATGTCCCCGCGGTGGCGGAGGCGGTGCCGGGCTTCGATGCCTCGGCCTGGGTGATCTACTTCGCCCCCGCCGGCACCCCGGCCCCGCTGGTGGAGCGGCTTTCGGCGGAGATCGCCACCTCCCTCCGCCGCCCGGCCGTGCGCGATCGGTTGCTGGAACAAGGCGCGGCGGTGATCGGCGCCGATCCGGCGACGACCACCGCCTTCCATCGGGCCGAGATGGAGAAGTGGAAGCGCGCGGTCGAGATCTCGGGCGCGAAGGTGGAATAGCCTCACCGCGCCGACATGACGGGCGCAGGCGGGTTTTCGCCGCCTGCGCCGCGCCTCACAGCGCATCGGCCGCCGCCTGCCCCTCCCGCACCGCGGAGATCATCAGGCGCGGCGCCAGGGCATCGCCCACCACACGGACCTCCACCCCCGCCGCGCGCAGCGGCGCCGCCAGGCTGTCGCGCGGCAGGCGCGCACTGGCATAGGCGAAGAGGTCCACCTCCGCGATTGTCTCGACCTCCTCCGTCAGCACATGGCGGATCGCCAGGCACCGCCCGGCCAGGGACAGCGCGGTCCGGCAGGTCAGCAGCCGCACGCGCCGCGCCGCAAGGCGCCGATGGATGCCCTGCGCCACCAGCAGCGGCGTGTCGCGCGCGATCCCGTCCCGAGGGGTGAGCAACAGCACCTCATCGAAGCGCTCGGCCAGCAATTCGGCGGCGTCGTAGGTCGCCTGGGTCGCATCCAGGTCCAGCAGCACCGCACGCGCGCCGCGCCGGGCCGGGTCCGCCAGCAGCGCCGCCGTCGCCGCGCGGATGTCGCGCGCGGTGCCGTCGGCATCGGTGAAGCCTGGGGGCGGCGTCATCGCCGCGCCGGTCGCCAGCACCACGGCCTGCGGATCGGTCGCCAGGATCTGGCCTGCATCCGCCGCGCGGCCCAGCCGCATCGCCACCCCGGCCGCCTCGGCCCGCGCGGTCAGCTGGGCGATGGCGGCCGCGATGTCGCCGCAGCCTGGCAGACGCGCATGGAGCGCCGCCGCGCCACCCGGCACAGGGGAAGCACCGAGCAACGTCACCCGATGCCCACGCTCCGCCGCGCCGACGGCCGCCTGAAGCCCCGCCATCCCGGCACCCACCACGGTCACGCGCCGCGGTGTCGCCGAGCGGACCACCGGCGCGCCATCGCGCGGGGTGCCGACATGCGGGTTCACGCTGCACGCCGTGGCAACGCCGCGATGGATCTCGCCCCAGCAGGCGTTGCAGCCGATGCAGGGGGTGATGGCGCGGGCCTGCCCCGACCGCGCCTTGGCCGGCCAGTTCGGGTCGGCCAGCAGCGGGCGGGCGAGCATGATCAGGTCTGCGTCGCCAGCCGCGAGGATCGCCTCGGCGGTCGCGGGATCCTGGATGCGCCCGATCGCCGCGATCGGCACCGTGCCCGCCGCCGCCCGCATCCGCTGCCACAGCGCGCGATAGGGCACGGGCGGGTCATGCATGTCCGGCGCGTGGCGATGCAGCGACCAGCCATGGCTGCCCTGGCTGAAGCACAGCCAATCCGGCGGCGCATCCGCCACGATATGGCGGGTCAGGCGCGCCGCTTCCTCGGGCCCGATGGAGCCTTCGACCCCGTCATCGGCCGGCAGCTTCAGCCCCACCACGAAGCCCGCGCCGCAACGCGCCCGGATGGCGCGCAGGATGGCGCGGACGAAGCGGCTGCGCCCCGCCGCATCGCCGCCCCAGCCATCCTCGCGCCTGTTGGTGACCGGGGAGAGGAATTGCAGCGGCAGGAAACCATGCGCGGCCGAGACCTCGACCCCGGCGAAGCCGGCGCGCTGCAGGCGGTGGGCGCTGTCGGCGTAATCCTCCACCAGCCCCTCGATCTCGGCGCCCGACAGCACGCGCGGGACCGTCCAGGACATGCCGTCCGGCACCGCCGAGGCGCCGACCGCATCCAGCCCGCGCGGCCCGTGATGGGCCGAGCCGCCATGCCACAACTGCCCGATGGCCAGCGCGCCATGCTTCGAGATGGCCTCCGCCAGCCGGGCAAGGCCGGGCAACGCGGCGTCGTCATACGCGGCGACCCGCACCGGGGTGGCGGCGGAGGGGGCGGCGGACAGCGCCTCCGTGATCACAAGGGCCGCGCCACCGGCGGCGCGTGCGGCCAGATGGTCGATCATCCGCGCGCTGACCCGGCCGGGCTCCGGGAAGCGGGACGACAGGGCGGCGAAGCCGATGCGGTTCGGCAGGCGATGTCCGGCCAGGTCGATGGGCGCGAAGAGATTTGGGAAGCTCATGGCGGAAGGCTGCCGCGCCGCGGGCGGGCGGGCAAGGCGGGCGGGTGCGCGGCGTGGCCCCCCTCTCTTGATTCGCGACCCCGACGGGTAGACGATCCGGCCGCATGATCCTTCTGATCGACAATTACGACAGTTTTACGTTTAATCTCTATCACTTCCTGGGCGATCTTGGAGCCGTGGTTGAGGTTCGACGGAACGACAGCCTGTCAGTGGAAGACGCCCTGGCCCTCCGGCCGGAGGCGATCCTGCTCTCGCCCGGCCCCTGCACGCCGAACGAGGCCGGAATTTCCCTGCCGCTGATCCATGCCGCCGCCGCGCAGGGCGTGCCCCTGATGGGCGTCTGCCTCGGCCATCAGGCGATCGGTCAGGCCTTTGGCGGCAAGGTGGTCCGCGCGCCGACCCCGGTGCATGGCAAGGTGTGGGAGATCGCCCATGGCGGCACCGACATCTTCGCCGGCCTGCCCTCTCCCTTCCGCGCGACCCGCTACCATTCCCTGGTGGTCGAGGATCTGCCCGATTGCCTGGTCCCGACGGCGCGCACCGCCGATGGGCTGGTGATGGGCCTCGCCCATCGCGACCTGCCGATCTGGGGCGTGCAGTTCCACCCCGAAAGCATCGCCTCCGAGCATGGCCATGACATGCTGCGGAACTTCCTGTCGCTGTCGGGTGTCAGGGCCGGCCGGAACGAGCCGTCGTCGCGGACCCGGCAGGATGCCCCCGCATGAAGGCCATCCTGACACGGCTGGCCGCCGGGGAGCGGCTGGCGGAATCCGAAGCCGAGGCCGCCTTCGGCATGATCATGGCCGGGGAAGCGACCCCGGCGCAGATCGCGGGGCTGCTGATGGCCATGCGGGTCCGCGGCGAGACCGTGGCCGAGATGACCGGCGCGGTGCGGGCCATGCGCGCGCGGATGCTGGCGGTGGAAGCCCCCCCCGACGCCATCGACATCGTGGGCACCGGGGGCGATGCCGCCGGCACGCTCAACATCTCCACCGCCGCCGCGCTGGTCGTGGCGGGGGCCGGGGTGAAGGTCGCCAAGCACGGGAACCGGGCACTGTCCTCCCGCTCCGGCGCAGCGGATGCGCTGTCGGCGCTGGGCATCCCGGTGATGGAAACGCCGCTGGAGCGCCTGCCGGCGATCCTGGCGGAGGCCGGGATGTGCTTCCTGATGGCGCCCCGCCACCACAGCGCGCTGCGCCACGCCGCCGGGCCGCGCATGGAATTGGGCACAAGAACGATCTTCAACCTATTGGGACCGCTGGCGAATCCCGCCCGCGTCACGCGGCAGATGACCGGCGCCTTCAGCGCCGATTGGCTGCGCCCGATGGCCGAGACGCTCGCCCGGCTCGGCACCGAGCGCGCCTGGCTGGTGCATGGCATGGGGCTCGATGAACTGACCCTGGCGGGTCCGTCCCAGGTGGTGGAACTCGCCGCCGGCAGCTTCCGCGCCTTCGAGGTGACGCCCGAGGATGCCGGCCTGGCCCGCGCGCCGGCCGAGGCGCTGAAGGGGGGCGAGCCGGCCGAGAACGCGGCTGCCCTGCTCGCCCTGCTGGAAGGCGCGCCCGGCGCCTACCGCGACTGTGTGTTGCTGAACGCCGCCGCGGCGCTGATCGTCGCCGGGCGCGCCCAGACCCTACCCGAGGGCGTTGCCCTGGCGGCACGGAGCCTGGATACCGGCGCCGCGTTGGACGTGCTGCGGAAGCTCCGCGCCGCCGCCGCTCCGCCGTCCCCCGAAACACCCGATACCTGAGCGCACGCCATGAACGCCCCCACCGCGATGCTCTCCGACAAGCTGGTCCAGATCCTGGCCGACAAGCATGCGGAGGTGCGCGACCGCTCGGCGGCGGTTCCGCTGGCCGAGATGGAACGCCGCGCCGCCGCCGCGCCCAAGCCGCGCGACTTCACCGGCGCGCTCTGCGAGGCCGTCGCCTGGGGCCGGGTGGGCCTGATCGCCGAGATCAAGCGCCAGAGCCCGTCCGGCGGGCTGATCCGCGACCCCTTCGACCCGGCGGCGCTGGCCAAGGCGTATGAGGCGGCGGGCGCCGCCTGCCTCTCGGTGCTGACCGACCAGCCCTATTTCGGCGGCTGCACGGAAGATCTGCTGGCCGCGCGGGCGGCCTGCGCCCTGCCGGCGCTGCGGAAGGATTTCATGATCCATCCCTGGCAGGTCTTCGAATCCCGCGCGATGGGGGCGGATTGCATCCTTCTGATCATGGCCGCGCTGGAAGATGAGCTGGCGCATGAGCTGGAGGATATCGCCCGCAGCCTGGACATGGCCGTGCTGGTGGAGGTCCATGACCGGCGCGAGCTCGACCGTGCGCTCGCGCTGGAGACCCGGCTAATCGGCGTGAATAATCGGAATCTCAAGACCTTGACGACCGATCTTGCCACGTCGGAGGAACTTGTTCCCCTGATCCCCGCCGACCGCATCCCAGTCGCCGAAAGCGGGATCCGCACGCCCGACGATGTCCGGCGCATGTCCAATGCCGGGGCGCGCTGCCTGCTGGTGGGCGAACACCTGCTGCGCCAGCCGGATGTCACCGCGGCGGCGAGCGAGTTGATCCACGCCCTACCGGGCTGAAGGCCCGCGCTCGGCCAGGGGCCTCCCCCAGAGGCGGGGGACGGCTTATCCTGGGCCGCATGACCCAGAAGCTGACCCATTTCGACGAAGCCGGCCGTGCCGCCATGGTGGATGTCTCCGGCAAGGCCGAGACATCCCGCACCGCCATCGCGCGCGGGCGCATCGTGATGGCGCCGGAGACGCTGGCGCTGATCCAGGGTGGCCAGGTCGGCAAGGGCGATGTGCTGGGCGTGGCGCGGCTGGCCGGCATCATGGCGGCGAAGCGCACCTCGGACCTTATCCCCCTCTGCCACCCGCTGATGCTCGCCAAGGTGACCGTCGATCTGACGCCCGCCGCCCCGGACGCGATCGAGATCGAGGCAACGGTGAAGGTGACCGGCCAGACCGGGGTGGAGATGGAGGCGCTGACCGCCGTGACCGTCGCCGCGCTGACCGTCTACGACATGTGCAAGGCCGCCGATCGCGGCATGCGGATCGAGGCGGTGCGCCTCGTGCACAAATCCGGCGGCAAGTCCGGCACCTATCAGGGGGAATAGATGCTCGCGCTTGAGGACGCCCGCGCCCGCATCCTGGCGGCACTGGACCCCACCGCCGCCGAGACGCTGCCCCTGGCCGATTCCTGGGGCCGGGTGCTGGCCCGGCCGGTGGCCGCACGGCTCACCCAGCCGCCGGCCGATGTCTCGGCGATGGATGGCTATGCGGTCCGCGAGGCCGATGCGGTGGATGGCGCGCGGCTTCGGCTTGTGGGCGCGGCGCCGGCCGGGCACCCCCATGCGGGCGGTGTCGGGCCAGGTGAGGCGGTGCGGATCTTCACCGGCGGCTTCGTGCCGGCGGGCGCCGACGCCATCCTGCTGCAGGAGGATGCGCTGGCCGCCGATGGCCAGGTGACGGTGCAGGAGACGGTGAAGCCGGGCCGCTGGATCCGCCGCCGTGGCCTGGACTTCGCCGAGGGCGACACGCTGCTGCCCGCCGGGCGGCGACTGACGGCGCGCGATGTGGGGCTCGCCGCCGCCGCGAACAACCCATGGCTCACCCTGCACCGCCGGCCCCGCATCGGCATCCTCGCCACGGGGGATGAGATCGCGCTGCCGGGTGAGCCGATCCCGCCGGGCGGCATCGTCAGTTCCAACGCCCATGCGCTGGCGGCGCTGGTCCGCGCCGCGGGCGGGGAGCCGATGGTGCTGCCGATCGCCCCCGATGATCGCGACGCCATCGCCGCCGCCGCCGCCGCGGCGCGGGGCTGCGAGATGCTGGTGACGACCGGCGGCGCCTCGGTCGGGGAACACGACCTGGTGCAGAAGGCCTTGGGGGCGGAAGGCTTCGCGCTCGATTTCTGGAAGATCGCCATGCGGCCGGGCAAGCCGCTGATCTGGGGGCGGCTGGGCCGGACGCCGGTGCTGGGGCTACCGGGCAACCCGGTCTCGGCCCTGGTCTGCGGGGTGCAGTTCCTGGTGCCCGCCATCGCGGTGATGTCGGGCCTGCCCGCCGCGCCGCCGCCGACCATGCTGGTCCGCGCCGGTGCGGCCCTGGCCGAGAATGACCGCCGCTTCGACCATCTGCGCGCCAGCCTCGGCACCGACCAGGACGGCCGGCCGGTGGCGACCCCCTTCCCCATCCAGGACAGTTCCATGCTGGCCACCCTGGCCCGTGCAGAGGCGCTGATCCTCCGCCCGCCCCACGCCCCCGCTTTGCCCGCCGGGGCGGAGGTGGAGGCGATCCCGCTCGGGCAGTTCGGGATCTGAGACTTGCAAAGCGTTCCTGTGGAAAAGATTTGACGCGACGCGGAGAACCTACCTAGAACATCCGAAGCGATTCCCCGTTTGTTCGCCAGCAGGGCAAGGGCGGGGGGCAAGGCGACCCCTGGGCGACCCGTGGCGGGACAGCCTGCCAGGGGATCGCCGGGGGCTAGAGGAGGTTTGATGCTCACGCGGAAACAGCACGAATTGCTGATGTTCATCGACCGGCACCTGCGTGACACCGGCTTCTCCCCTTCCTTCGAGGAGATGAAGGAAGCGCTCCGCCTCAAGTCCAAATCGGGCATCCACCGCCTGATCACGGCACTGGAGGAGCGCGGCTTCCTCAAGCGCCGCGCGCATCGCGCCCGGGCGCTGGAAGTCATCCGCCTGCCGGATAGCCTGGCGGCGCGCGGTGCGGCCCTGGCCGCGCCCCCCGCCCCGTCCAACGAGGCGGCGCCGGCTACCGCCTTCGCGCCCAATGTCATCCGCGGCAATTTCGCCGCCAACCTCGCCGGCGTGCCGAAGCCGGCCAATGAGGCGCCGGCCGTCCATCTGCCGCTCTATGGCCGGATCGCTGCCGGCCTGCCGATCGAGGCACTGCGGGATTCGGGCGCGAGCGTGGAAGTGCCGGCGGCGATGCTCGCCATGGGCGAACACTACGCGCTCGAGGTCTCCGGCGATTCGATGATCGAGGCCGGGATCCTGGATGGCGACACGGTGGTCATCCGCCGCGGCGACACGGCCGAGAACGGCGCCATCGTGGTGGCGCTGGTGGATGAGCAGGAAGTGACGCTGAAGCGCCTGCGCCGGCGCGGCAATTCGGTGGCGCTAGAACCCGCCAACCGCAGCTACGAGACGCGGATCTTCGGACCGGACCGGGTTCGCGTGCAGGGCCGGCTGATCGGGCTACTCCGCAAATACTGAGGCGCCACCCCGCCCCCGTCACGGGGCGCGGGGCGCCATCGGCTGCGGATCGGGCCGCCCCGGCATCGGCGGCGGCGGCACCCAGGGACGCGCGCCGCGTATGGCGCGATCCGAGACGATACGCGCCACATCCGCCCGCAGGCGGATGGCCTGCCCCCCCTCGCGCCACACGGTGAAGCGATCCACCGTCTCAGCCGTGGAGCAGCGGGGCCGGAGCGGCTCCGCCGAGACCAGCAGCGCCGCGCGGCCGCAGGCCTCCCGCACCAGGGCGGGATCGGGTGGGTCCGGGAAGCGCTGGCCCCGCCGCGCCGGCGCCGAGCGCAGCAGCACCACTTCGGGCGCCTCCGGCCGCGGCCGGAACCGACATTCCGCCGGGGTGCAGACGATGGCGCCAGCCGCCTCCACGCCGTCCTGGGGCAAGGGTCGCGCCTCGGTCGCGCCCAGCTGGCGCAGCAGCACCGATCGCGCGAAGGGGCTGGCGCCCGACTGTTCCTGCAGAAAGACGCCTTCCGTGGTCCGCAGCGCGATCAAGCGCCCATCGGCCGAGACGAGCAGGTCGGGCGGCGGCGAGAGCAGCCCCGCCGCCAGCGCCCCGGCCATGATCGGCAAGCCCACCAGCCGCACCCTGCCCCGCCAGAGTGCCAGCCAGCAGAAGCCGAAGCTCGCGATGGCCAGCGCGGGGCCCGGGATCGGCGGCAGGGCCGGTGCCGCCTGTGGCCAGGCGGCGACCAGACGCGCCGTCGCCAGGATCGCCTCCACCCCCTGCCCCATCACCCAGAGCGCCGGTGCCTCCAGGCCGAGCGGCATCAGCAGCAGCGCGACCATGCCCGCCGGCATCACCACGAGCGAGGTCAGCGGCACCGCCACCGCATTGGCGGCGATGCCATAGATCTGGAGCCGCCCGAAATGATGCAGCCCATAAGGCGCCGTCGCCGCCGCCGCGAGCGCCGAGGTCAGCATCAGCCCGATCACCCCGAGCGCCACGCGCCGCCGCCAGCCCCGCCCGAGACGCGGCCCGGCGAGGCGGCCCCGCAGCGCCTCATACCCCGCAGCCAGCGCCAGCACCGCGCCGAAGGACATCTGAAAGGACGGCCCCAGCAGTTCCGCGGGCGCCACCAGCAGCACCACCGCCGCCGCCAGCGCCAGGGTGCGGACGGTCAGCGCCCGGCGCCCCGCCAGCAGCCCGAGCGTCACCAGCGCCGCCATCACCAAGCAGCGCTGCATCGGCACCTGCGCCCCGGTGAGCAGCATGTAGCCCGCCCCCGCCGCCAGCGCGCCAAGCGCGGCCACCGCCTTGCCCGGCACGCGGAGCGCGAGCCACGGCACCAGCGCGACCAGCAGCCGCAGCGTCGCGAAGACGCTGGTCAGCACGATCGCCATGTGCAGCCCCGAGACCGACAGCAGATGCGCCAGCCCGGAATCGCGCATCGCCGCGATTTCAGGCGCGGGAATCGCGGCCTGGGATCCGGTGATCAACGCCGCCGCCACGGCCCCCGCGGCGCCGGGGATCGCCGCCTGCACCCGCGCCTCCAGCGCGATGCGGAGCGCAGCGAAGCCGGGCGCGCCTTCGTCCCGCGCCAGCACCGCGACCGGCCCGAGCGCCGTGCCATGGGCGCCGAGGCCCGAGAAATAGGCAGCGCGCTGGAAGTCCCACGCCCCGGGGACCACTGGCGCCGTCGGCAGGCGCAGCGTGGCCCGCAGGCTGAGCGTGTCGCCCGGCGCGGGCCGGGCCGGGTCGTCGGCGCGCAGGCGGATCCGCAGGGTGCGCGCGAGCGGCTCATCCTCCGCGATGCGTGCTGCCGCCAGCGTCACGCGGCGGCCCTGGGGCAGCAGCTCGACCTCCGTGACCGTGCCGGTGAGGACGACCGCGCCACGCGGCAGGTCGAGCGGCGGGGGCATCCGTGCCGCGTGCCAGCCGGCCACGCCGAAGCCGATCAATCCCGCCGCGACCAGCCCGACCGCCCAGCCGGCCAGTGGCGCGCGGCGCGCGATCCAGAAGCCCAGCAGGGCCAGCGGCAGGCCAAGCCACAAGGCGCCGCCGCCCGGTTCCTCGGAGGCCTGGAAATAGAGCAGCACCCCGGCGCCAAGGGCCACGGCCAGCCACGGCCCGAAGCGGCCATGCTGCCGGGCGAGCGCCGCTTCCGCCGCCCCGCGCAAGCGGGCGGCGAGGAGCGTCCGTTCGGGGGAGGCCAAGGCGAGGCTCACGCAACCCTGGGTAGCATTTCGGACATCGCGATGCCACCGCTCAGACAGGCATCATCCGGTGACGGGCTTGGCGGTTCTGCCCGCGCCCAAGGTGCTGTAGGAAGCGCCTCCCTCGACGACGTCCCCCTAGACCCTACCAAGGCATCCCATGTCGGTCCGCACCCGCTTCGCCCCCTCGCCCACCGGCTACCTGCATATCGGCGGCGCGCGCACGGCGCTGCTGAACCACCTGTTCGCCCGCCGCCATGGCGGGCAGTACCTTCTCCGCATCGAGGATACGGACAAGGCGCGCTCCACCCCCGAAGCCGTGCAGCAGATCCTGCAGAGCCTGGAATGGCTCGGCCTGTCGCCGGATGAGCCGCCGGTCTTCCAATCCGCCCGCGAAGCCCGCCATGCCGAGATCGCGCGCGCGCTGCTGGCGATGGGCAAGGCCTATCTGGCCTATGACACGCCGGACGAGCTGGCCGCCCAGCGCGCGGCGGCGGAAGCCGCGAAGCGCCCGTTCAAATACGATGGCAGAAGCTGGATCGGGATGGACGCGAAGAACGCGCCTTCCGTCGCGCCGGCCATCCGCATCATCGCCCCGCGTGAGGGCGAGACGGTGGTGAAGGATCTGGTGCAGGGCGAGGTCCGCGTGGCGGCGAGCGAGCTGGACGACATGATCATCCTGCGCTCGGACGGCACGCCCACCTACCTGCATGCGGTGGTGGTGGACGACCACGACATGCAGATCACCCATGTGATCCGCGGCGACGACCACCTGACCAACACGTTCCGGCAGTGCATGGTCTATGACGCGATGGGCTGGCGCCGCCCCCATTTCGCGCATGTGCCGCTGATCCACGGCGCGGATGGCGCGAAGCTGTCGAAGCGGCATGGGGCGGTCGGCGCGCTCGAATTCCGCGAACAGGGCTTCCTGCCGGAAGCCGTCTGCAACTACCTCCTGCGCCTCGGCTGGGGCCATGGCGACACCGAGATCATCACGCGCGAGGAGGTGGTGAAGATCTTCGACATCGCCGATATCGGCCGCGCCGCGGCGCGGATGGACTACAAGAAGCTCGAGCATTTCAACGGCGTCTACCTCCGCGCCGCCGATGACGAGCGGCTGACGCGGGAAGTGCTGGAACGCTTCGCCAAGCGCGGCGTGCTGTTCGGCACCGATGGCGCGGCGCGGGTGCGGATGCTGATGCCCGACCTGAAGGAACGCGCGCGGACGCTGGAGGAGCTGGCGGGCGCCGCCGTCTTCGCCGCCCAGAACGGCCAGCCCGCAATGGACGCCAAGGCCGCGTCGCTGCTGACGACAGAAGCGAAGGCGGTGCTCGCGGATCTCGCGCAGTTCCTCTCGGATGCACCGTGGGAGCGCAAGGATCTGGAACAATGGCTGCGCGACTATGCCGAGGTGAAGGGCGTCAAGATGGGCGCGGTCGCCCAGCCGCTGCGCGTCGCGCTGACCGGCAGCACGCAATCCCCGCCGATCGACGCGGTGCTGACCGCGCTCGGCCGGGGCGAGGCTGTCTCCCGCATCCTGGCCGCCGCGGAGTGATAAGGGCCGGTCGGGTGCCACGGCGCCCGACCGCACCACATGCCGTGCGGCGTCTTGAAGCGCCTATCGAAACCCGGCACTGCCCCCGGGCGGCGCCGCGGCTCTGCCGCGGCAACGCAGCGCAACCGCACAGAAATGGCGCAAAGGCCGGGGCCCCCAC
>JBIIRI010000039.1:0-23646 GCA_044341625.1 Roseomonas sp.
GCGGTGGGCGGTCGGGCGCGCGAGGCCGGCGCGCTCCGCGATCTCGGTGAAGCGCAGGGGTGCTGCGGCATCGGCCACCAGGTTGAGCAGCGCGATGCCGCGCGTCAGCGCCTGGGTGCCGGGGACGGCGCCGGCATCCTCCTCGGCGTCGGGCTGGCGCGGGCGTGGCGGCATGGATCTCCCGGGGGGCGGCCGTTGACCCGGCCAAACTCTGTCCATATCGTGGAACCAAGTTCCAGAACTGACAAGACCGCTGAACGGAACACGGAGGAAGTGCCATGCGAACCACCCGTCGCCATGCCCTGATGCTTGCGGCCGGCGCCATCGCCGCGCCGTCGCTGGCACAGGCGCAGGCCTGGCCCTCCCGCCCCGTGCGCTTCATCATCCCCTTCCCGCCCGGCGGCGCGGCCGACATCGTGGGGCGCATCCTGGCGGCGCATTTCCAGCAGGCGCTGGGCCAGCCCTTCGTGGTGGAAAATCGCGGCGGCGCCGGCAGCACCATCGGCGTCGACGCCCTGGCGAAGAGCGCGCCGGACGGCACCACCATCGGCCTCATCAACATCGCCGCCAATGCGATCGTGCCGGCGGTGCGCCGCCAGCCCCTGCCCTATCGCCCGCTTGAGGATTTCGCGCCGATCTCGAACCTCGCCGTCACGCCGGCGCTGCTGCTGGTGAACCCGCAGAAGCTGCCCGATGTCCGCAGCGTCGCCGACCTCGTCGCCGCCGCGCGGGCGCGGCCGGAGGCGATCAACTACGGATCGTCGGGCGTCGGATCCTCGCTGCATCTCGGCATGGAGCTGTTCCTGGCGAAGGCGGGCGTGCGGATGACGCATGTGCCCTTCACCGGCGGCGGGCCGCTGCTGCAGGCGCTGCTGGCCGGCACCATCGATGTCTCGCTCGATGTCGCGGCCACCACCGCTGCGCTGATCCGCGAAGGCCGCATCCGCGCGCTGGCCACCACCGCGCCGGTCCGCATGCCCGCCTATCCGGACCTGCCGGCGCTGAACGAGACATTCCCGGGCGCCGAGCTTGCGTCCTGGCACGGCCTCGCGGCGCCCGCGGGCACGCCGGCGCCGATCCTGGCGCGGCTGGCCGCCGAGACCCAGGCCTTCCTGCGCGCGCCAGAGACCGCCGAGCGCTACCGCGCGAACTTCCTCGAAATGCCGCAGCAGACGACGCCCGAGGCGTTTTCCGCGTTCATCGCGCGTGAGATCGCCACTTTCCGCGACCTCGCCCGCGCCCAGAACATCGTGGTGGAGTGATCCTACCGGGCCGCTTGCGGCGGCCCGGTTATCGCCCCTCTGGCTACCTACCGCGCGCCCTGCGCGACCACATGCGCCGCCAGGTCGCGCGACTGGCGCAAGGTCAGCCCATGATCGGGCATGCCGGCATGAGGCGTGCGGAGGAAGGTCGCGATGGCCTCCGCGTTACGGCCGGGGCGCGCGGCGATGGTGGCAAAATCCGGCGCCGCATCGCTCGCCGGGCCCGGCCCGGCGGGCGCGACGCGGTGGCAATGGGCGCACCATTGCTCCGCCAGCCGCCGCCCCTCCGCCGCGTCCTGCGCCCCGGCGGGCAGCGGCGCCAGCAGGACCAGGATGGGCAGGATGCGACGCATGCGGGCCTCCGTCTGTCTGCCGTCGTCCCCGCGGCCCGTTGCGGCGCAGGCCGCGGGGGATACGCTCAGTACGTGGCGCGGCCGCCCGAGATGTCGAACACCGCGCCGGTGGAGAAGGAACAATCGGCGCTGGACAGCCAGCAGACCAGCGACGCGATCTCCTCCACCTCTACGAAGCGGCCCATCGGGATCTTCGACAGCATGAAGGCGATATGCGCTTCCGTCATCTGGGCGAAGATGTCGGTCTTGGCGGCGGCGGGGGTGACGCAGTTCACCAGCACGCCCTTCTGCGCCACTTCCTTCGCCAGGCTCTTGGTGTAGCCGATCAGGCCCGCCTTGGAGGCGCTGTAATGCGCCGCGTTCGGATTGCCTTCCTTGCCGGCGACGGAGGCGATGTTGACCACCCGCCCCCAGCCATTCGCGATCATGTGCGGCATGACGGCGGAGGCGACGATGAAGGGCGCGTTGAGGTTCACCTCCATCACCCGCCGCCATTGCGCGACGGGGATCTCCCAGCTCGGCGCATTGCCGCCGGTGATGCCGGCATTGTTCACCAGGATGTCGATCCGGCCATGGGCCGCGAGCGTCTTCGCGGTGGCTTCGGCCACCGCCAGTTCATCCGACAGGTCCAGCACTTGCGCGCTGACCGTGCCGTCGGCGGCCAGCGCCGCGCGGCTTTCCTCGGCCTTCGCCGGGTCCATGTCCCAGATCGAGACGGAAGCGCCGGAGGCGACCATCCGCCGCGCCACCGCAAGCCCGATGCCACGCGCGCCACCGGTGACGATGGCGACGCGACCCGAAAGGTCGAGTTTGTTCATCCTGTCCTCCCGCTTCCCTGGCCGATGCCCTGGCTCACCCGCGCCCGACATAAGGCATCTTGGTGGCCATGATGGTCATGGTGAGCACATTGGTCTCCAGCGGCCAGGTGGCCATCTGTGCCACCGCCTGGCCCACATGGGCGACGTCCATCCGCGGCTCGGCCTTGATGGTCCAGTCGGCCTGCGGCACGCCCTTGGCCATGCGGGCCGTCATCGGCGTTTCGGCATTGCCGATGTCGATCTGCCCGACCGCGATGTCGAAGCGACGGCCATCGAGGTTCATGGACTTCGTCAGCCCCGTCACCGCATGCTTCGTCGCGGTATAGGGCGCGCTGCCCGGCCGGGGCGCATGCGCGCTGATCGAGCCGTTGTTGATGATCCGCCCGCCCTGCGGCGACTGGTCCTTCATCATCCGGAAGGCCGCATGGCCGCACAGGAACATGCCATTCAGGTTCACCGCAACCACACCAAGCCATTGCGCGGCGGTCAATTCCTCGAAGGGTGTGCCGGGGACATTGGTGCCGGCATTGTTGAACAGCAGGTCCAGCCGGCCGAATTCGGATTTCAGCGTGGCGAAGGCGGCCTCGACCGCCGCCGGGTCGCTGACATCGCAGGGCAGCACAAGGGTGCGGGCGCCGCCGCACATCGTGGCCGTTTCCTCCAGCGCGTCCTTGCGGCGGCCGATCAGCGCCACCGCCCAGCCCGCCGCCGCCAGCGCCTGCGCCGTCGCGCGCCCGACCCCGGACCCGGCGCCCGTCACCAGCGCAAACTTCTCCGCCATGGATATTCCCCCGTCATCGGCCTTGTGGGCGCAAGGTGCCCCCCGGGGCGGGGTGCTGTCCAGGCACGCCCCGGCGCGCAGCCGCACACCACAGCACGCCGCCCTTGCGGGGCGCACCGATCCGATGGGATAGCGGATCGCTGTCCCAGGGCCTCCCCCCATGAGCATCCATGCCGCGCTGACGCATCGCACCCGCTACAGCTACGACCGCCTGGTCGGGCTGTCGCCGCAGACCATCCGGCTGCGTCCGGCGCCTCATGGCCGCACGCCGATCCTGTCCTATTCGCTCGGCATCTCGCCGAAGCCGCATTTCCTGAACTGGGTGCAGGATCCGCAGGGCAATTTCTGCGCCCGCGTGGTCTTCCCCGAACGGGTCCGGCATTTCGAGGTGACGGTCGATCTCGTCGCCGACATGGCGACCATCAACCCCTTCGACTTCTTCGTGGAGCCGGCGGCCGAGGCCTTCCCCTTCGCCTATGACCCCGTCCTGGCCGAGGAACTCGCCCCCTTCCGCCGCCTGAGCCCCCCCGGCCCTCTGCTGGCGCGCTACCTGCGCGATATCCCCCGCGAAGCGCCGAATACGGTGAATTTCCTGGTGGATCTCAACCAGCGCCTGGCGGCCGAGATCGGCTACATCGTCCGGATGGAGCCCGGCGTCTGGACGCCGGAACAGGTGCTGGAGAAGCGCCAGGGATCCTGCCGCGACAGCGGCTGGCTGCTGGTGACCATCCTGCGCCATCTCGGCTTCGCCGCGCGCTTCGTCTCCGGCTACCTGATCCAGCTGGTGCCGGATGTGAAACCGGTCGAAGGCCCCGCCGGCCCGGCCGAGGATTTCACCGACCTCCATGCCTGGGCCGAGGTCTATGTGCCGGGCGCCGGCTGGATCGGGCTCGACCCCACTTCGGGCCTGCTGGCCGGCGAAGGCCATATCCCGCTGGCCGCGACGCCAGAGCCCGCTTCCGCCGCGCCGATCACCGGCGGGGTGGATGAATGCGAGACCGAATTCGGCTTCCACATGGAAGTCCGCCGCGTGGCGGAAACGCCACGCGTCACCAAGCCCTACACCGACGCGCAATGGCATGCGGTGCAGGCGATGGGCGCGCGGGTAGATGCCGCGCTGGACGCCGGCCAACTCCGCCTGACGCTCGGCGGGGAGCCGACCTTCGTCGCCGAGACCGACCGCGACGCGCCAGAATGGAACATCGACGCGCTTGGCCCGACCAAGCGGGCCTATGCCGGGCGCCTGCTGCGCCGGCTGCAGCCGCTCTGGGCGCCGGGCGCGGCGCTGACCACCGCGCAGGGCAAGTGGTATCCGGGCGAACAACTCCCGCGCTGGGCGCTCTACTGCCATTGGCGCGCGGATGGGGAGAAGGTCTGGACGGACACATCCCTGCTCGCCTCCGACGACGACCGCGACACCGCGACGCCGCGCGATGCCGCCGCATTCGCGACGCGGCTGGCCGGCAAGCTCGGCCTCGATCCGCGGCTCCGCATCCCGGCGCATGAAGACGCGCATTACTACCTTTGGCGAGAGAAGATGCTGCCCGCCAATGTGCTGGCCGAAGCGTCGAAGCTGCGCGACCCGCTGGAACGCGCGCGGCTGGCCCGCATCTTCGGCCAGGGGATCGCGGAGGAAGTCGGCTCCGTCCTGCCGCTGCGGCGGGTGGGTGTCGGCGCAGCGCGGATCTGGGAAAGCGGCCGTTGGGCCTTCCGCGACGGAGCGATGCTGCTGATCCCCGGCGACAGCCCGCTGGGTTTTCGGCTGCCGCTCGACAGCCTGCCCTGGGCCAGCGACGCCGCGATCGAAGCCGAGCCAGACCGCGACCCCTTCGCGCGCCGCGCGCCCCTGCCCCCGCGCACTGGCCTGCCGGAAGGCCGCGCGCGGATCGTGGAGATGACGCTGCCCGAGGTGGGGCGGGAAGAACCCGGCGTGGTCCGCACCGCGCTCTGCGTCGAGCCGCGCGGCGGGATGCTGCACATCTTCCTGCCCCCGCTGGCGGTGGCGGAGGATTGGCTCGACCTGCTCGCCGCGATCGAGGCGACCGCGCGGGAGGCCGGGCGCAAGGTTGTGCTGGAAGGCTACCTGCCGCCATCGGACCCGCGCATCCTGCATTTCTCCGTCACGCCCGATCCCGGCGTGATCGAGGTGAACATCCACCCGGCAACCAGCTGGGACGAGCTGTCTGACCGCACGACGACGCTTTATGAGGAAGCGCGGCAGGTCGGTCTGGCGGCGGAGAAATTCGCGCTCGACGGCAAGCATGTCGGGACCGGCGGCGGCAACCACATGGTGATGGGCGCGGCCGAGCCCGCGGACAGCCCCTTCCTGCGCCGTCCCGATTTGCTGAAGTCGCTGGTCGGCTTCTGGCACAACCACCCGTCCCTTTCGTACCTGTTCAGCGGCCAGTTCATCGGCCCGACAAGCCAGCATCCCCGCGTGGACGAAGCCCGCACCGATGCGGTCTATGAGCTGGAGACCGCCTTCGCGGAGGTGCCCCCGCCGGGGGCGGAGACGCCGCCCTGGCTGGTGGACCGCATCTTCCGCAACCTGCTGGTGGACATGACGGGTAACACCCACCGCACGGAATTCTGCATCGACAAGCTCTACGACCCCTCAGGCCCCGGCGGCCGGCGCGGCCTGGTGGAGGTGCGCGGCTTCGAGATGCCGCCCCATGCCAGGATGTCGCTGGTGCAGCAGCTGCTGCTGCGGGCGCTGGTCGCGGGCTTCTGGGAACGTCCCTATGACCGCAAGCTGATCCATTGGGGCACGCGGCTGCAGGACGACTTCATGCTGCCGCACCACGTCGCGCAGGATTTCGCCGATGTGCTGGAAGACCTGCGCGGCCTCGGCTTCGGCTTCGACCCGTCCTGGTTCGCGCCGCATCTGGAATTCCGCTTCCCCCGCATCGGCGCCACGGTGGTGCGGGACATGGAACTGGAACTGCGCTGCGCGTTGGAGCCCTGGCATGTGCTGGGCGAGGAAGCGACGGCGGGCGGCACCGCGCGCTATGTGGACAGCAGCGTCGAACGCGTGCAGGCCAAGGTGACGGGCTGGATTCCGGAACGCTTCACACTCGCCTGCAACGGCGCCGCCGTGCCGCTCGCGCCCACCGGGCGGGCGGGGGAGTATGTCGCCGGGGTCCGCTTCAAGGCCTGGGACCCGCCATCGGCGTTGCATCCGACCATCCGCGCCCAGGCGCCGCTGGTCTTCGACATCTGGGACAGCTGGTCGGGCCGGAGCCTCGGCGGCGCGACGCATCACGTCGCCCATCCGGGCGGGCGCAACTACGCGACCTTCCCGGTCAATGCGAACGAAGCCGAGGCCCGCCGGATGGCGCGCTTCTTCGCCTTCGGCCATACGCCGGGCCTGATGCAGGAACCGCTCGCCATGCCCTCCCGCCAGACCCCGCGTACGCTCGACCTGCGCCGCGCCGCGCGCCTCGATCCAAGGCGCGGATCCTGACCGGCATGGCACCGGCGGAGCAGGCCCCGCCGCAGATCGATGAGATGGTGGACGGCCAGGGCCGCGTCCGGCCGTCCTGGCGCAGGCTGCTCGGCGCCTTCTCCTCGCTCGGCTACGCGCAACTGGCCGAGCGCGCCCGCCGCCTGGACCGCGCCTTCGAGGAGGAAAGCGTCGCGACGGTGCTGGACGCCTCGGCCGCCGGCCAAGCCGCCCGCGCGCGGCGGCCCTGGCGCTGCGACCCGGTGCCGCTGATCCTGACCGCCAGCGAATTCGCCGAAGTGGAGGCCGGCCTCGCCCAGCGCGCACGCCTGTTCTCCGCCCTGCTTGCCGACATCTATGGCCCGCAGGCGCTGCTGCAGGCGGGCGTGATCCCGGCACAACTCGTGCTCGGCAATCCGCATTTCCTGCGCCCCTGCCGCGCCTCGGTGCGGGCGGAATTCCAGCGCCTGACCTTCTACGGCGCCGACCTGCTGCGCGGCCCGGATGGGCGCTGGCGCGTGCTGGCGGATCGCTGCGGCGGCGCCAATGGCGTGGGCTTCGCCGCCGAGAACCGCGCGCTGCTCGGCCGCATCCTGCCAGAGGCCTTCCGCGCCATGCAGGTCCGCCCGCTGCGCCCCTTCTTCGACCGCTGGATCGGCGCGCTGCAGGCGCTGGCGCCCGACGGCGTGGACAATCCGCGCATCGCCCTGCTGACCCCCGGCGCCCGTGCCGAGACCTGGCTGGAGCACCTGTTCCTGTCGCGCGAACTCGGCCTGGAACTGGTGGAGCCCGGCGACCTGACGGTGCGTGGAGGCGAGGTGTTCCTGAAGACCCTGCGCGGCCTGCGCCGGGTCGATGTCATCCTCCGCCGGATCAAGGGCGAGGCCTGCGACCCGCTGGAATTCGACCAGCATGGCGGCGGCGTGCCCGGGCTGATGGGCAGCCTGCGGGACGGCGCAGTGCGCATGGTCAACGCCCCCGGCTCCATGGTCGCCGAAGCGCCGGGCCTGTCGGACTACCTGGCCGCCGCGTCGCGGCACCTGCTGGGCGAGGGTCTTCTGATGCCGCAGGTCGAGACGCTCTGGCTGGGCGATCCCCAATCGCTGGACCGCGTGCGCGCGGCGCCCGATGGCTGGCGCCTGCGCTCCGCCTTCGACCCCGGCGCGCCGCTGCCGCTCGGCCCGCTGGAAGCCTTCGGCGGTGGCGCGGGCCGGGAGCCCTGGCGCCTTGCCGCCACGCGCGCCCTGCCCCCTTCCGCCGCGCCCTGCCTGGTGGGGGAAAGCCTGGCCCCCGCGCCGGTCGTGCTGCGCGTCTTCCTGGCGCGGGACGCCGATGGCAGCTGGCACGCCATGCCGGGCGGGCTCGCCCATGTGCTCGGCGAGACGGCCGAACAGGGCATCGCCACTCCGCCAACGCGGCGCGGCGCGGCCAAGGATGTCTGGGTCCTGGCCGAGGACAGCGCCGACATCCTAGGGCCCCCGCCGCCGCGCGCCGCGAGCCTCGCCATCCGCCGATCCTCCGGCGAATTGCCGAGTCGGGTGGCCGATGAGCTTTATTGGCTCGGCCGCTACCTGGAACGGCTGGAAGCCGCGGCGCGGCTGACGCGGGCGCTGCTGATGCGGCTGCTGCGCGGCGCGGCGCTGCCGCGCGAATTGTCCGAAATGCGCGCGCTCGCCCGCTGCCTCCACGCCGCCGGGCTGCTGGACGCGCAATCGGCCGCGAGCCCGCCCGATGGCGGGCTGCTGCCGCGCGCCATCGCCGCCGCCGCCGCCCCCGGCGGCGCGCTGCTGGCACTGGTGGAGGCAGTGGAACGCCCGCAGGCGGCGGTGCGCGACCGGCTGACGCATGACATGTGGGCGGCGCTGGCGCAGCTCAGCCAGGACGGGCGCGCGAAGCTGGCGGCCGCTTCCGTCGGCCTCGATGCGCTGGCGGAGGCCGCGACCGCGATCATCCGCGCCTGCACCAACCTCTCGGGCCTCGCGGCGGAGAACATGGTGCGCGGCGGGGCGTGGATGTTCCTCGACCTCGGCCGCCGGATCGAGCGCGCGCAAGCAACCGCGCGGAATGTCGGCCAGGCGCTGCTGGAGCCGCCGGGACGGATCGAGGCGGGGCTGCGCCTCGCGCTCGAGCTCTGCGATTCCACGCTGACCTATCGCGCGCGCTACCTCGGCACGGTGCAGCCGGCGCCGGTGCTGGACCTCGTGCTCGCCGATCCGTCCAACCCGCGGGCGCTCGGCTTCCAGGTGGCGGCCGTCGCGGAACGGCTGGCGGAAATCGGAGAAGCCGGCGACAGCCTGGCCGCGACCGCCGCCGTCCTCGCCCGCCGTCCGCAGGCGCTGGTGGATGACGTGCTGGTCGCGCCGGATCGCGGCGCGGCCGCGGCGGCGCTGCCGGATGCGCTGTTCGCGCTGGAACACGAGCTGGGTGCGCTGTCGGACGCCGTCGCGCGGCGCTACGTCTCCCACATTCGCGCCCGCGTACTGGGCGAGGACGAGGCGGAGGCCGGGACCTAGTGCAGCAATCTCCCGCCCCGCGCGGCATTCGCTACGCGCTGCGCCACGCGACGCTCTACCGCTATGCCCAGCCGGTCGATATCGCGAACCACCTGCTGCACCTGACGCCACGCCCCGTGCCCGGCCAGGTGGTCCATTCGGCGCGGCTCGACATCACACCGGCGCCGGCCCACCGGACCGAGGGCACCGACCACCACGGCAATGGCGTGACCTGGCTATCGATCGAGGCGCCGCATGACCGGCTGGAGGTGGTGCTGGACGCGGTGGTGGAGGTCGGCTTCCCCGCGCCCCCGCCCGCCGCTAGCACCCTGGCCTGGGAGGCTGTTCGCGACGCGACCTTGCGGCCGGAGGGCGCCGGCGCGGCCGAATTCGCGCTGCCGAGCCAGCTTGCCCCCGCCGATGCCGGCGCCGGGGCCTATGCGGCGCGGAGCTTCCCACCGGGGCGGCCCATCCTGGAAGGGCTGCTGGAGCTGACGGCGCGCATCCGGCGCGACTTCGCCTTCAAGCCCGGCGTTACCACCATCTCGACACCTGTGAGCCAGGTGTTGTCGCTGCGCGCGGGGGTTTGCCAGGATTTCGCGCATCTGATGATCGCGGGGCTGCGCGCCATCGGGCTGCCGGCGCGCTACTGCTCCGGCTATGTCCGCACCCGCCCAGCCCCCGGCCAGGCGCGCCGCCAGGGCGCCGACCAGAGCCATGCCTGGGTGGGCGCCTGGATGGGCCCGGAGCTGGGCTGGGTGGACCTCGACCCCACCAACGACCTCGTCGTGCGCGACGAGCATGTGCTGCTGAGCTGGGGGCGGGACTATGCCGATATCAGCCCGGTGAAGGGCATCCTGCTCGGCGGCGGCAGGCAGGTGCTGGAGGTCACGGTCGACCTGATCGAGGCATAAGGCGGATCGCGACGGGGGCCGCGCGAGGGCCGGTCAGGGCCAGGCGGCGCAGGCGTCCCAGCCGATCTCCCGCGCCTCGGCCTCGGCCGCGGCGACCCATTCGGCGACATGGGGGTGCGACAGCACAGCATCGGCATAGGCCTGCGCATCGGGCGCAAGCACCACGGAATAGGTGCGGAACCGGCTGGCCATCGGCGCCCACATCGCATCCGCGAAGCAGAACTCCGCGCCGAACAGGTATGGCCCCCCGCCGCCCCATGCCGCCCGCGCCTGCCGCCAGCTATCCTGCACCCGCGCCAATTGCGCAGCCACGCCCGGGCGCCCGATCAGCTTCACATGGGACGGGATGCCGTTGCGGATCGGCCAGCGCTTGACGAGGTTCATCGGCAGCGCCGCGCGCAACTCGGCGAAATGGGCCTGCACCTCGGCCGCCGACATGCGCGCCGCGGTGCGCGCCCGGAGATCGGCGGGCCAGATCCCGCAGCCCGGCGCCAGTTCCCACAGGTATTCGGCGATGGCCACGGGGTCCGTCACCAGGAAGCCGTCATGCTCCAGCACCGGGATCAGCCCGGTGGAGGCCGGCGTGGCGGACTTGTCTGCGCCCTCGGCACCCGACAGGCAAAGCGTCTCCGTCCTGAAGGGCAGGCCTGAAAGCCTGCACGCCAGCCAGGAACGCATCGTCCATGACGAGGACCAACGGGCCCCGATGACCAAGCGGATCACGCGCTTCGGACCGCTCCCCAACGGCGTCTGCGACGGGGGCACAATGGGCATGGTCGGGACGATCCCGCAAGCCATGGTCGCGCGCGAGGGCATCTGGCGCGACGACATCGAAACAGATTAATTTGGTAGCTAGGACGGATTCAGCCAGTCCCGAACACCCCAGGAGAATACGATGGAATCGCCGATACCGCTGAAGGAGCCGGCCTGGCTGGCCGAGTTCAAGAAGTTCATCCTGCGGGGCAATGTGATCGACCTCGCGGTCGGCATCGTGATCGGCGCCGCCTTCACGACCATCGTGGGGTCCCTGGTCGAAGACCTGATCAACCCGATCATCGGCCTGCTGATCGGCGGCATCGACTTCTCGAACCTGTTCATCGTGCTGAGCGGCGAGCGCAAGGCCTCGCTGGACGCCACGCGCGAAGCGGGCGCGGCGGTGCTGGGCATCGGCGTCTTCATCAACGCGATCATCAAGTTCATCATCGTCGCCATGGCCATCTTCTGGCTGCTCAAGGCGCTGACCAAGCTCAAGATGCGTGACGAGAACGCCGAGAAGCCCCCGACACCGACCGAGGCGCTGCTGGCCGAGATCCGCGACGAGCTGAAGGCCCGCCCGAAGGTCTGATCCCCCCAGGCCGCAAGCCTCCGCGGGCAAGTCTGGCCGGGCCGCGCCGCGTGGCGCATGATCCGGCCAGGCGCGGAGGCTTCGGCATGGCGGCTTGCGGCTTCTCGGTGCATGCGGTGGATCTGGCGTCCTCCCTCCATCCGCTGGGTGAGGCCGCCTGAGCATGAAGCGTCGGCTCGGCGCCATCCTGGCGCTGGCGGCGCCGACGGCGCTCGTCTCCCTTCTGCAGATCGCGGCGCAGCTGTTCGAGACCTGGCTCGCCGCCCGGCAAGGCACGGCGGCGCTCGCCGGCTGGGCGGTGGTGCTGCCCTTCGCGCTGCTGATGCAAATGATGTCCGCCGGCGCGATGGGCGGCGGCGTCACATCCGCCGTAGCGCGTGCGCTGGGCGCCGGACGGCGTGAGGAGGCGGCGGCGCTGGTGCTGCATGCGGTGCTGATCGCCTGCGCCGCCGCCGCCTGCTTCGCGATCCCGCTCGCTTTCGCGCCGCATACCCTGCTGGGCTGGATCGGCGGGGAGGATGCCGCGCGGGCCGCCACGACCTACGCGATCTGGCTGTTCGGCGCCGGGGCGCTGCCGGTCTGGCTGGCGAACACGCTGGCCTCCGTGCTGCGGGGCGGCGGGCGGCATGCGCTGGCGGCGCGCGTGCTGGCGTTGGCCTGGGGCGCCTATCCGCCCTTGGCCTGGGCGCTGGTGGAGCCCTTCGGCGCGGGGCTCGCCGGGCTCGGCATCGCCTATGCCGCGGTGTTCTGGGCGGCGGCTGTGGCCATGGGCGTGGTCGTGCTGCGCGGCGGGGCGGGCTTCGCGCCAGTGCTCCGCTTGCGGCCCCGGCGGGACCTGTTCGCGCGCATCCTTTCGGTCGGCCTCGTCGCCTGCTTGCTGGCGGCGCTGGCGAATTTGACGACGATCCTGGTGACCGCGCAGCTGGCGGCGCAGGGGGCGGCGGCGGTCGCGGCCTATGGGATTTCCGCGCGGCTCGAATTCCTGATGATCCCGCTGGCCTTCGGCATCGGCTCCGCGCTCACGGCACTGGTCGGTCGCGCGGTGGGCGCGGGCGATTGGGCGGAAGCGCGACGCCTGGCCTGGACGGGCGGCGCGCTGGCCTTCGTGCTGGCGGGCGCCTGCGGCGCGGCGGTGGCATTGTTCCCCGAAACCTTCGCCCGTGCCTTCACCGAGGATGCGGAGGTGGTGGCGATCGCGGCGCAGGCGCTGCGGCTGATCGGCCCGGCCTATGGCGCCTTCGGGCTCGGCATGGCGATGTATTTCGCAGGCCAGGGCGCGGGCCGCATGGCCTGGCCCTTGGCCGGCGCGCTGGCGCGGCTCCTCATCGCGGTGGGTGGCGGCGCGCTGCTGGCGGCGCCCTTCGGGATCGAGGCGCAATTCGCCGCCGTCGCGCTGGGCCTCATTGCCTATGGCGTGCTGAACGCCGCCGCCGTCCGTCCCGCCATCTGGCGCTGAGAAAGCGCCCGCACGTCGCGGCGCCGCGACGGGACACCCACCCACCTGACATATTTGCAATGAGCCGAGAGCCCTCGAACACGTAACTGCACGGTTCCCAAGCGGGGCGAGACAGGCTTACGCTTCCCGCCGCAAGCCGGGGACAAGATCCGGCACCTTGAGGGAGAATGTCCATGCAACGTCGTGCATTGCTGGGCGCCATCGGCGCCGCCGGGCTGCTCGCCGCGCCGAATGTGGTGCGCGCGCAGGCCCCGATCACCCTGAACGGCGCCAGCCAGTTCAACGACGACCACGTCTTCAACCGCACGATGACGCGGTTCCAGGAGCTGGTGCGCCAGTATTACGGCCGCCCCATCAACTTCGTGATGCACAACAACAGCTCGCTCGGCCTCGAGAAGCAGTTCTTCGAGTACATGTCGGCCGGCCGCGCGGTGGACTTCGCCATCGTCAGCCCCGCGCATATGTCCACCTTCAGCCGCGCCGCCCCCTATATCGATGCGCCCTTCCTGTTCCGCGACCTCGCGCATTGGAACCAGGTGATCGAGCGCGACCTGTTCAAGCCCGTGGCGGATGAGGTGGAGCGCCGCGCCCGCGTGGCGCTGATCGGCTATGCCGGCGGCGGCGTGCGGAACATCTTCTCGAACCGCCCGGCCACCAACATGGCGCAGCTGCGCGGGCTTCGCGTGCGCGTCCAAGGCGCGCCGATCTGGTCGCGCACCTTCCAGGCGATCGGCATGGCCCCGCAGGTCATCGCCTATAACGAGGTCTACAACGCCATCCAGAACAACGTCATCGAGGCCGGCGAGAACGAGGCTGCGGGCGTCGAGCAGATGCGCTTCTACGAAGTCGCGCCGAACCTGCTGATGACGGAACACGCCATCACCATCCGCCCGCTCTGCTTCTCGGTGCAGACGCTGAACCGCCTGCCGCGGGAGCTGCAGGAAGCGATCCGCCGCGCGGGGCGGGAGGCCGCCGCCTTCGGCCGCCAGACCGAGAGCGGCGAGGACGGCCAGAAGATCACCGCGCTGGAACAGGCGGGCCGCCTGCGCCGCGTGGCCTTCACCGAACGCGCGCAGATGAACGCCGCCGTGCAGCCGGTGATGGCGGCCTATGCGCGAGAGATCGACGCGGAAAGCATCCACAGCCGCATCGCGTCGCTGACCTCGTAGCCCGCAAGGCCGGGGGCGGCGGCCAGCGCCGCCGCCCCCGGCCTCCCTTCCCGACTGGCACCGAAGGACCCATCGCATGCCGCAACCCGGCGCGCGCGGCTTCCTGCGCCGCATGAGCTTTCTCTACAGCCGGGTGCTCGACCTGCTGCTGGTCCTGACCGTCGCGATCATCATCGTGCCGGTCACCATGCAGATCTTCGCGCGCTTCACCGAGATCGTCCCGCGCTACATCTGGACGGAGGAGCTTTCCCGCTTCCTGCTGGTCTGGATGATCATGATCGGGTCGATGGTCGGCGTGCGGGAAGGCACGCATTTCACGGTCGATCTCTTCCCCGTCCTGCGCGGCCGCATCAAGGCGGCGATGGACCTCCTCGCCGGCCTGTTCGTGCTGGCGATGGCCGTCGTCTTCCTGTGGTGGGGGTGGGAATTCACCGACACCGCCTGGTTCCGCATCAGCGAATTGGCCGAATTGCCGCTCTGGACCATCCACATGGCCTGGCCCATCGCCGGCCTCACCTGGATCATCTTCCAGGGCGAGCGGATGTGGGACGATGTGCAGGTGCTCATCCACGGCGAAAGGGAGCAGCCGTGATGGGCGGCAATGTCATCGACCCCGGCACGGCCGCCTGGATGCTGTTCGGCGGCTTCTTCGGGATGCTCGCGCTGCGCGTGCCCGTCGCGGTCGCGCTCGGCCTCGCCTGCCTGCCGCCGCTGCTGATCGAGGACCGGCTCTGGCCGATGATCCTCGTGCAGGAGACGTTCAACGCCTATAACAGCTTCATCCTGCTGGCCGTGCCCTTCTTCCTGCTGGCGGCGAACCTGATGACCATCGGCGGCATCACAGACCGCCTGATCCGCCTGTCGCGCGCCATGGTCGGCCACCTGCCGGGCAGCCTCGCGCAGATCAACGTCGTGCTGTCGATCTTCTTCGCCGGCATCTCCGGCAGTTCCACGGCCGACGCCGCCAGCCAGGGCAAGATGTTCATCGAGGCGCAGCGGCGCGAGGGCTACGATGTCTCCTTCTCCGTCGCGATCACCGCCGTCTCCGCGGTGCTGGCGGCGATCATCCCGCCCTCAATCATGATGATCGTCTGGGGCGGCGTGCTGACGGTCTCGATCGGCGGGCTGTTCCTGGCGGGCGTGATCCCCGGCCTGCTGCTCGGCCTGGTGCAGATGGCGACCGTGCATGCCTATGCGAAGGCGCGCGGCTACCCGACCTATGGCAAGGCCAGCTGGGGCGAATTCGGCTCGGCGCTGTTCGTCTCGCTGCCCGCGCTGATGACGCCCTTCATCATCATCGGCGGCAAGATCTTCGGCTGGTTCACCGCGACGGAAGCCGCCTGCATCGCCGTGCTCTACGCCATGATCCTCTCGGTCATCGTGTACCGGGAGATGAACCTGAAGGGCCTGTGGACCGCCTTCAGCGAAACGGGGCGCTTCGCCGCCATCACCCTGTTCTGCGTCGGCACGGCCAGCGCCTTCGGCTGGCTGCTCGCCTTCTACAAGATCCCGGAAGCGCTGCTCTCCGGCGTCTCGGCGTGGGAGATGGGGCCGATCCTGACCGGCTTCTTCATCGCCGGCGTCTTCCTGGTCGTGGGCTGCTTCCTGGATGCGATCCCGGCCATCATCATCGTCGGCACCATCCTCCAGCCAGTGGCGGAGGCGGCGGGGCTGCACCCGATCCACTTCGCGATGGTCGGCATCGTCAGCCTCGCCTTTGGGCTGGTCACGCCGCCCTACGGGCTATGCCTGCTGATATCCTGCGCCGTCGCGGGGGTGCGGGTGATGGATGTGCTGAAGGACACCTGCATCATGCTGCTGCCGATGCTCGGCGTCCTGGCGCTTCTGATCCTGTGGCCGGATGTGGCGCTGTTCCTGCCCCGCCTGCTGGAGCCGGACTTCCTGAAGTAGCGCAACTTGCGGAAGGGGGCGGGCAGGCTCACCTTGCCGGCGTGACCGCCCCCTCCCCCTCCCGCGCGCCGCTCGTGGCGCTCGGGCTGCTCCTGCCGCATCTGCGCCCCTATCTGCCGCGCGCCATCGGCGCGGGGGCGGCGCTGATCTGTGCGTCGTTGCTGACCCTCGCGCTCGGCCAGGGGGTCGCGCGGCTGATCGATACCGGGCTTGGGCCAGGCAGCGGGGCGGGGCTCGATGCCGCGGCGGGGCTGATGGTGGCGATCGTGGCGGGCCTCGCGATTGCCACCTCCACGCGATACTTCCTGGTGTCCTGGCTCGGCGAACGGGTCGCGGCCGATATCAGGACGCGCGTCTACGACCATGTGCTGGGGCTCAGCCCCTCCTTCCTCGATACCGCGCGCACGGGCGACATCCTGTCGCGCATGACGGCGGATGTGGCGCTGCTGCAATCGCTTGTCGGCTCCGCGATCTCCATGGGGCTGCGGAATGCGGTCACGGGCGCGGGCGCGCTGGCGATGATGGCCGCGACCTCCCTCAAGCTCGCGGGCATCGTCGCACTGGTGCTGCCGCTGGTGGTGGTGCCCCTTGTCCTGTTCGGCCGGCGAGAGAGGAAGCTGTCCCGCACCGCGCAGGACCGGATCGCCGACCTCGCCGCGCGGGCGGAGGAAACGCTGAACGGCCTTCGCACCGTGCAGGCCTTCACCCAGGAACCCACCGAACGCGCCCGCTTCGCGGCGGAGACGGAGCTCTCGGTCGCCGCCGCGCTGCGCCGCGTGGCGTCCCGCGCCGCGCTGATCCTGGCGGTGATCCTGCTGGGCTTCGGCGCCATCACCTTCGCGCTCTGGGTCGGCGGGCATGATGTGGTGGCCGGGCGCATGTCCGGCGGGCAGCTGGCGGCCTTCGTCTTCTACGCCGTGCTTGCCGCCAGCGCCGGCGCGAGCGTCAGCGAGTTGTGGGGCGAGATCCAGCGCGCCGCCGCCGCGGCCGACCGGCTGCTGGAATTGCTGGCGATCCGGCCCGAGGTCGCGGCCCCTGCCACGCCGGCGCTGCTGCCCAACCCGCCGCAAGGCCGCATCGCGCTGGATCGCGTGACCTTCGCCTATCCGACGCGGCCGGGGATCGCTGCGCTCGACGATGTCAGCCTGGATGTCGCGCCGGGGGAGACGGTGGCGGTGGTCGGCCCCTCCGGCGCGGGCAAGACCACGCTGTTCCAGTTGCTGCTGCGCTTCTACGACCCGCAGCGCGGCCGCGTGCTGGTGGATGGGATCGACGCCGCCACGCTCGACCCGGCGGCGCTGCGCGCCCGCATCGGGCTGGTGCCGCAGGAACCGCTGATCTTCGGCGCCTCCGCCGCCGAGAATATCCGCTATGGCCGGCCCGGCGCGACGGAGGAGGAGGTGCGCCGCGCCGCCCGGGCCGCAGCGGCGGATGGGTTCATCGCCGCCCTGCCGCAGGGCTACGACACGCCGCTCGGCGCGCGCGGCGTCACGCTGTCGGGCGGGCAGCGCCAGCGCATCGCCATCGCCCGCGCGATCCTGAAGGACGCGCCGGTGCTGCTGCTGGACGAGGCGACCAGCGCGCTGGACGCGGAATCCGAACAGGCGGTGCAGCAGGCGCTGGAACGCCTCGCGCAGGGTCGCACCACGCTGGTGGTCGCGCACCGGCTGGCGACCGTCCGGCGGGCGGACCGGATCCTGGTGATGGAAGGCGGCCGGATCGTCGCCGCCGGCACGCATGAGGCGCTGGTGCGCGAGGGCGGGCTCTACGCAAGGCTCGCCGCCCTGCAATTCGCCGATACCGGGGCCTGAAGCCGGCCACCTTCGCCCCCCGGTTGCCTGATGGGCAAAACGTCATGGCCAAGACAGGGTCTGGCGCGCTATTGTGCAGCGCAGCATCGCCATTCTGAGGGATGATTCCGCATTGAACGCCGTCCCCCCCCTGCCCGGCCGCGAATTGATGGCGCGGGGCGCCGAGACCATGGGCCGCGCGCTGGAGCAGGTCCGGAGCCTGACCGAGGTCGCGACCCGTCAGGCCGAAGCCTTCGTGCCCCGCCGCCCCAGCGCGCCAGCCCTGCTGCCCTTCTTCGGGCGCAACCCGCTGACCCTGATGCAGGATGCGATGGAGTACGCGGTCGATGCGACCCAGCGCTCCATCCTGTTCTGGGACACGATGCGCCGCGCCGGCAATGCCTTCGTCGAACATGAGAAGGACGGCTGCCCCCCGGTGCTGGTCTTCGAGTGGGAGATGCTGGTCGATGGCCGCACCCTGCCGCGCCCCTGCAACTACGCCCTGGTCCGCATCCTGCCGCCCGCCGGATACAAGGCCACCAATGCGAAGATGCGCCCCTTCGTCATCATCGACCCCCGCGCCGGCCATGGCGCCGGCATCGGCGGCTTCAAGTCGGACAGCCAGGTCGGCGTCGCGCTGCGCCGCGGCCACCCGGTCTATTTCGTCATCTTCTTCAAGGACCCCGAGCCCGGCCAGACCATCCTCGACATCACCGCGGCGGAACGCACCTTCCTCCGCACCGTGCATGACCTGCACCCGAAGGCGGCGAAGCCGGTGGTGATCGGGAATTGCCAGGGCGGCTGGGCGGTGATGATGCTCGGCGCCTCCGACCCCGATCTGATGGGGCCGCTGGTGCTGAACGGCGCGCCGCTGTCCTACTGGGCCGGCGAGAAGGGCCGCAACCCGATGCGCTACACCGGCGGCCTCGCGGGCGGGTCCTGGCCGGCGGCGCTGATGGCGGATCTCGGCAATGGCAAGTTCGACGGCGCAAACCTGGTGCTGAATTTCGAAGGCCTGTCGCCCGGCAATACCTGGTTCAAGAAGTACTGGTCGCTCTACGAAAAGGCGGACAGCGAACCCGAGCGCTTCCTGGAATTCGAGAAGTGGTGGGGTGGCTACTACCTCATGAACCGCGACGAGATCCGCTGGATCGTCGAGAACCTGTTCATCGGCGACCGCTTCGCGCGCGGCGAGATCAGCTCCGGCCCCGCGCGCGGCGGCGGGTCGGGCGATGCCACCTTCAACATGCGCTCGATCCGCTCGCCGATCATCGTCTTCGCCTCGGCCGGCGACAACATCACCCCGCCCGGCCAGGCGCTGCGCTGGATCGCCGACGTCTATCGCGACGAGAAGGAGATCAAGGCGCTCGGCCAGACCATCGTCTACCTCGTGCATGACGATATCGGCCATCTCGGCATCTTCGTCAGCGGCAAGGTCGCGAACCGCGAGCACACCGAGATCGCCAACACCCTCGACATGATCGAGGCCGTCGCGCCGGGCCTCTATGAGATGCGGATCACCGACACGGAAGGCAGCGGGACCAATACCGGCTACCATGTGGAGCTGGTTGCCCGCACCATCGCCGATATCCGCGCCGTGTCCGGAGAGGCGGAGAACGAGGCCTTCCCGGCCGTCGCCAAGATCTCCGCCGCCAACCAGACGATGTACGACCTGCTGGTCAGCCCCGCGATCCGCCACGCGACGACGGAAGCGACGGCGGAGATGCGGCGCCAGCTGCATCCGATGCGGCTGCGCCGCACGCTGGTCTCCGACCTCAACCCATTCATGCTGCCCTTCGCCGCCGCGGCCGAACGGGTGAAGGAAGCCCGCGCCCCCGCTTCCCCCACCAACCCCTTCCTGGCGGCGGAACGCGCGATGGCGGATCGCGTGGAGGCCTCGCTCGACGCCTATCGCGACCTGCGCGACGCCTGGACCGAAGCCGCCTTCCACATGGTCTATGGCGGGCTGGCCGCGATGGGCGTGGCGGAAGGCACGCCGGAGGAAGCCGCCGCCGACACGGCCGATGAGCTGGCGGACGCGCCGGAGGTGCGCGCCGCGCTGTCGAACCTGGCGGTGGGCGGCTACGCCGAAGCCGTGATCCGGATGATGATCCTGCTGGCCCGCGCCCGCGGCGGCGTGCGCCGCACGCGGCTCGCGCGCAGCCAGGCCGTGCTGACCGGGGAAGCACCCTTCGCCGACATGACCGCCGCCGCCCGCCAGGCGCTGATCCGCGAACAGACTTTGATCGTGGAATTGCGGCCGGAGGAGGCGCTGACCAGCCTCGCCACCCTGCTGCCCAGCAAGGCCGAGCGCCGCCGCGCGCTCGCCACGGTTGAAGGTGTCGCGGGGCCGGAGGATGAGCTGGGCGAGCCCGCGCTGGCCATGCTCGGCCAGCTTCGCGCCGCGCTGGGCGTACCGCGCTGACCTGATCCCTCCCCCCAGGACCGGCACAAGCCGGTCCTGGCGCTCGACCCGGTTGCGGTCGGCGCGCGGCCCGGCCAAGGTCGCGGGGTCTTAGGGAGATGAACGCATGTCCGGAAAGCTCGGCCGCAAGGTCATCATCACCTGCGCCGTGACGGGCGCGATCCACACGCCGTCCATGTCGCCGCATCTGCCGGTCTCGGCGCAGGAGATCGCGGACGCCGCGATCGGCGCCGCCGAGGCCGGGGCCGCGATCGTCCACCTCCATGCCCGCGATCCGAAGGATGGCCGGCCGAACCAGACGCCGGAGGCCTTCGCGCCCTTCCTGCGGGTGATCAAGCAGCGCAGCGATTGCGTGGTGAACCTGACGACCGGCGGCGCGCCGACCATGACCATCCAGCAGCGCGTCTCGCCGGCTGCGACCTTCCGCCCGGAAGTGGCCAGCCTGAACATGGGCTCGATGAATTTCGGCCTGTTCGGGATGCTGAACCGCTTCAAGGATCTGAAGCACCAGTGGGAACGGGACTACCTGGCGAACAAGGACATCGTCTTCCGCAACAGCTTCGCCGATATCGAATACATCCTGACCACCTGCGCCGAGAACGACACCCGCTTCGAATTCGAGTGCTACGACACCGCGCATCTCTACAATCTGAAATACTTCTTCGACCGTGGGCTGGTGAAGGCGCCGCTGTTCATCCAGACCGTCTTCGGCATCCAGGGCGGCATCGGCACCCATCCGGAAGACGTGCTGCACATGAAGCGCACCGCCGACCGCCTGTTCGGCGATGCCTATCGTTGGTCCGTCCTTGGCGCTGGGGCTTCGCAGATGCGGGTCACCGCAATGGCCGCCGCGATGGGCGGCAATGTGCGCGTGGGGCTGGAGGACAGCCTTTGGGCCGGCCCTGGCCGGTTCGCGGAGAGCAATGCGGAACAGGTGCGCATCGCACGGCAGATCATCGAGGGCCTCGGGCTGGAGGTCGCGACGCCCGACGAGGCACGCGAGATCCTGAGCCTCAAGGGCGGCGACAAGGTTGGTTTCTGAAATGAACCCCGCCGGGGGGAGGGTTCCGCCCCTCCCCGGCTGACGGGTTCATTCAACCGCCGTCCGCCAGCGCGCGGATCGCCGCATCGGCCAGAGCCGCCGGCGCCGCCGCGACGTCGAGCGCCAGGACATCCGGCTCGTCGCGCGGCGCTTCCAGCGTCGCGAACTGGCTGGCAAGCAGGCTCGCCGGCATGAAATGGCCCTGACGCGCGGCCTGCCGCGCCGCGACCAGCGCCAGATCCCCATACAGATGGATGAAGCGCAGCCCCGGGGCGGCCCCGCGCAGCCGGTCGCGATAGGCGCGCTTCAGCGCCGAACAGGTGACGACGCAGCCCTGCCCGCGATGCGCCGCCAGATGCGCGCCGATCGCATCCAGCCAGGGCCAGCGATCCGCATCCTCCAGCGGCTGACCGGCGCTCATCTTCGCGATATTCGCCGGCGGATGGAATTCATCGGCATCGCGGAAGCCGAGGCCGAGCCGTTCGGCGATGAGCCCCCCCACCGTGCTCTTGCCAGCCCCGGTGACACCCATGACCACAAGAAGCGGCTTCATTTCGGCTCCAGATGCCCGCCGAAGGCGTTCCGCATCGCGCTCAGCGCCCGATCCGCGAAAGGCCCCGACTGGCGCGAGCGGAAGCGGGCATAGAGCGCGGCGGAGAGCACCGGCGCGGGCACCGCGCTGTCGATCGCGGCCTGCACGGCCCAGCGCCCTTCCCCGGAATCCCCGACCTTGCCGGAATAGCCCGACAACTCCCCATCCGCCGCCAGCGCCTGCGCCGTCAGGTCGAGCAGCCAGGACGCCACGACGGAACCGCGCCGCCAGGCCTCCGTCACATCGGGGATGTTGAGCGGCAGGCGGTGTTCCGGCGGCAGGCGGTCGCTGTCCGCCTGCTGCAGCAGTTCGAGGCCCTCCGCCATCGCCTGCATCATCCCGTATTCGATGGCGTTGTGGACCATCTTCACGAAGTGGCCGGCGCCATTCGGCCCGCAATGCACATAGCCCTGGGGCGGGCGCGGATCGGCGACGGGATCGCGGCCGGGCGTCGTGCCCGCCGCATCCTCGCCGGGCGCCAACGCGGCGAAGATCGGATCGAGCCGCGCCACAGGCGCCGCCGGTCCGCCGATCATCAGGCAATAGCCGCGCGCGAGGCCCCAGACCCCGCCCGATGTGCCGATATCGAGGAAGTCGATCCCCTTCTCGCGCAGCATTCCGGCGCGGCGGATCGCGTCCTTCCACATCCCGTTGCCACCATCGATCACCACATCGCCGGGCGCGAGCAGCGCGGCGAGTTCCAGGATCGCGCCTTCCGTCGCCTCGCCGGCCGGCAGCATCACCCAGACGGCGCGCGGCGCATCCAGGCGGCGCACGAGATCGGCGAGATCCCCCGCGCCCTCCGCCCCTTCGGCCGCCAGCGCCGCGACCGCAGCCGGATCGCGGTCCCACACCACGGCGCCGATCCCGGCCTTGCCGAGCCGCCGCACCAGATTCCCGCCCATACGGCCGAGCCCGACCATCCCGAGCCGCATCCGCCGCCCTCCTTCATTGCGCGCCGCAGAGTGCGGGGGCGGCGCGCGAAGGACAAGGCGGCGGGGCGTCAGCTCTTTCGGCGCAGCGCCATCAGCACGCGTTCGGGCGTCGCCGGCAGGTCGAGATCCGGCGTGCCGATCGCATCCTTCAGCGCGTTCCATACGCTGGTCGCCAGCAGCAGCGGCGGCTCGCCCACCGCCTTGGAGCGGAAGATGGTGTCAGCCCGCGCCGGGGCGCCTTCCAGCAGGCGCAGATTCATCCGCGGCGGCACGTCGCGCGATCCGGGGATCTTGTAGGTGGACGGCCCGACGGTGCGGAGCCGCCCCTGCGCGTCCCACCACAATTCCTCGCAGGTCAGCCAGCCCATGCCCTGGACGAAGGCGCCCTCGATCTGGCCGCGATCCACCGCCGGGTTCAGGCTGCGGCCGCAATCCTGCACCAGATCGGCGCGCAGGCAGCGATGCTCGCCGGTCAGCGTGTCCACGATCACCTCGGCCACCGCCGCACCGTAGGAGAAGTAGAAGAAGGGATGCCCGCGCATCGTCGCGCGATCCCAATGGATGTCGGGCGTCTTGTAGAAACCGGTGGCAGAAAGGCTGACGCGCTCCAGGAAGCACAGCTTCGCGAGTTCTCCGAAATCGAGCCAGCGATTGGCCCCGGCGCGCTCGGCCCAGGCCTTGTTGTCGGCGAAGACCACCGCCTCCGGCGCGATGCCGAAGCGCTTCGCCGCGACCTCCGCCATCCGGCCGCGGATCGTCATGGCCGCGTTATGCGCCGCCCAGCCATTGAGGTCGGAGCCCGTGGAAGCCGCGGTCGGCGCGGTGTTCGGCACTTCTGCGGTGGAGGTCGCGGTGATCGCCACGCGGTCGAGATCGACACCGAAGACCTCGGTCACGACCTGGGCGATCTTCACGAACA
>JBIIRI010000040.1:0-23601 GCA_044341625.1 Roseomonas sp.
TGGCGCTGGAACTGCATCAGGCCTTCCTCGACCTCGTGGTCGCCGGCACCGGCGTTCTGAGCATCGAGGAAGCGCCGCCCGGCGAGATCTCCGCGCTGCGCTTCCGCGCCGTGCCGCTGCGCGAAGCGGTGCTGGAGGAAGGCGCCTCCGGCCGGCTCGACACCGTCTTCCGCGCCCTGCGGCTGACGGAGGAGGAGCTGCGCCTGCGCTTCCCCAGGGCGGCGCTGCCGCCCACGCGCAACGAGGACGGTGCGAAGCTGCGCGTGGTGGAAGCGGCCTGGCCCGATCCGCGCAGCGGCCACCGCTTCGCCGCCGTGCTGGATACGGAGGATGGCGCGCCGGTGCTGCTGGCCTCCGGCCTGTTCGCCGAAAATCCCTTCGTCGCCTTCCGCTGGCTCAAGCTGCCCAACGAGACCTATGGCCGCGGCCCGGTCGCCAAGGCGCTGCCGGACATCCGCACCGCCAACAAGGTGGTGGAGCTGATCCTGAAGAACGCTTCCATCGCCGCGACAGGCATCTGGCAGGCCGAGGATGACGGCGTGCTGAACCCCGCCACCATCCGCCTGGTTCCAGGCGCCATCATCCCGAAGGCCGCCGGCTCCGCCGGCCTCACGCCGCTGGCGGCGCCGGGGAATTTCGACGTCTCGCAGCTGGTGCTGCGCGATCTGCGCGAAAGGATCCGGGGCGCGCTGCTGGCCGACCGCATCGCGCAGGCGGAAGGGACGGCGATGACCGCCACCGAGGTGATGGAACGCAGCGCCACCGCCGCACGGCTTCTGGGCGCGACCTATGGGCGGCTGCAGGCCGAGCTGCTGACGCCGCTGATCGCGCGCTGCCTCGCCGTGCTGCGGCGACGCGGGGAGATCCCGCCACTCGCGCTGGATGGGCGGGAGGTACGGCTGGTCTACGCCTCTCCGCTCGCGCGGGTGCAGGCGCGGGCGGATGCGGCGGATACGATCCTGTTCCTCGAAGCGGCCGCGAAGCTGGGCGGGGAAGCGGCGGCCAGCATCGATGCCGGCGCCGCCGCGCGCTGGCTGGGGCGGACCTTGGGCGCCCCGCCGGAAATCCTCCGGCCCACGACGCCTGACACGCGTGAAACCACCAACCAGGAGTGAGCCCGGATATGTCCGAGGATCTTCTCGACATCGCGACCCACAACGGCACGCCGGCCACGTCGAAGCTTGATATGCCGGAAAAATTCCGGGACCCCGCCACCGGCGGCATCCGCATCGAGGCGCTGCTGAAATCCTATCTCGAGCTGGAACGCGCCATGTCGCGCCGCGTGATCCGCCCCGGCGACGACGCGCCGGATGAGGAGCATGCGCGCTGGCGCCGCATGCTCGGCGTGCCCGACGGCCCCGAGGGCTACGAGATCACGCCGCCGCATGAGCTGTGCGGCCCCGATGAGGAGATCAACCGGCGCCTGCACGAAGCCGGCTTCAGCTGCAGCCAGGCGCAGCTGGTCTACGACCTCGCGGCCGAGCGGCTCGTGCCGCTGATCGCGGAGGCGGCGGCGGACTTCGAAGCCGGGCGCCAGCGCGAGAAGCTGCACGCCGAATTCGGCGGCGAGGAGCGCTTCCGCCGCCTGGTCCCGCAGATCGCCGCCTGGGGCCGCGCCAACCTGCCGGAGACGGTCTTCGCCGCGCTGTCCACCACAGCCGAAGGCGTGATCGCGATGCAGCGCATGATGGCGGGGAAGGAACCTTCCCTCGCCCGTGGCGGCGATGCGGATACGGGGCCGGATGAGGCCGAGCTGCGGAAGATGATGCGCGACCCGCGCTACTGGCGTTCGCGGGAACCCGACTTCGTCCGCCGCGTCACCGACGGCTTCCGCCGCCTGGTGGGCGAGGCGCGATAGCGTATCGCCAAGCCTTCCGGCCGCAACCTCCCGCCCCTTCCCGCGGTCGAGGTACGCGGCCGGCGCCGCCGCGCCGATGCGCGGCGGCCACGGGGCGGATGGCGCGGGCCGGCGCTTCGCCGCCGGTCCCCATCCGCCCCGACAGCTTCCACCACCTTGCCCGCACGGAACCCGCATCGCGGGCGTGCGGGCCCTTCGCGCCGCCGCCCGCCCCTGCGGTCAACGGGCTTCGGCGCGCATCCCGCAACCCAGGATCAAGGAGGGGCCCCCATGCCCGCCAGCACCGCCATCGACGCGGTCTTCACCAAGCAGTTCCAGGCCGAGGTCCACGAAGCCTATCAGCGCCAGGGCTCCAAGCTGCGCCCGACGGTCCGCAGCAAGACCGGCGTCGCCGGTACCTCAACCTTCTTCCCCAAGGTCGGCAAGGGCGTCGCCGCGGCCAAGACGCGCCACGGCAGCGTGCCCGTGATGAACCTGGAGCACGCGCAGGTCGAATGCGTGCTGCAGGACTACTACGCCGGCGACTGGGTGGACCGGCTCGATGAGCTGAAGACGAACCTGGACGAGCGCGAGGTCATCGCCAATGCCGGCGCCTATGCGCTGGGCCGCAAGACCGATGAGCTGATCATCGCCGCACTCGACACCGCGACGCGCGAGGCGCTCGGCACCGCCGCCGGGACGACCGACCTCGACGGGCTGACCAAGGCGAAGGTGCTGCTGGCCTTCGAAATGATGGGCGCGGCCGATGTGCCGGATGACGGCCAGCGCTACGCCATCGTCGGCTGGAAGCAGTGGAGCCAGCTGCTGGCGCTGCCGGAATTCGCATCTTCCGAATATGTGGGGGAAGGCGAGTTGCCGTGGCGCGGCACGCAGGCGAAGCGCTGGCTCGGCGCGCTGTGGATGCCGCATTCCGGCCTGACCAGATCCGGTGCGCTGCGGTACTGCTACTTCTACCACAAGACCGCGATCGGCCACGCCGCCGCGGCAGAGGTGCAGACCGACGTCACCTGGCACGGCGACCGCGCCGCGCATTTCGTGGCCAACATGATGAGCCAGGGCGCGACGCTGGTGGACAACAGCGGCGTCGTGCGCATGCGCGCGGCTGAATAAGTCATGCGGATGCGCGCGGCTGAATAGTCGTTCGCATCCGCGCGGCTCCAGCACGCTGACGGCTCCCTCCCCCGCATCCGCGGGGGAGGGTCGGGTGGGGGGCCTTCCCTCCCGCGCCCCCACCACCTTCTCCCCAGGATCCACCCCATGTCGCTGACCGCACTCGCGCTCTGTTCGCGCGCCCTGCTGCGCCTCGGCGCGCAGCCCATCGCCTCGCTCACCGAGGGCACCGCCGAGGCCGAGGTCGCCGCCAATCTCTATCCCGGCGTGCGCGACGCCGTGGTCTCGGCGCATCCCTGGTCCTTCGCGTCCGGCCAGGCGACTCTGCCCCGGCTGGTGGCGACGCCCGTCGCCGATTTCGCGCATGCCTTCCAGCTGCCGAACGGCTTCCTGCGCGCCCTGTCGGCCGGCACCGAGGGGTGCGGGCGCGGAATCACCTACCGCATCAATGAAGGCCGGCTGCACGCGGACGCCGCGCAGGTGACGCTCAGCTACATATTCCGCCCCGACGAAAGCGCCTTCCCGCCCTTCTTCGCCGCCTGCCTGGTCGCGCGGTTGGCCGCCGAATTCTGCCTTCCATTGACCGAAAGCGCATCGCGCGCCGAGATCCTGTTCCGCCTGGCGGAGCAGGAGTTGCGCGCCGCACGCCAGATCGACAGCCAGCAGGACACGCCGCGCGGGATCGAGGGCTTCCCGCTCGTCGACATCAGGGGCTGAGCGCGATGCCCGCCGCCATGCGCCGCATCAAGGCGAGCTTTGCCGCCGGCGAACTCGCGCCCGAACTCTATGGCAGGGGCGACCTGCGGGCCTTCGAGAATGGCGCCCGCCGCCTCAGGAATGTCGTCATCCAGCCGACCGGCGGCGTCGCGCGCCGCAAGGGGCTGCGCCATGTCGCGGGCCTGGCCGGTCCCGCGCGGCTGATCGCCTTCGAATTCAACACCGAGCAGACCTACCTTCTCGTGCTGACCGCGGGCCGGATGCAGGTCTTCATGGAGGATGCGGAGGTCGCTTCCATCTCCGGACCCTGGACAGCGCCGATGCTGCCGCAACTGGCCTTCACGCAGAATGCCGACACGCTGCTGCTGTTCCATCCGGACATGGCGCCGAAGCGCATCACGCGCACGGGCCACGCCAGCTGGACGCTGGCGGATTTCACTTTCACACGGCCGCCCTTCCACACCTTCGTCTCCGGCGCCACGATCACGCCGAGCGGCACCAGCGACACGATCCAACTCACCGCATCGCAGGATGTCTTCGCGGCGCTGCATATCGGCGCGCAGATCAGGCTTGCGGGCAAGCGCGTGCAGGTCACCGCCGTGTCCGACCCGCGCAGCGCAACCGTCACGGTGCTCGACACGCTGCCCGGGACCAGCGCCGTCGAAGATTGGGATGAGAGCGCCTTCAGCGGGGCGCGCGGCTGGCCGGTGACCGCCTGCTTCCACCAGGCGCGCCTCGTGCTCGGCGGCTCGCGCGACCTGCCGAACCAGCTTTGGCTGTCGCGCAGCGGCGATCTCGGCGATTTCGATCCGGGCACCGGTCTCGATGACGAGGGCATCGCCTTCGCCTTGATGTCGGACCAGGTGAACGCCATCCGCGCCGTCTTTTCGGGCCGGCACCTGCAGGTCTTCACTTCAGGCGCGGAGTGGATGGTCACGGGCGACCCGCTGACGCCGGCCTCGATCCAGCTGATCCGGCAGACCCGCATCGGCAGTCCGGTGGACCGCATGATCCCGCCGGTTGATGTGGATGGCTCCACCGTCTTCGCCGCGCGGTCTGGCCGTGCCGTGCACGAATTCGCCTATACCGACGTTGCGGACGCCTATCAGTCGAACGACCTCGCCTTGATCGCCCGCCACATCATCGTGCAGCCGATCTCGATGGCCTATGACCAGGCGGATCGGCTGCTGCACATGGTGATGGACGATGGCAGCCTCGCCACCCTCACGCTCTACCGCGCCGAACAGGTGATCGCCTGGACACGGCAGGAAACGCAGGGCGCCTTCCGCGCGGTGGCGGAAACCGATGGCCGCGTCTACGCCGTGGTGGAACGGGCGGGCAGCCACCGGCTGGAACGCTTCGATGCCGCGCTCGGCCTCGATGCCGCGCTGGCGGGCAGCGCAGAGACGCCGCAGGACAGCTGGACCGGGCTTGAGCACCTCGAAGGCCTCGAGGTCGGCGTGCTGGCAGATGGCGCGCCGCGCGGGCGACAGCGTGTCGTGGCGGGGCGGATCCTGCTCGATCCGCCAGCGGGCAGCGTGCAGGCGGGCCTGCCCTTCACGCATGTGATCGAACCGCTGCCGCCGCAACTCGCGACCGGCGCGGGCTCGGCCGCGGCCCCGCTGCGGCTCGTCTCCGCGACCTTCCGGCTGCTGGCGACGCCGGCGCTGTCGGTCGATCTCGGGCGCGGGGTGCAGCCGGTGGCGTTCCGCCGGCTCGACACCAGGCTGCTCGATGCGGCGCCGCCGGCCTTCACCGGCGACATCTCGCTGCGAGCCCTCGGCTGGCGGCGCGATGCGATGGCGCCGCTCTGGCGCGTGGAAGGCGACACGCCTCTGCCGGTCACGCTGCTATCCGTCACCACCGATACGAGGATGAACGACTGATGGCCCAGATCGTCCCGATCGCCACGGTCCTTGGGGCCGGCGCATCCATCTTTGGCACTGGCCGCCAGGTGCAGATGCAGGGCGCGCAGGCGCGGAAGCAGGCGGCGGATGCCAAGGCGCAGAATGAAGCGCGGCAGCAGCAGCTGGCGGCCCAGCAGGCCGCCGAGCGCCGCGCCGCGGAGTCGCGGCTGGCGGGCACCATCGCCTCCGCCCGCGCGCGGCTCGCCGCCGGCGGCATCCAGCCGGATGAAGGCTCCGCCGCCGCGCTGACCGCCGGGCTGCGGCGCGATGCGGCGGCGGCGCAATCCGATTCTCTCGCCGTCTTCGACGCGCGGCTTGCCGCGGGCCGACGCAGCCTTCTGAACGACGACGGGTCGCTGACGCCCTGGTTGCGCGCCGGCGCGACCTTCAGCGGCACGCTGCGCACCCTGCTGGACTAGGTCCACCCCCTACCAACCCCTGATCTTTTCGGAGCCGAGAGACGATGGCCGAGCACATCCGCATCGGCGATGTCGCGCCGCGCGTGCAGTATGTCGGTGACGGCGCGCGCACCGATTTCGCCTTCCCCTTCCCCATCTTCGACGCCGAGGACCTTGAGCTGCGGATCGGCAGCGTCGTGCTGTCGGGCGGCTACGCCGTGACCGGCGCGGGCGAGACCACGGGGGGCGTGGTGCGACTGGCCGCGCCACCCGCATCCGGTGACACGGTGACGCTGCGGCGGCGCATGACGGTGCAGCGCGCCACCGACTTCCAGGACAACGGCCTGCTGCGCGCCCGCACGCTGAACGACGAGCTGGACCGCCTGGTGGCCGTGCAGCAGGAACAGCGCGAGGAGATCGGCACGACGCTGCGCCAGGATCCCGGCGAGGTCGGCGGCCGCATGGTGCTGCCGTTGCGCCCCGCGCGCGCGAACCGGCTGCTCGGCTTCGATTCGAATGGCGATGCCTCGGTCTTCCCGCGCGATTCCGCGCTTCTCACCGCCCCCTTCCCCGGCGCGGTGCCGCGCACCGTCGAGGACAAGATGGGAGAGCGGCTGTCGGTGCGCGACTTCGGCGCCACAGGCAACGGCTTCACCGATGACGGGCCAGCGCTGCAGGCGGCGATGAACGCTGCCGGCGCCACGGGCAAGACGCTGCTGCTGGGCGAGGGCGTCTTCCGCACCACCCTGCCGCTGATGTTGCCGGGGGCCGCGGCGGGGCTCGTGATGCGCGGGCGCATCCTCTATGCCGGGCCCGCCGCGCAGGCCGCGCTGACGATCGGCGACGGGGGAACGGCGCGCAACGCGAACAAGATCCTCACCGGCCTGACCGTGCTGCGCGCCAGCCAGTCGGATTGGAGCGATGAGGGCGCGATCGGCGTGCTGCTCCGCAACCTCGACGCCTCGATGGTCGAGATTCGGGAGGTGGCGGGCTTCACCATCGGCGTGCGAACACAAGGCGACGGGCGCGGCTTCGAGGATACGACTCTGTTCCTCGGCCGCTTCGTCAACAACCGCATCGGCCTCGATATCCACGCCGCGACCGCGCAGGGCTGGAACACATCCATTCGCTACTATGGCGGGCACTTCGCGGTGGGCAGCACCGTGCACACGGACAAGGACCGGTTCGGCATCCGCCTGTCGGCGGCGCCGGGCGCCTATGTGGCGCATAACCGCCATGTCTTCGACGGGCCGAATTTCGAGCTGAACGCGGAAGGTCGGCCGATCGTCGGCATCCCCTTCCTGTGCGAGGTGAACAGCCGTTCCATCATGGCGCGCGCGCTGCGGATGGAACGCTGCACCGGCTTCGTCGCGCGCCACACCGCCGCGGCCCAGGACCATGTGTACGAAGTCGCCTGGGCCAGCCAGGGCTATCGGGTGGAGATCGATCACACCGCCACCGCGACGCGCTTCGGGGGCGTGGTGCGCGTGATGCACCAGGCCTCCCCGCATGTGGATGCGACGCGGGACGTGGTGTCCCTGCCCAATCTGCGCGCGGCGGCGATCCGCTGGAACGCCACGGAGACCGGCTTCGAAAAGCTCGCCGTGCTGTCCTCCAACGTCATGGGCACGCCAACCAGCCTTGGGGACTTCGTCTTCCCGGCGCTCGATGCCCTCACGCTCAACAGCCGTGGCGTGGTGCTGGGTGGCGGCCGGGCGCTGGGCTTCGTGGTGGATGCGCGCCGCTGCAAGCACTTCGCGCTCGCGCTCGATGCCGATGCGCCACGGCTGATGGTGATGTGCTTCGACGCGAACATGAACCTGCTGACGGATGCGGCCGGCCAGGCCGTGCTGGCCTCGGGCCAGTCGATGCATTGGAATCCGGCGGCGCGCTGGTGGCAGGGCGGCGCGGATATGGAGGATACGACGCTGACGCGCCTGCAGGCGGTGCGGCTTTCGGCCGCCGTCGGCTTCGCGGTGATCGGCGTCGCCCGGATCGGCCAGGACTATGAGCTGCGCGCGATGCGCCTTCTGTGCGACCCGCGCCATGCGCCGGCCGTACTCTACGGCCTGCCGGATCTGCGCCACGGCGCCAGGGAATTGGTGGAGGAGCAGCCCTGGGATCCGCCTTCCATCGCCGCGGGCGGCAGCGCGCAGACCAATGTGCCCGTCAGCGGCGCGCGGCCGGGCGATTTCGTGCAGGCAGCCTATTCGCTTTCGACCTCCGGCGTCGTGTTCCTCGCGCAGATCGGCGCGCAGGACACGGTGACGGTCACCGCCTGGAACCGCAGCGGCGCGGCGGTGGATCTCGGTTCGGGCACCGTGCGCGTGCGGGTGGTCAAGTCATGAAGCGCGGCCGCAAGACCCCGGCCACGCCGATGCCGCCCGGCATCGCCAAGGATGTGGCGCTGCGGGCGCAGGCGAAGCTGACCGAGACCTTCGAAGGCTTCGTCCATGACACCACGGACGAGGATCCGAAGCGCTTCGTCGCCCGCAGCGCCGCCGCGCGCGAGGCGCTGGAGCATCTGGCGCAGTTGCGCGCCTTGGCGACCGAGGAGACCGCCGAAGAAGACACGGCCGAGCCCAGCGCGGAGGCGTGTCTGGCCGCAGCGCGGGCCCATTTCGCCAACGAGAACAAGACGTGAGTTCACGACCGGCGGACCTGATCGAATTCGCCTGGATCTGGAACCAGCGCGCCCGGCTGACAACGCCCGCGCTGCATCGCCGCGTGCTCGGCTGGCTTGAGGACACGCTGCGGCAGGATGAACGCCGGCTGCTGCTGATGGCGTTCCGCGGCGCCGGCAAATCCACCATGGTCGGGCTGTTCTGCGCCTGGCAGCTCTACCGCGCCCCGGATACGCGCATCCTGGTGCTGGCGGCGGACCATGCGCTGGCGACGCGCATGGTCGCGACCGTCCGCCGCATCCTGGCGCGGCATCCGCTCTGCGGCGCGCTGCTGCCACGGCCTGCGGACGGGTCCTGGGCTGCGGATCGCTTCACCGTGGTGCGGCCCGCCGTGCTGCGCGACGCGTCGATGATGGCCGCCGGCATCGGCGGCAACATCACCGGCGCGCGCGCCGAGATGATCATCTGCGACGATGTCGAGGTGGCCGGCAATTGCGACACACCGGCCAAGCGCACGGAGTTGCGCGACCGCCTGACGGAGGCCGAATTCGTCCTCGTCCCCGACGGGACGATGCTGTTCGTCGGCACGCCGCATTGCACCGACAGCCTCTATGCGGAAGGAGAGGCGCCGGCCCTGCCGGGCTATCGGCGCCTGGTGCTGCCGCTGGTCGATGCGGCGGGTGTCAGCGCCTGGCCCGAGCGCTTCCCCGAGAAGACGGTGGCGGCGCTGCGGGCACGTGTCGGGCCGCTCGCCTTTCAGCGGCAGATGCTGCTGCAGCCGGCGGCGGATGAGGCTGCGTGGCTCGATCCCGCGTTGATCGCGCGCTACGCCGCCGAACCCGAGTACCGGGAAGCGAATGGGCGCGGCGTGCTGACGCTGATGGGCACGCGAATGGTCTCCGGCGGCGGCTGGTGGGACCCGGCCTTCGGCCGCCCCGGCGCGGGCACGAAGCACGGGCGCGGCGATGCCAGCGTCGTCGCCGCCACCTATACCGATGCAGTTGGACGGCACTATCTGCATCGCCTGGCCTATGTGACGCATGACCCGGACGCGCCCGAGGATCCGGCAACGCAGCAATGCCGCGCCGTGGCCGCCATCGCGCGCGACCTGTTGCTGCCGGTGATGCGGATCGAGACCAACGGCATCGGCGCCTTCCTGCCGGGGCTGCTGCGGCAGGAACTCGCCCGCGCCGGAATTGCCTGCGCGGTGCGGGAGATGACCAGCCGCACCCCGAAGGACCAGCGTATCCTCGGCGCGCTCGATCCCGTGCTCGCGGGGCGGCGGCTGTCGGCGCATGACAGCGTCTTCCGCACGCGCTTCGCGGCCGAAATGGCGGCCTGGCGGCCCGGCGCGCCGGGCCAGGCGGATGATGCGCTGGATGCCGTGGCCGGCTGCATCATGGCGGAACCCGTGCGGCTGCCGCTGCTGCCGCCGCGCGGCCGGCCGCCGGACTGGCGCGGAACGTAATCAGCCCATCGGCTCGGCCTTCAGGATTTCCTGCGCGTGGCGACGCGTGCCGGCGCTGGTGATCTCGAACCGGCCATCCGGGCGCAGCCGCGCCAGCTCCATCCCCGCCAGCCTGTCCAGGCAGGGCCCGTCCTTCAGCCCGGCGGGGCGACCCGCGCCGCCGATCAGCACCAGGCGGTGCAGGGCGGAACGGCAGCAGGTCTCGAGATACGGCTCGTTGAACATGGTCCCGGCGATGCGCTGCGTCGCCGGGAGGTTGGGCTCGCCGGCGCGGGCTTCAAGCCAGGGCGGCCAAGGCCGCGTCATCACCCCAAGGAGTGAACGACATGCTTCAGGATCTGCCACCCTCCGTGGTGGCGGCCTTGGCGGAGGCGCCGCTGGCGATCGTGCTGATGTGGATGGTCGCGCAGCTGCGCCGCGACCTCCACGCCCGCCCCGACGCCGCCGCCCCGCCCCAGCCCGGCGGCGGCGCCGAGGCCGGGCGGGCCGTGCAGGCAGCGCGCGACGAGCTCAGCGCCTTCAAGCTGGAAGTCGCCCGCACCTATGTGCCGCTGTCGGTGATCCGCGACCTGGATGCGCGGCTGACCCGCCAGCTCGGCCGCCTCGAGGAGAAGCTGGACGAGGTCAGCCGCGCCGCGACCGCCGCCGCTGCCGTGTCCGGTAGGCCCGTGCCCGCGCGCGGCATCGGCTTCGCCCTGCATGGCCAGGAACCAGAGGCATGAGCGCCGCCCTGGATCGCCCGCGCATCGCCAACACGGCCGATGTGCTGGCCCTGACCCTTTGGGGCGAAGCCGATGGCCGCCCCGTGCGGGCGATGGAAGCGGTGGCGAGCGTCGTGATGACGCGCGTGCGCCTCGCGGCAGCGCCGGGCGGGCCGACGCATCTCGGCCAGGGCGTTATCGCCGTGTGCCGCGCGCCCTTCCAGTTCGCCTGCTGGCACCCCGGCCATCCACGCCGCCGCGCCATCGCGGAATTGCCCGAGAATGCCGAGCTTGGTGCCTGCCGGCGCGTGGCCGCGCGGGCGCTGGCCGGGGTGCTGCGCGACCCGACCGGCGGCGCCACGCATTACCACGCGGACCAGGCCCTGCCGCGCTGGGCGCTGGGCCAGGTGCCGACGGCGGAACTCGGCGGGCTTGTCTTCTACCGCCTGCTGGGGCGATAGGCGTCTGCATGAAGGATCGCATCTACACGCTGGTGCGCGGCGCGGATTGGCGCGCCGCCGAAGCCGCAGGCGAATATCGGGGCAGCGCGCATGACCAGCGCGACGGCTTCCTGCATTTCTCGACCGCCGCGCAGGTCCGGGCGAGTGCCGCGAAACATCGGCGCGGAGAGCCCGATCTGTGGCTCGTGGAAGCGGATGCGGCGCGGCTTGGCGCGGCGCTGAAGTGGGAACCGGCCTCGGGCGGGTCGCGGCCGGGGCTGTTCCCGCATCTCTACGCACCGCTGCCGATCGCGGCGGTGCTGTCCGTCACGCGCCTTCCGCTGCTTGCGGATGGCGGTCACGATTTCCCGGACGGGTTCCCCTGAGAGGCTGTGCGTTCGCTCATCACGCAGGCGAAGACCACCACCGCCGCCCCCGCCAGCATCGGCCAGCCGGGCAAGTGGCCCCATAGCGCCAGATCGAAGCCGGTGCTCCAGACCAGGCCCGAATAGCCGAAGGGCGCCAGCCGGGCGGCGGAGGCATGGCGGAAGGATTCCGCCAGCGCCACCGTCGCCGCGCCGACGATCACCCCGTTCGTCACCATCAGCGCCAGCGCCCAGGGCTCCGGTGCGCGCCAATGCAGCAGCCCCGGCAGCAGCATCACCGCAAGGCCCAGCAGGGACGGCCAGACCAGCACGCGCGCGATCCCCGTCTCGTGCCGCAGGGCGCGGTTGATGATGAAGATCGTCGCGTAGCAGAGCGTGCCGGCCAAGGCCCAGAGATAGCCCACCGCCCCGCCGCGCAGCCCACCCGCCAGCCCCGGCGCCAGCCCGATCGCGACGCCCGCGAAGCCGAGCGCCGCCCAGCCCCAGACCGCCCGCGCCGGCGGTTCCCGCAACGCCAGCGCCGCGAGCGCGAGGACGAAGAAGGGCGCGGTGAAGAACACCAGGTAGCCCTCGATCAGCGGCAGGTGGCTGAAGGCCATGAAGAAGCAGGTCGCGCTGCCCAGCATCATCACCGCGCGCGCGCCATGCAGCCGCGGATGGCGCGTCGGCAGCTGCCCGCCCCAGCCCGGCATCGCCGCGCGCAGGGCGAAGACCACCACCAGGATGGTCACGAAGCGCACCAGCAGCACCTGCCAGACCGAATGCTCCGCCGACAGCAGCTTGCTGCCCGCATCCAGCAGCCCGAACATCCCGATCCCGGCGAGCATCAGCAAAGGCCCGCGCACGGTCTTCTCCTGGCGATGGCGGCATGACACGCCGGGACGGATCCATGGCCATCCGGAATGCTCGGCGGGAGGAGTGGCGCGGACCAGCCCCGCGGTCAATGCGGCTTCCCTTCGCCGCCGGGCCACGGCACAACGCCCCTTGATATGACCCCCGCCCTCGCCTCCCTGCTCATGCCGCTGATGCGCGGCATGGACCCCGAACGCGCGCATGACCTGGCGCTGCGCGCCCTGCGCTTCGGCCTGGCCGGCGCCGACCATTCCCCGGACGACCCGATCCTCGCGACCCGCGTGCTCGGCCAGGATTTTCGGAACCCCATCGGGCTCTCGGCCGGCTTCGACAAATCCGCCGTCGCCATCGGGCCGCTGATGCGGCTCGGCTTCGGCTTCGTGGAGGCAGGATCGGTCACGCCCCGGCCGCAGATCGGCAACCCAAGGCCGCGGCTGTTCCGCCTGGTCGAGGACCGCGCGGTGATCAACCGCATGGGCATGAACAATGGCGGCATCGACGCCTTCCGCGCGCGCATCGCGGCGCTGCGGGACCGCCCCGCCGTGCTCGGCGTCAACATCGCGATCAATAAGGACGGCGCCGATCCGCTGCGCGACTACCCGGCGCTCTATGCCCAGGTCGCGGCGCTGGCGGATTATGTCGCGGTCAATGTCTCCTCCCCCAACACGCCCGGTCTGCGCGACCTGCAGGGGGAACGGCAATTGTCCGAAATCCTCGCGGCGCTGGCCGCCACCCGCGCGGCGCAGTCGGGCGCGCGGCCGCCGATCCTGGTGAAGATCGCGCCAGACCTCGCCCCCGGCGCCATCGAGCCCATCGTGGACGCGGCGGTGACGCATGGGATGGATGGGCTGATCGTCAGCAACACCACCATCTCCCGCCCCGGGCTGCGCTCGGCGCATCGCGATCAGGCGGGCGGGCTGTCGGGCCCGCCGCTGCGCGCTCTCTCGACCGATCTGCTGCGCCGCGTGGCGAAGCTGGCGCGCGGGCGGGGCCTTGTGCTGATCGGCTGCGGCGGCGTCGGCAGCGGCGCCGATGCGTATGAGAAGCTGCGCGCGGGCGCGGACCTCGTGCAGCTCTACGCCGCCTTCGCCTATGACGGCCCGGCGCTGATCCCGCGTATGAAGCGCGAATTGGCCGCCCTGCTGCGGCGGGACGGGGTCCGCAGCGTCGCGGAGATCGTGGGGGCGGATATCCGGTGAAGATCCTCGACGGCGTCGCTTCGCTGGCGGAGCGCTATGACGGCTTCATCCTCGACATCTGGGGCGTGCTGCATGACGGCAGGCGCCCCTATCCGGGCGTGGCGGAGGCACTCGGCGGGCTGAAGGCGCGCGGCAAGCGCATCGCGCTGCTGTCCAACGCGCCGCGCCGCTCCCACGTCGTCGATGCGCTGCTGACCGGCATGGGCCTGGACCGCGCGCTGTGGGATGCGACGATCACCAGTGGCGAACTGGCGTGGCGCGCACTGGATGCCGGCCAGCTCGGCTACGGACGCCGCGCGCTGCATATCGGGCCGGAGCGCGATCTCTCGACGGTCGAAGGCCTCGATATCGAGCTGACGGCCGATCCCGATGCGGCCAGCTGGGTGCTGAACACCGGCCCCGATCCCGATCGCGGCAATGGCGCGGTGGAGCCCTATGCGCCGATGCTGGAGGCCTGCGCGAAGCGCGGCCTGCCGATGCTGTGCGTCAATCCCGACCGGCATGTGATGGTCGGCGAGCACCGCGTGATCTGCGCCGGCGCGCTGGCGGATCTTTATGTCGCCCTCGGCGGCCCGGCGGCGACCGAGATCGGCAAGCCCGACCCGGCGGTCTATGTGCCGGTGCTCGACGCGCTCGGCATCGCCGACCGGTCGCGCGTGGTCGCCATCGGCGACAGCCCGCACACGGATCTGGCCGGCGCGCAGGGGGCGGGGCTGGATGCGGTCTGGGCGCTGACAGGCCTTGCAGCCCATGCCCATGGCGGCGCGCCCGATCCCGCCCGGCTTGCGGCGGTGGCGGCGGCGGAGGGCGTGCGCCCCATCGCCGCCCTCACTGGGCTGCGCTGGTAACGTCGCGGCCCGCAAAGCCGCGTCGGCTGACACATGCGACCGGCGCAGCCGGTCGAGCGGCCGAATGGCCGCCGCCGCCAGTGCGGCGGAAGCCAAGCGGCCGGAGGCCGCGCCGGGCGCCTGAGGGCATTCGAAAGAATACCAGCGAGTCGCTGAAAGCGGCCGTTGGTATTGCTATCGCCCGGCCTGGTCGGTGGGCGCGCGGATCAGCGCGGTGATCGGCACCACCACCGCGCCGCGATCCTCAAGCCCCGCCGACCAGGCGGCGATGGCGGCGACCACCGACGGCGTCGGGTTGTTGGCCAGCCCCACCGCCGACCGCCGCTGCAGCGCCAGCGCCTCCAGCACCGCCAGCTGGCGCTCCACCTCCGCCCGCACGGCGGAGGGTTCGTCCAGCAGCAGGTCGATGCCGCGGCCGAAGGCCCGTTCGGGCTGCGGCGCGCCGGGGCGCGGATCGACATACAAAAGCCCGCGCCGCGTCAGCGCCTGCTGCACGCTGGCCAGCAATTCGCCATTCGCCGCGAAGCGCTCGCCGCGCATCGAGCCCAGCCCGCCGATGGCGCCCACCTGGCCCTGGATGCGCGACAGCGCCCAATCCAGCCGGTCCAGGTTCTCGGCCAGCGGCAGGCCGGTCAGCAGCGCCTGCGGGCCGGGATCGGCGTGCTGCCCGAAGCCATGGGGCTCCAGCGGCAAGGCGACCAGCATCTCCATCCCCCGCGCGCGGGCGCGGTCCTGCAGCGGCTCGGGCCGGGCGGCATAGGGGCTGAAGGCCAGCGTGACGCCGCCGGGCAGGTTGCGGATCGCGTCGTCGCTGAACTGACCGTTGAGGCCGATATTGTTGATGACGATGCCGATCCGCGCGCGGGTGTCGCTACGGTCGAAGGGGCGCGCATAGGCGCGGATCGAGCTGCGATTCTCGGGCCCCAGCCGCGGCACCATCCCGTGGCGCGAGGGTTCGAGCAAGGCGGGCTCGGGCGGCGCGATCACCAGGGATCCGACCGGGGCGGGTGGCTCGGGCGCGGCGATGGCGGCGGGCTCGGCCGGGGCGGGCGCGGCGGGCGCGGCGGCGGCAGGGACCGGGGTTGGGCTCGGAACCGGGGTCGGAGTCGGGGCCTGGTCCGGTGGCTCCGGTGCGGGGGGCACGGCCGCCGGCGCTTCCCAGGCCACGGGCGAGTCCACCGCCGGCGGCTCGGGCAGCGGGCCGAGCCACGCCAGCGTCCCCAAGCCGCCCGCCAGCAAGGCGAGCACGGCCGCCCAGAACAGCTCGAGGGCGCGATAGCCGGGAAGCCGCATCAGGAAGCCTGCCTGCCGGCCTGCTTCCGGGCGCCGGACCTCCCGCCCGGCACGGACATGCCGGGGCGGGACTGCACGGGACAGCTCACGAACGATCCCTCAGCGCTGGACCCGGCGCTGCGGCTGGCCGGGGACGGCGGCCAGGTTGCGGAGGAACTGCACCGCCTGCTGCAGCTGGTGGTCGGTCTCCGGCCGCGTCGGGTCGAAGGCGGGGGCGCCTTCGGCCGGCATGCGGACGACGCGATCCACCACGGATTGCGGCACGCCGAGCGGCGGCAGCGGTGGTGGCGCGGCCTGCGGGGCGGTGGGGGGCGTCGCCTGGGGCCGATCGGCATCGTTGCGAAGCGCGCGGCGCAGATCGGCTTCCCGGTCGCGCGCCGGCGCGTTGGGGTCGGGGCGGGTCGCCACCACCTCGATGTCCGGCTCGATCCCCGTCGCCTGGATCGAGCGGCCGGAAGGTGTGTAGTAGCGCGCGGTGGTCAGCCGGATCGCGCCCTGGCCCTGGATCGGCATCACCGTCTGCACGCTGCCCTTGCCGAAGCTCTTCACGCCCATGACCACCGCGCGGCGATGGTCCTGCAGCGCGCCGGCCACGATCTCCGACGCGCTGGCGGAGCCGCCATTGATCAGCACGACGATGGGCAGCCCCTGGGCGATATCGCCCTGGCGCGCATTCCAGCGCTGGGCGTCCTCGGCGCGGCGGGCGCGGGTGCTGACGATCTCGCCCTGGTCGAGGAAGTCGTCCGCCACCTGCACCGCCTGATCCAGCAGCCCGCCCGGATTGTTCCGCAGATCCAGCACCAGCCCGCGCAGATTGGCGCCGGCCTGCTGGCGCATCTGGCTGACGGCGCGGCGCAGCGCGGCCTCGGTCTGTTCGTTGAAGGCCGAGAGCCGGACATAGGCGATGTCGTTGCCCTCCAGCCGGAAGCGCGCCACCTGCGGGCGGACCACGTCGCGGACCAGGGTGACCTCGATCGGGTTGCGTTCGCCGTCCCGGCGGATGGTCAGGCGGATCGATGTGCCGCGTTCGCCGCGCATCTGCTCCACCGCTTCCTGCAGCGTCAGGCCCAAGGTGGGCTGGCCGTTCAGATGGGTGATCAGGTCGCCCGGCCGCACGCCGGCCCGCGCGGCAGGCGTGTCGTCGATCGGGGAGATCACCTTGACGAAGCCGTTCTCCTGCGTGACCTCGATCCCGAGCCCGCCGAACTCGCCGCGCGTCTGGACCTGCATGTCGCGGAAGCTGCGCGGATTGAGGTAGGAGCTGTGCGGGTCGAGGCCCTGCAGCATCCCGTTGATCGCGTTCTCGATCACGTCGCGGTCGGAGACGGGCTCCACATATTCCGCGCGGATGCGTTCGAACACGTCGCCGAACAGGTTGAGCAGGCGATAGGTCTCGGCGCGCCCGCCATCCTGGGCCAGGGCCTGGAAGGTGGGCAGGGCGATGACCGGCCCGACGACGGCGCCCGCGAGGAAGGCCGCGCCGACCGCGCCCAGCATCCGCAGCCGGCGGCGAGGCCCGCCGGGCGGGCGGGCGGCACTGCCCGCCGGCATCATGGGCGGGCGCGCCATGCCCGGCACGGGAAGCCCCGTGCTCGGCACCCTGGCATCGCGCTTCGACCCGTCCTGCATGCCGCCCATGCGCTCATCCGATCCCAAGAGGCCAGCGGCGAAGCTGCCGCGAGCCTGACAAAGCTCCCATCCGGGCCGACGGCCCGGGCGTCATCCCCGCCCCGCGAACCACGGTCGCGGATCCACCGGCTGCCCGCCGCGCCGCAGCTCCACATAGAGCGAGGCGCCCGGACCGCCAGGGCCGGCGAGAAGCCCGACCGGCTCGCCCGCCAGCAGGCGCTGGCCCGCCGCGACGTCGAGCCTGTCCAGCCCGGCCAGCACAAAATGGTATTCCCCCCCGCAGTCCACAATCAACAACAGCCCGAAGCTGCGGAAGGGGGCCGCATACACGGCCCGGCCCGTGCAGGGCGAGACGACGCGCGCGCCGGGCGACGCCGCGAAGGTGATCCCCCGATGCGGTCCGCCCGGCCCGGCCTCTCCCCAGCCCGTCGCCACGCGCCCCGCCACCGGCAGGGCCCGCCCCGCGACCGGCTCGGGCCTTGGCTCTGGCGACGCCCCGGGGCGTGATTCTGGGCGAGCTTCAGGACGGCCGTCGGGGCGGCCCTCAGGACGGGCAGCGCGGGCGCGGGCCTCCTGGCGCTCCCGCGCCTCCTCGGCCCGGCGCCGCGCCGCCTCCGCGGCCTGGGCGGCGGCATTGGCGCGGTCCTCGGCCTGCCGCCGCTGCCGCTCGCGTTCAAGCCGCTGCACCATCTCCGCCAGGTCGCGCGCCTGGGCGGCGGCGGCCTGGGCGCGCTCCGCCGCGCGGTCCTCGGCGGCCTCGGCGGCGGCACGGCGGGCGCGCGCGGCGGCGAGCTCGGCCTCCACCCCCTCCGCCGCCTGCCGGGCGCGCTGCTCGGCGGCGGCCAGCGCCGCCTGTTCCCGCTCGGCCAGCGCCAGGGCAGACTGGGTGGCGGCGCCGGCTTCCCGAAGCCCGGCCGCCTCCTCCTCCAGCCGGCGCACCAGGCCGCGCAGGACCAGCGCGCCGCGCAGCGCCTCCTCGGGTTCCGCGGGCACGGCCAGCACCGTCTCGGCCGGCCAGAGCGACAGGCGCATCATCACCGGCAACAGGGGACGGAACGCCTCTCTGCGGGCGCGGAAGGCGCCCGAGGCCGCCTCGGCGGCCTCCCGCGCCGCCTCGGCCCGGTCGCTTGCGGCCAGCAGCTCCGCCTCCGCAGCTTGGGCGCGCTGCGCGGCCTCGACTCGCTGGCCGGCAAGGCGGACCTCCTCCTCCGCGCGGCGCTGCACCTCGCGGGCGGCGGCCTCAACAGCCTGGCGGCGTTCCTGGGCGGCGCGGTCGGCCTCCCGCACTTCACGGGGGGATTGGGCGAGCGCGGCGGCGGGCAGCAGCAGAAACAGCAGCAGCAGGCCGGCCCGCCGCATCACTAGTCGCCCCGCAGCAGGGACTGCCCGGTCATCGCCGCCGGCTGCGGGACACCGAGCAGGGCGAGAAGCGTGGGCGCGAGATCGGCCAGGCGCCCATCGGCCAGGCGCGTGCCGGCGGGGGCGTTGTGCAGCAGGACGGGCACGGGGTTCGTGGTGTGCGCCGTGTGCGGGCCGCCTGTCGCGGGGTCCCGCATCATCTCGGCATTGCCGTGGTCGGCGGTCACCAGCAGCCGGCCGCCGGCCGCCGAGATCGCCGCCGCAATACGCGCGAGGCCGGCATCCACCGCCTCACAGGCCTTGATCGCGGCGTCCAGCTTGCCGGTATGGCCGACCATGTCGGCATTGGCGAAGTTCAGCACGATCAGGTCATGCGCCCCAGCGGCGATGGCCCGCACCGCCTTCTCGGCCAGTTCAGGGGCCGACATTTCCGGCTGCAGGTCATAGGTCGCGACCTTGGGCGAGGGCACCATGATGCGGTCCTCACCTGGATAGGGCGTCTCCTCCCCGCCATTCAGGAAGTAGGTGACGTGCGGGTATTTCTCCGTCTCCGCCATCCGGAGCTGGGTCAGACCCGCCTTGCTCACCGCCTCGCCCAGGATGTCGGCCATGGATTGCGGGGGGAACAGGGTCAGCAGGAAGGGGTTCAGCGCGGCGCTGTATTCCGTGAGCGCGGCGGCGGCCGAAAAGCGGATCCGCGGCTCCGCCACGAAGCCGTCGAAGGCAGGGTCGAGGAAGGCGGCCATGATCTGCCGCACGCGGTCGGCGCGGAAGTTGAAGCAGAGCAGCCCGTCCCCGTCCTTCATGCCGCGATACGCGCCGATCGCGGCGGGCAGGATGAATTCGTCAGTCTGCCCCGCCGCATGGCCGGCGGCCACGGTGTCCCGCGCGGTCGCGAAGCGCGGGCCGCGCGCCATCGTCATCGCGTCATGGGCAAGCTTCACGCGGTCCCAGCGGTTGTCGCGGTCCATGGCGTAGTAGCGGCCGCAGACGGTGGCGATCCGCGCGCCCGCGGGCAAGGCAGCCTCGAAGCGGGCGAGGAAGGCGGGGGCGGCATCGGGGGCGGTGTCGCGGCCATCGGTCCAGGCATGGACCAGCACCTCGAGCCCCGCCGCCGTCGCGGCGCGGGCGAGGGAGACCGCGTGGTCCTGGTGGCTGTGCACCCCACCGGGGGAGAGCAACCCCATCAGATGCAGCCGGCCACCAGCGGCCTTCACGCGTGCGATCAGGGTAGCGAAGGCCGGCAGCATGCCGATGGAGGCGTTCTCCACCGCCGCATCGATCCGCACCAGATCCTGCATCACCACGCGCCCGGCGCCGATATTCAGGTGCCCGACCTCGGAATTGCCCATCTGCCCGTCCGGCAGGCCGACATCGCGGCCGGAGGTGCGGAGGAAGGCGCGCGGCCCCTGCGCCCAGAGCGCGTCGAAGCAGGGGGTGCTGGCCTGGTTCACGGCATTGTCGACCGCGTCCTCGCGCCAGCCCCAGCCGTCGAGGATGACGAGCATGACGGGGCGGTGGGCGGGCTGCAGCATGGCGGATCCGGGGGAGGTTGTATCGCCCGACCTAGTCTCGCCACGCCGCCAGGGTCAAGCTTGGCGCTGGTCGCGCAACGCCCGGACCTCCGCCCGCAGCGCGCGGAGTTCCGCCAGCACCGCCTGGGCGTCGAGATGCGCGTCCGACCGCGCGGCGTCAGCGGCAAGCTGGGCGCCGGCGGCTTCCGTCCCCTGGCGCTGTTCGCGCAGCGTCTGGATGCTGTCCACGATCACGCCGATGAACAGGTTCAGCACCACGAAGGTGGCGATGATGGTGAAGGGGAAGAAGAACAGCCATGCCAGCGGCTTGTGCTCCATCGCCTGGCGGACGACGTTGCCGAAGTCATCCATCGCCATCAGCTGGAACAGGGTCAGCGCGGCGCTGCCCAGGTCGCCGAACTGCTCCGGCATCACCTCGCCGAACAGCTTCACCGCCATCACCGCGAAGACGTAGTAGATCAGCAGCATCAGCAGCACGATGGACCCCATGCCCGGCAGCGCGCCGAGCATCGCCTCCACCACGTTGCGCAGCGACGGCACGATGCTGACCAGCCGCAGGACACGCAGCACCCGCAACGCGCGCAGCACCGCAAGCGGCCCGCTATCCGGTACCCAGGAAATCGCCACGATCACGAAGTCGAACAGCCCCCAGGGGTCGCGGAAGAAGCGGCCGCGAAAGGCGTAGATGCGGATCGCGAGTTCCACCGTGAACAGCCCGAGCAGCACGGTGTCGATCGCGTGCAGCAGGCCGCCCCAGGATTCCATCACGGTCTCGGAGGTCTCGAGCCCGAGCGTGACGGCGTTCAGCAGGATCAGCCCGATGACGACGCGCTGGAACAGCGGCGACAGCACAAGCCGCGCGGCGCGCGCGCGCGGCGTATCGGCCTCATCGGCGCGCGTGAGGACTTCCTGCATCTGTGTCGGTTCCCGGCCAGCGCGGCGGGGTGTGGCGCGGCCCGGCGCGAAGTTCAAGATGGCCGGCGCGGCGCCGCCGGCCAGCGGTCAGAAGGTCAGCGCCGGCATGCCGAAGACGGCGCGATGGAAATGCAGCAGGGCGGCCCACAGGATCAGCCCGACCACCGGCGGCATCCAGCCGATCTCCGACAGCACCAGCCGGTTCCGCCCCGCCATGATGGCGCCGAAGGGCAGGATCGAGGTCTTCGCGGCGAAGCCCGCCCAGGCCTCCCCATGCCGCCGGGCGAGCTTCGCATCGATGGAGGGCATGCCCGCCACCGCCGTCACCAGGAAGGCACCGAAGAAGACCAGCGCCGCCGTGTCCCCATTGCCGATCACATGCACGAGGGCCCAGATCGCGAAGGACATCAGCATCGGGTGGCGCGTGACGCGCTGGATGCCGCGCGGCTCCTCCCCCAGCCCCTTGTTGCCGACCGCCGTCGGGTTGCGCTTGTGGGACGCCATGAACAGCACGAAGGACGGCAGCATCAGCAGGGCCAGGATCCAGCGCAACCAGGCGGGCGCGGACCACAGGACGGTGGTCTCCGCATTCTGCCAGGCCAGCACCAGCAGCGTGATCGACACCACCGAGGCGATCGAGAAGGCCAGCATGAACCGCCCTTCCCCCAGCCGCGCGACGACGGCATCGCGCAGCCGGGTGCCGGAAATGCCGACATGCACGAAGACCCAGAGGGCAGCGGCGAGGATCAGCAGCGTCATGGCGGTGTCTCCGGCATTGTTGGGCCGAGCCTGCCCCGCGCAGGCCCCGGCACGCAACCGCGCTGGGTCAGGGCCTCGATGCGGTACGAAGATCGCCCGCAGGAACCCTCTCCCCCTCTGGGGGGAGGTTCGACGCACTGCGTCGAACGCTGAAGTCGCGGCGGTTCACCGTCGCATACTGAGGCTGGCAGGGTGAGGGGGGCGCGGAGACGTTAGGCCAACCATCACACCGGCCGCCAAGCGCGGTGATAGGGGTGGTTCGTGCGAATGGCCTGGGCGCGGTAGAGCTGCTCCGCCAGCATCCCGCGCACCAGAAAGTGCGGCCAGGTCATGGGCCCCAGCGCGATGCGATGCGCGGCGCGGGCCTGGACGGTGGGGTCCAGCCCCTCCGCACCGCCGATGACGAAGGCGATCGGCTTGCCCGTCTCGGCCCAACGCTGCAGCAGGCCCGCGAAGCCTTCGCTGTCCGGCTGCGTGCCACCGAGGTCGAGCGCGACCAGCAGCGCGCCATCGGGGATGGCGGCGAGGATAGCCGCCCCTTCCCGCCGGCGCACCTCCGCCGCGCTGCCGCGCGCCTCGGCGATCTCGGTCACCAGGGGCGCGGGGCGCAGGCGCGCGGCGTAGTGGTCATAAAGGTCGCGTTCGGGCCCCGGCTTCAGGCGCCCGACCGCGACGATGGCGATCCTATTCGTCGTCTTGTTCCGACGCGGTGGAGCCACTCACGCCGTCATCCGGCAGGGGGGTGCGGTCCTCAGGAACATCGGGGGTGGGGGCTTCAGGGCCCCACATCCGCTCCAGCCGATAGAGGCCGCGCGCCTCCGGCTTGAAGAGGTGGATCACCAGGTCGCCGGCATCGATCAGTACCCAATCGGGCGAGGCCTGGATCGCATCCCGGCGCAGCTTGAGGCCTTCCTTCTCGAACGCGTCTTCGAGGTGGGAGGCCATGGCCTGGATCTGCCGGTCCACGAGGCCGGTGGCGATCACCAGCCGGTCGGCGTAGTCGGCGCGGCCGGTGACGTCGAGCACGACGACATTCTCGGCCTTGTCGTCCTCCAGGCTCTTCACCGCGGCGATGACGAGGCGGTCGAGCAGGGCGGGCGCGACTTTCGGCTTGCGCGCGGTGGGGGCGCGGACGGGGCGCGGCGCCACGGGGGCCTTCGCCGTCGCAGCCTTGGGGGCCGCCTTCGCGGGAGCCTTCGCCGCCGCGGCCTTCGTCGCCGCCTTTGCCGGAGCCTTCGTCGCCGCAGCCTTCGGCGCCGCCTTTGCCGGGGCCTTCGCCGCCGCCGCCTTCGGAGCCGCCTTCGCCGGGGCCTTCGCCGCCGCAGCCTTCGGGGCCGCCTTGGCCGGGGCCTTCGTCGCCGCAGCCTTCGGGGCCGCCTTCGCCGGGACCTTCGCCGCCGCAGCCTTCGGCGCCGCCTTGGCCGGAGCCTTCGCCGCCGCAGCCTTCGGCGCCGCCTTGGCCGGAGCCTTCGCCGCCGCAGCCTTCGGCGCCGCCTTGGCCGGAGCCTTCGTCGCCGCAGCCTTCGGGGCCGCCTTCGCCGTGGCCTTCGTCGCCGCAGCCTTCGGGGCCGCCTTCGCGGAAGCCTTCGTCGCCGCAGCCTTC
>JBIIRI010000155.1:0-8080 GCA_044341625.1 Roseomonas sp.
CGTCCTTCTTGTCATCTTCCTGCTCGTCACCCTCGCCCTGATCGGGGTCATCCTGGTCCAGCGCAGCGAGGGCGGGGGGCTTGGCGTCGGCACGTCCCAGGGGATGGGATCCTTCATGTCGGGCCGGGGCACGGCCAACCTGCTGACGCGCACCACCGCCATCCTCGGCACCGCCTTCATGGTGCTGGCGCTGGCGCTGGCGATGCTGGGCAAGGGGCAGCAGCCGCGCGGGTCGATCCTGGACGCGCCGGGCGGCGTGCCCGGCGGCGCCGCGACCGCGCCGGCCCCCGCCATCCCGGGCCTGCCGAGCGTGCCCACGAACTGAACCTGCCAGCCACCGGGGCCTTGGCCCCGGATGGCCCGCGCCGGCCGCATGGCGGACCCTGGCGCCAATCTGCAACTGACGGGTATCCGGACGTCCCGGGCCACGCTAAGAGGGACGCCCATGACGCGGTTCGTATTCATCACCGGCGGCGTGGTCTCCTCGCTTGGCAAGGGCATCGCCGCCGCCTCCCTCGGGGCGCTGCTGCAGTCGCGCGGCTACAAGGTCCGCCTTCGCAAGCTCGACCCCTATCTCAACGTCGATCCGGGCACGATGTCCCCGTATCAGCACGGCGAGGTCTTCGTGACCGATGACGGCGCGGAAACCGACCTGGACCTGGGCCATTACGAGCGCTTCACGGGCGTCCATGCCGCCAAGGCGGATAACTGGACCACCGGGCGCATCTATTCCGAGGTGATCGCGGCCGAGCGCCGCGGCGACTATCTCGGCGGGACCGTGCAGGTCATTCCGCACATCACCGACAAGATCAAGGAATCCATCCAGGCGGAGACGGAGGGCTACGACTTCGTCCTGGTGGAGGTCGGCGGCACCGTGGGCGACATCGAATCGCTGCCCTTCCTGGAAGCCATCCGTCAGCTGGCCAATGAACTCGGCCCGACGCGCAGCCTGTTCATCCACCTCACCCTCGTGCCCTACATCCCTTCGGCCGGGGAGCTGAAGACGAAGCCGACGCAGCATTCGGTGAAGGAGCTGCTCGGCCTCGGCATCCAGCCGCAGATCCTGCTCTGCCGCTGCGATCGCCAGATCCCGGAGAATGAGCGCCGCAAGATCGCGCTGTTCTGCAATGTGCGCCCCGAAAGCGTGATCCCGGCCTATGACGCCGACAGCATCTACGCCGTGCCGCTCAGCTACCATGAGGAAGGCCTGGACCGCGAAGTGCTGCGGCACTTCAACCTGTCCTTCTACGGCGAGCCCGACATGCGCCGCTGGCAGCGGATCGTGCAGGCGATCCGCGCTCCGGAAGGCACCGTCACCATCGCGGTGGTCGGCAAGTACACCAACCTGCTGGACAGCTATAAGTCGCTGGCCGAGGCGCTGGCCCATGGCGGCATCGCGAACAATGTGAAGGTCCGCCTGGACTGGGTGGACAGCCAGATCTTCGAAGGCGGCGACGCGGAAGCTGTGAAACGCCTGGAAGGCGTGCACGGCATCCTCGTCCCCGGCGGGTTCGGAGAGCGCGGCACGGAAGGCAAGATCGAAGCGGTGCGCTTCGCCCGCGAACGCAAGATCCCCTTCTTCGGCATCTGCTTCGGCATGCAGATGGCGGTGATCGAGGCGGCACGGAACGAGGCCGGGCTGAAGGGCGCGTCCTCCACCGAATTCGGCCCTTGCGCCGAGCCGGTGGTGGGGCTGCTGACCGAATGGTCTCGGGGCAATGAGGTAGAGCGGCGCAGCGCCGGCGGCGACCTTGGCGGCACGATGCGGCTCGGTTCCTATGCGGCGGCGCTGGCGGAAGGCTCGCTCGTGCGGTCCGTCTACGGGAACCAGGCGGAGATCCAGGAACGCCACCGCCACCGCTACGAGGTCAACGTCAACTTCAAGGACCGGCTGGAGGAGGTGGGACTCCGCTTCTCCGGCATGTCGCCCGATGGCACGCTGCCTGAGATCGTGGAGCGGCCCGAGCATCCCTGGTTCATCGGCGTGCAGTTCCACCCGGAATTGAAGTCCAAGCCCTTCGAGCCGCATCCGCTGTTCAAGGGCTTCATCGGCGCCGCTGTCCGCCAGGCGCGCCTGGTCTGAGGGAAAGCCCATGGATGAGAAGGCAAGGCTGAAGCGCTTCTCCTACGGGATGGTCGCCACCATCGTGCTGACCGTGATCGCCGGCGCGCTGTTCGGCACGCTCGGCGTCACCCTGGCCTTGATGATCGGGCTCGGCGTGACGCTGCTGGCGGGCGGCGGGCTCGGCAAGAAGGGCTGAAAGCCCGGCCGGCCAGGTGGCTTGAGCAGGCGGGCGCGGCCAGGTCGATGCGGGATTGACCGGCGGCGCTCTTGCCCGGGCGTGCCGGCAGGGTTAAGCGCCCCGAAACCCCCGCGCCGGAGCTTCCCATGGCCGCCATCGCCGACATCATCGCCCGCGAGGTTCTCGATTCGCGCGGCAACCCGACCGTCGAGGCGGAGGTCGTGCTCGACACCGGCGCGCGCGGCCGCGCCATCGTCCCCTCCGGCGCCTCGACCGGCGCGCATGAGGCGGTGGAACTCCGCGACGGGGACAAGGCGCGCTACGGCGGCAAGGGCGTGCTGAAGGCCTGCGCCAATGTGGAAGGCGAGATCTTCGACGCCATCGGCGGCATGGACCCGACCGAGCAGGTCAAGATCGATGAGACTATGCTGGAGCTGGACGGCACGCCGAACAAGGCTCGGCTCGGCGCGAACGCGATCCTGGCGGTGAGCTTGGCGACCGCGCGCGCGGCGGCGGCCGATCTCGGCCAGCCGCTGTACCGCTATGTGGGTGGCGTCTTCGCCCGCACGCTGCCGGTGCCGATGATGAACATCATCAATGGCGGCAAGCACGCGGACAACCCGATCGACATCCAGGAATTCATGATCATGCCGGTCGCGGCCGGCACCATGGCCGATGCGGTGCGGATCGGCTCCGAGGTCTTCGCGCAGCTGAAGAAGGCCCTGCACGACGCGGGCCACAACACCAATGTGGGCGACGAGGGCGGGTTCGCGCCGAACATCGGCAGCGCCGACGAAGCGCTCTCCTTCATCGCCAAGGCCTGCGAGGCGGCCGGCCACCGGGTGGGGGAGGATATCGTCTTCGCGCTGGATTGCGCCGCGACCGAGTTCTTCCATGACGGGCTCTACCGCATGGACGGCGAAGGCAAGGCGTTCGATGCCGGGGGCATGGTGGATTACCTGGCGGGCCTCTGCGCCAAATTCCCGATCGTCTCGATCGAGGACGGGATGTCGGAGGATGACTGGGCCGGCTGGAAGCTGCTGACGGACCGACTCGGCCGCTCGGTGAACCTGGTGGGCGACGACCTGTTCGTGACGAACACCGAGCGCCTGCGGCGCGGCATCGAAACCGGCACCGGCAACGCCATCCTGGTGAAGGTCAACCAGATCGGCACGCTGACCGAGACGCTGGAGGCGGTGGAGACCGCGCACCGCGCCGGCTATCGCGCCGTGATGAGCCATCGGTCCGGCGAGACCGAGGATTCGACCATTGCCGACCTCGCCGTCGCGACGAATTGCGGGCAGATCAAGACCGGCTCGCTGAGTCGTTCGGACCGCACCGCGAAGTACAACCAGCTCATCCGAATCGAGCAGGAGCTGGGCCAGGCGGCGCGCTATGGCGGGCGTGCCGCGGTGCGGCGCTGAACAAAGACAGGATCGCGCGCATGCTGCGCGCTTTCGGGCTGGACAGCGCGCGCGCGGACTGATTCCTTGTGGCATGCGCGACGCGGGCGAGGGGGCCCGCGCCACGGGCCAGGGGTTCTGCCATTGGGGGATGATGTCGTGGCTGAGGAGCGTGCCGGCATCCTCGCAGGGATCGGGAAGCTGCTGCGCGCGGCCATTCTGCCCGCCGCCTTCCTGGCCTGCTGCGGCTATTTCGTGTGGCACGCGCTGAATGGCGAACGCGGCCTCTGGGCCAAGGCGGAACGCCAGGAGCGGGTCGCGGCCGCCGTCGCCGAACGCGACCGGGTGCAGGCCGAGCTGGTCGCGATGGAGCGGCGCGTGCAGGGCCTGCGCGGCGAAAGGCTCGATCCCGACCAGCTCGAGGAACGCGCGCGGCAATTGCTGAACATGGTCGGCCGCGACGAGGTCGTCGTGCCCTACGGTCCGGAACGCCGCCTGTTCTGACGGCGGCCGGCCTGACCGTTCGGGCTGTCCTCAATCACGCCCGAAGGGATCGTCCACCGACTTGGCGGGCGGCGTGAGCCAATCCGCGCCCTGTTGCGTCACGACGATGTGGTCCTCCAGCCGGATGCCGAATTCGCCATAGATCGCGATGGTCGGCTCGATGCTGCCGGTGTTGCCGACCGCGAGCGGCGCGCGGTTGGAGCCCACGAAGTACGGCGCCTCATGCACGTCCATGCCGATCCCGTGGCCGGTACGGTGCGGCAGGCCGGGCACCTTGTAGCCGGGGCCGAATCCGGCCTCGACCACCACGCCCCGGCAGGCATCGTCGATGCCGCCACAGGGCGCGCCGGGCCGGGCGGCCGCGAAGCCGGCGGCCTGGGCGGCCTTGGACAGGTTCCAGATCTCCCGCTGCCGGGCATTCGGCGTGCCGAAGACATAGCTGCGCGTGATGTCGGAGACATAGCCATGCAGCGGCGCGCCGACATCGACCAGCACCACATCCCCCTGCGCCAGCGTCTGCGGATAGGGCACGCCATGCGGATAGGCCGTCGGTTCCCCGAACAGCACGATGCCGAAGCTTGGGCCCCCATCGAAGCCGGCCTTGCGATGCGCGGCGGTCAGGAAGTCCATCACGTCGGTGGTGGTGACGCCCGGCTGCAGCGCCCGCGCGGCCGCGGCCTGGATGTCGAGCGTCATGCCCATCGCCTGGCGCAGGATCGCGACCTCATGTTCCGTCTTGCGTTCGCGCAGATGGCTGGTGACTGGGCCGGAGGCGACAAAGCGGTGGTTCGGCAGCGCCGTGCGCATCCCCTCCGCCACGAAGACCCGCGCCATGTCGTCCAGCGCGACCGTGCCGCCGGCCACATCCGCCTCTCGGAGGATGTCGGCGAAGAGCGCGTAGGGGTCCTCATCCTCCTCCCACCCGCGGACGGTGCCGGGGATGGCGAGCATGGTGCGGATGCGCTCCACCTCGAATTCGGGCGAGAGGTAGGTGAGGGGCCCGCGCGCCGGCAGCACGGCGCCCACCGGGCGTTCCGACTGGCCATGCTTCAGGCCGGTCAGCCAGGCGAGGTTGGTGGTGCCATCCAGCCACAGCGCCGCGATGCCGAGATCCCGCATGCGGGCCTGGGCGCGGTCCACCCGCGCGGCGTGTTCGGCGGCGCCGATGGGCGGCACCGCGTCACGCCGGTTGCGGATGGAGGCAAGCTCGGTCGCGAAATCCGACCCGCCGACGCCGACCGTCATCTGTGGTCCTCTCCCTATCCCTGTCGCCGGCGACCTTCGGTCACCGCCATGAAGACGCCCGCCGCGATGATGACCGCCGCCCCCGCCCAGGTGCCCCAATCCGGCCAGAGCCCTGTGACCGCGACGCCCATCAGCACGGAGCCCACGATCTGCCAGTACTGGAAGGGCGAGATCACCGCCGCCTGCCCATAGGACATCGCCCGCGCCACGCAGTAATGCCCCGCCGTCGCCAGCGCGCCGAGTGCGAGGAAGGCCAGCGTGTCGGCGATGGTCGCGGGCGTGATCCAGACGAAGGGCACCAGGATCGTCAGCACGACGCAGCCGACAACCGAGCTCCAGAGCGTCGAGGTCTGCGCGCTGTCATAGGGCGCGACCTTGCGCGTCAGCACCTGGTACAGCGCGTAGAAGCTGCAACTCAGCAGGATCAGCAAGGATGCGGCCTGGAAGCCGTCGCCGCCCGGGCGGATCACCAGCAGCACCCCCGCGAAGGCCGAGCCGACGGCCAGCATCCGCCGCAGCTGCGGCTTCTCGCCCAGCAGCGGCCAGGCCAGCAACGCGACGAGGAAGGGCGCGAGGAAGCCGATCGCCGCGGCCTTGGCCAGCGGCACGGTGGCGATCGCGACGAAGTAGAGGCTGGTCGAGCAAAGCTGGCAGAAGGACCGGCCGATCTGCAGCAGGGGCCGGCGCGTGGCGAAGACCATCAGCCCCGCGCCCGGCAGCATCAGTGCCAGCATCATCACGAACTGGCCGGTGATGCGGGCCCAGATGATCTGCTCCGACGGGTAGCGGGGCGACAGCCACTGCACCAGGCCGTTCATCACCGGGAAGAAGCTCGCCGCCAGCATCATGAAGCCGATGCCGAGGAGGATGCGCGGCTCGCGCGGGCCAGTGTTTGTCATGTGGGTGGGCGCAGCATCGCGCCGGATCGGGGGCGCGGCAAGCCGGGGTCAGCCCTCCAATTCCTCCCGCAGCAATTCCAGGCGCAGCCATTCCTCCTCCGCCGCGTCGCGGTCCGCCTGCTTCTTGCCGAGCAGGCTGGTGCGGGCGGCGAAGCCGGCGGGATCGCGGGTGTAGAGCGCGGGATCGGCGATCTGCGCCTGCAGCGCCGCGATCTCCCGTTCCAGCTGGGCGATGCGGGCGGGGAGCGTCTCCAGCGCGTGCTTGTCCTTGAAGGACATCCGCGCCTTCGGCGCGGCGCGTGGGCCCGCCGGGAGATCGGGGGCAGGGGCGTCCACCGGCTGTCCCGCGGCCGGCGCCGCCTTCGCCTGCACGCCATGGCCGCGCTGCGCGACCATGTCGGAATAGCCGCCCGCGTAATCCTGCCAGCGGCCATCGCCTTCCGAGACGATCACATTGGTCGCGACGCGGTCGAGGAAGTCGCGGTCGTGGCTGACGACGATCACCGTGCCTGCATAGTCGCCGACCAGCTCCTGCAGCAGGTCCAGCGTCTCGAGGTCGAGGTCGTTGGTCGGCTCGTCCAGCACCAGCAGGTTCGAGGGTTGGGCCAGCGCGCGGGCCAGCATCAGCCGCCCCCGCTCACCGCCCGACAGCATGCCCACCGGCGTGCGCGCCTGTTCGGCCACGAACAGGAAGTCCTTCATGTAGCCGATGACGTGCTTCACCTCATCCCCGACGCGCACCTGGTCGCCCCGGCCGCCGGTCAGCGCATCGGCCAGCGTGGTCGCGGGGTCGAGCCCGGCGCGCATCTGGTCCAGCGTGACCATCTGCAGGTTGGTGCCGAGCCGAACCTCGCCCTCATCCGGGGGCAGGGTGCCGGTCAGCATCTTCAGCAGCGTCGTCTTGCCCGCGCCGTTCGGGCCGACGATGCCGACCCGGTCGCCGCGCATGATCCGCGCCGAGAAATCCCGCACCACCGGCGGCTGGTCCCCGAAGGCCTTCCCGATCCGGTCGGCCGAGACCACCAGCGTCCCGGACCCATCGCCTTCCGCCGCCACCATCCGCACCGTGCCCGGCGTGGTCACGCGTTCCTTCCGGCGCTTGCGGAGCGTGTGGAGGTCCGCCAGCCGCTTCACATTGCGCTTGCGCCGCGCGGAGACGCCGTAGCGCAGCCAATGCTCCTCCCGCACGATCTTGCGGGCGAGCTTGTGGGCTTCCGTCTCCTCCTCCTCCAGCACGCGGTCGCGCCAGGCCTCGAAGCCGGCGAAGCCTTCCTCCAGGCGGCGCGTGGTGCCGCGGTCGAGCCAGACCATGGCGCGGGAGAGGCGTTCGAGGAACCGGCGGTCGTGGCTGATCAGCACCAGCGCGCCGCGGGTCCGCATCAACTCCTCCTCCAGCCACTCGATCGCCGGCAGGTCGAGGTGGTTGGTCGGCTCATCCAGCAACAGGATGTCGGGGCGGGGGGCCAGCACGCGAGCCAGCGCGGCGCGGCGGGTTTCCCCGCCCGAAAGCCGGGACGGCTCCTCCTCTCCGGTCAGGCCGAGGCCTTCCAGCAGCAGGCGGGCGCGGTGCGGGTCGTCGCCGGGGGCGAGCCCGGCCTCGACGAAGGCGCCGGTGGTCGCGAAGCCGCCGAGATCGGGTTCCTGCGGCAGGTAGCGCAGCGTGGCACCGGGCTGGAGGAAGCGGGTGCCACCATCGGCCTCGATCATGCCGGCGGCGACCTTCAGCAGCGTGGACTTGCCCGAGCCGTTGCGCCCGACCAGCGCCACCCGTTCCCCGGCGCCAACG
>JBIIRI010000156.1:0-8032 GCA_044341625.1 Roseomonas sp.
ATGTGGCGCGCCGGCGGTGCGGACGGATCCAGGATCAGCCGCGCCAGGGTCGCGGCGATCCGTTCCTCGGGCTTGATGCTCATTCGGCGGCCTGCGCGGGCTGGCCGAGGACATGGCGCGCGAGATATTCGGCGAAGCCCTCGGCGGTCTTCGCCAGCCGCGCGTATTCCGCGACATGCGCCGCGTCGAAGCCGTATTCGTCGAGCAGCGCCACCGGCCAGGTGCCGCGGCGCGCAAGGGCGATGCTGTCGATATAGGTCGCGTTGATGCAGCCGGGGGCCAGGCGCTCATCCTCCAGCATGTTGCCCGGGACGAGGCGTTCCACCGTGGCCAGCACGCGCTTCGAGGCATGGGCCAGCGTGGCCAGTTCGCGCCGGCGGCCGACCCAGACATTGCCCTCGGCATCCGCCATCACGCCATGGATGGCCGCGACATCGGGCGATTTCGCGGGCAGCAGCACGATAGGATCGCCGCCATCGGCGAAGGGGTTGTCCAACAAGCGCCAATCCGGCCGGTTCGCCAGGATGTCGCTGCCGATCAGCCCGCGCAGCGGCATGAAGGGCACGCCCTTCTCCGCCGCCTGCAGCATGGTGTGGATGGCCGGGCAGGTCGCGTCCCGCACCACGATCCGGCCTTCCTTCAGCGCCGCCGAGAATTGTGGCGCGAAGCCGGCCTCACCGAGGGAGACGGCGCTGGTCTCCACCTCCGCCACGCAGCCCGCGCCGATCAGCAGGTCGGTCGCGAAGCCCGAGACGGGAACGCCGAGCAGGCGCAGCCCCTTCGCCCCGCGCCGCACCAGCGCGCGCGCCAGCGCGACAGAAGGCAGGGAATTGTCGGGCGGCAGGGCCAGCAGCGCGCCATCGGGCACGGATGCGGCCATCGCCTCCAGCGGGATCGGGGTCATGGGGGGGTCCTCACGCTGGCGGAAACTAGTCCTCCGGGCCGTCCGGGCCAAGGCGTGCTATGGCAGCAGTATGCCCGATCCGATCACCAGATCCTCAATGGCCTCATCCTCAATAGCCTTGGGGCCGGTCATCCTGCACGGTCCCCGCGTCACGCTCCGCCCCTGGCGGCTGCCGGAGGATTTGGACCCGCTCTTCGCCATCAACGGCGACCCGGCGGCGATGCGCCATTTCCCGAACGTGCATGACCGTGCCGAGAGCGACGATTGGGGCCGGCGGATCGCCGCCGATTGCGCCGCCAATGGCCATGGCTTCTGGGTGGTGGAGTTGCGCGGCGAAGGCATGGTCGGCGTGACCGGCATCAAGGGCTCGCCCTTCGAGGCGGATTTCACCCCCGCCATCGAGATCGGCTGGCGCATCGCAACGCGCTTCCAGCGCCGGGGCATCGCGGAGGAAGCGGCGCGGCTTTCGCTCGCGCACGGCTTCGGCCCGGCCGGCCTCGATCGCATCGTCGCCTGGACACCGCCGGCCAATGAGCCGTCCTGGCGGCTGATGGAAAAACTCGGCATGCGGCGAGTGAAAACCTTCGACCATCCGCGCCTGCCCGCAGGGCACAGTCTGCGGCCGCACCTGCTGTATGAGATCACGCGGGCGGAGTGGATCGCGGACCGGCTGGGCTGAGCCGCGCGGCCGCACATCGCGCCCCGGGCGAGCGGTTCGGCATGGGCCTTCCCATTCCCGTTTCCAATCCGGCTAGCTGCTTGCAAGGCGGGGCAGGATTGACCAAAAAGGCTGCCATGCGACGCCGTGGCGGAACCTTCGCAGTCCTGGTCCTGGCGCCGCTGCTCGGCGGCGCGGCCTCGCCCAGCGTGACGCCTGCGGATCTCGAGGCGGAAGGCTGGCGCAAGGCCGCCTGGACCGGCATCCACCCGGCCGAATTCTCCCGCACCGCTTCGCGCGGCATACGCATCCGTGCCGAAGGACAGGGGAGCTTCATCGCCCGGTCTCTCTCCGGCCCGGCCGGTTGCCTCGCCTGGCGCTGGCGCGTGGATGCCGGGCCGCCGGCGACAGATCTGAGCCGGCGGGGCGGCGACGACCGCGCGATCTCGATTTCGGTGGGCTTCGCGGGCTTCTCGCCGTCCGCGGGCTTCGTGCTCCGCACCCAGCATGCGATGGCCCAGGTTTCGGCCGGAGAGCGGGCGCTACCGCGCAGCGCGCTGTCCTATGTCTGGGGCGGCACGGGCCAGGAAGGGGCGGGCCAACCGCATGGCTTCTTCCAGAGCCCCTGGGCGCCCGGCATCACCCAGTTGCGCGTCCTGCGCCAGGCGGAAGCGCCGCGCGGCCAGTGGGTGGAAGAACGCGTGGACCTCGGCGCCGACTGGCGCGCCGCCTTCGGGGGCACGGACGTCCCACCCATCACCGAGCTGGTGATCTCGGTCGATGTCGAGGACACCAAGGCCCGCGTGGACGCGCAGGTCGAGAATATCCGCCTCGTCCCCTGCCGCTGATCCGGGCAGCCCTTGTCGCGCTGCCGCTTCCCAAGGCCGCCTCGGCGCCCCATCTTCCGGTCGATCTCAGGGGCGCAGCAGGAATGACCATCTCACGCGAGCAGTTCCGCGACGCGATGGCGCGCCTCGGCGCCGCGGTGAATATCGTGACGACGGACGGTACCGCCGGCCGTGCCGGCTTCACCGCGAGCGCGGTCTGCTCCGTCACCGACGACCCGCCGACGCTGCTGGTCTGCCTCAACCGATCGAGCCGCGGCAGCGCGGCGCTGAAGGCGAATGGCGTGCTCTGCGTGAACACGCTGGCGGCGGGGCAGCACGAATTGTCGGACGCCTTCGCGGGCAAGGGCGGGCTGGATACCGCGGCGCGCTTCGCCCTGGCCCGCTGGAGCACCCTGGCCACCGGCGCCCCTGTGCTCGAGGACGCCGCCATCGTCGGCTTCGACTGCCGCATTGCGGAAGTCGTGGAGAAGGGCACCCATTCCGTGCTGTTCGCCGAAATCCAGGCGATCCGCCAGGGTGCGCCGGGGGCTGGGCTGATCTGGTATGCGCGCGATTACCACCCGGTGGGTCACGCGGCGTAGCGAGGCGTTGCATAGCGAGGCGTTGCATAGCGAGGCGTCGGGCCGCGATTCCGCACGGTCAGTCGCGCCCCCTCCCCAGCAAGCCTGCGTAAGCGGGGCAGGGTGCCCGAGCGCAGCGAGGGCGGGAGGCGGCGCGACCGACCATGCTGATGTCGGAACCGCCCCTCACCACTCCCCGTAGAACACGCCGGCCGCCTTGTGGCGGTCTGTGCGGAACTCGGCCTCCGCCCAGGTGAGCGTCGTGCGGCGCTTCAGCCCGCAGAACCAGGCGAGCAGCTTGTCGCGCATCGCCTCTCGCACCTCCTCCAGCGCCGGATCGGCGCCGAGGTCGTGGAATTCCTGCGGATCGGATTCGAGGTCGAACAGCTGCGGGCGATGACCGCTGCTCCAATGGACGTATTTCCACCGCGCCTCGCGCACCATCCAGGCATGATGCTGGCCGGTGGGATGGCCGAGCCGCCGCCTGGCGCCGCGGAAGGTCCAGTCGAGTTCGGAGAACACCGCATCCCGCCAGGATGCCGCCGTTCCGCGCGTGAGGCCGAGCAGGGAGCGCCCTTCCACCACGTGTTCCGCCGCATCGAGCCCGAGCCCGTCGAGGATCGTTGGCACGACGTCGATCGCCTCGACGAACCGCTCCTCCACGCCGCCGCGCGTCGCATCGGCCTCGGGCGAGGGGTCGTAGAGGATGAAGGGCACGCGCTGGATGCAGTCGTGGAACAGCTCCTTCTCGCCCAGCCAATGATCGCCGAGATAATCGCCATGGTCGGAGCAGAAGACGACCAGCGTGTCCTTCCATCGCCCGAGCCGCTCCATCTCCGCCCAGAGGCGGCCAAGATGGTGATCGAGTTGCGAGACCAGCCCCTGATAGGCCGGGCGGACGGTGCGGATGCAGGCATCGTCCTGGAAGCTTTGCGCCACTTCCTCGTCCTGGAAGGCGCGCATCACGGGATGCGCGGCCTCGCCGCGTTCGGCCGGATGGCGTGAGACGGGCAGGCATTCATTCTCGGAATACATCGCGTGCCAGGGCGCGGGCGCGATGTAGGGCCAGTGCGGCTTCACATAGGACAGGTGCAGCACCCAAGGGTCGTCGCCCTGCCGGCGCATGAAATCCAGCGCGACATCGGTGGTGTAGGCGGTTTCGCTATGCTGTTCCTTCACGCGCGCGGGCAGGCGGGCGTTGCGCATCTTCCAGCCGTTCAGCACGCGGCCTTCGGCGTCCTCAACGGCGATGACGTAGTCGGTCCAGGGATCGGGGCTCGCATAGCCCTGCGCGCGCAGCCACTGCGCGTAAGCGCTGTCGGGCTCGGCATGGTGGCCGTCGTGCCGGTCCACCAGCTTGAACCAGCCCTCCTCCAGCAGCGCCTTCAGATCGTGCTGGCCGTCCAGCTGCAGCCGCTTCATGCCACGCGCATCGGGCAGCACATGCGTCTTGCCCGCCAGCGCCAGCGCGCGCCCCGCCTCCCGCAGGTGCCAGCCGAGCGTGACCTCCCCCACCGAAAGCGGCACGCGGTTATGCGTCGCGCCATGCGAGGAAACGTAGCGCCCCGTATAGTAGCTCATCCGCGACGGCCCGCAGATGCCGGACTGCACATAGGCCTGCGCGAAGCGCACGCCGCGCGCCGCCAACGCATCGAGGTTGGGCGTGCGGAGGAACGGGTGGCCTGAGCAGCCCATGTGATCCCAGCGCAGCTGGTCGCACATGATGAACAGCACGTTGCGGATCGCCGTCACGGACACACCCCCCATCCGCTGTCAGGGAAGCATCGTGGCAGCAGAGCGGCAACTCGGCTCCGACCACGCCGGTCGGGCCACGCGTTTCTCAAGCGGGCAGCAGCGCGTCGATCGCCTGCGCCAGCCTGACATCCCGCGCCGAAAGGCCGCCCGCGTCATGCGTGGTCAGCACGATCTCCACCCGGTTCCACACATTCGACCATTCGGGGTGGTGGTCCTGCGCGTCCGCCAGCAAGGCGACGCGCGCCATGAAGCCCCAGGCTTCCGAGAAATCCTTGAACCGGAAGCCGCGCCGGATCGCGTCGCGGCCTTCCAACAGGCTCCAGCCCGGCAGGGTGGCGGGCAGCGCCGCGCGGGCGGCGGCATCGAGGGGGGCGACCATCGGGCGTGTTCTCCGGCTTGACGGAAGGGGCCTTCGGGATGTGGATGCGCCATGTCCCGCTTCCACCACCCCCCGACACTCGACGACATCGTGGAGATGGCCGAGCAGGCCTTCGCCGCCATCCCGAAGGAGTTGCGAGACCTCGTCCGCGGCGCCGCCATCGTGGTGGAGGATGTGGCGGATGAGGACACCGCCGCCGAGGTCGGGCTCGAGAGCCCCTGGGCTCTCACGGGCCTCTATCGCGGCACGCCGATGACGCAGAAATCCATCCTCGACACGCCGCTGGAGCCCGACACGATCACGCTCTACCGGGAGCCGATCCTGCTGGAATGGGTGGAGACCGGGGAAGATCTGTTCCGCCTGGTCCGCAACGTGCTGATCCATGAGATCGCGCATCATTTCGGCTTCTCGGACGACGACATCGAGCGTCTGGAGGGGCTGGATTAATCCAGCGGGATAAGGTCGGCCGGCAGCGCGACGCCGCCACGCGCTTCGCCGCGCGCGGCCACCTGCACGCCGGCCACCGCCCAGCCCTCTCCGGCCCGCACCAGCAGCGGCCCACCGGAACTGCCGCGCGTCGCCGCGCAGCCATGGACCAGCAGCGGCCCCGCCGCATCCTGACCCCTCGCCTCGATGCCGCAGGCCGTGTCAGCCAGCAGCGCATGCGCGCGGTCCCGCTGCCAGCCGCCGAGCATCGCCGCCATCCCCGGCGCCGCCGCGACCACCGGCAGCACCGGTGCGGGCAGTGGCGTGGCGAGCCGGAGCACCGCCCAATCCCCACCGCGCGGCCCGCCCGTCGCGGGATCATAGGCGCCCGTGACGTAGCTCAAGGCCACGGCATGGCCGCGGAACGCGCCGCGGTCATAGCCCGCCAGCAGGTTCACCCGCTCCGGCCGCAGCCAGGCGCGGGTGCGCGTCGCCACCAGGCAATGCGCCGCGGTCAGCACGCGATCAGGCGCGACCAGCACGCCGGTGCAGGTGCCGCCCGCCTCGGATTGCACGCGCACCAGGGACGACCAGGGCGGCAAGGCCGCATCGACCGCTTCGCGCGCCTCGGCCACCCCCAGACCGGCGCGCGGCGCTGGCTGGGCAAAGGCCAGGGCGGGTGCCAGCAGCAGCGCCAGGAGGACGCGGATCACAAGCCGCCCAGCAGGCTCTGCACGAATTCCGGCACGATCTCGGTCGCGGGGCCGTGCCGTGCCTCGTCGAACAGCCGCGTGCCGGCGCTCGGTTCCAGGTTCAGCTCCACCGTACGGGCGCGATGCGCGACCTCGGCCACAAAGCCGGCGGCCGGATACACCTGACCGCTGGTGCCGATGGCGACGAAGATGTCGCAGCCTTGCAGCGCCGCATCGATGGCCTGCATATGCAACGGCATCTCGCCGAACCAGACGACATGCGGCCGCATCCCGCCGGGCTTGCCGCAGGCTGGGCAGGCGGTGGCGGTCGAGAGATCCTGGTCCCAGGGCTGGACGGCGTCGCACAGCAGGCAGCGCGCCTTGTTCAATTCGCCATGCATATGCAGCAGCCGGCTGCGGGCGACACCCGCCATCGCACCCGCGCGGTCATGCAGATCGTCCACATTCTGCGTGACCAGCAGCAAGGGGCCCGGCCAGCGCGCATCCAGCGCCGCGAGCGCCAGATGCGCGGCGTTCGGGACGATGGCCGGATCGCGCAGCTGCGCGCGGCGGGCATTGTAGAAGGCCTGGACGCGCCGGGGATCGCGCGCGAAGGCCTCCGGCGTCGCGACATCCTCGATGCGGATCTTGGCCCAGATACCATCGGCGTCACGGAAGGTGGCCAGCCCGCTTTCGCGACTGATCCCGGCACCGGTGAGGATGACAAGGCTCGGGGCGGTCATGCCGCCACACTACAGCGGTTTGCGATCATCGCTGAACGCAAACCGCTGTCGCGTTGACGGCGCGGTGCCGTTGCGGCCTGGGCCTTCGCCCCGATCCGCTACCGCCGCGCCCGGATCAGGCTCGCCACCGCCCAGACCGCCGCCGCGGCAATGCCGAGCGCCACCAGCGGATGGGCGCGCGTGGCGTCGCGCAGCTGCCCCGCGGCATCCAGCGCGGCGTCACGGCCATGCTCGATCTGCGCCCGCGTGCCCCGCAGCGCCGCGCGCGCGTCCCGCGACACCTCCCGCGTCGCGGAATCGAGCCGGTGCTCGACAATGTCCTCGATCCGCGACCAGAGCCGGGCCAGCTCCGCGCGGGCCTCCGCGGTGCCGCTGCCGCGCCCGTGCCAGGCCGTCATGTCGCGCAACTCGCGCGCGATGCGGCCCAGGCCCGCCTGCATCCCCTCAGCCATCCGCGTCCTCCGTCGATCCGGTTGCGCGGTCTGAACGGCCGGGACGCGGTCAGGTTCGCTGCGGAACCGGGTGCCCAGGCGGCAGGCGCCAGATCAGAAGCCAGAGAAGCCCCGCCAGCAGCAGCAGGATCCATGGCACCGCGTCAGCCCCGACCCAATCCGCGACCCACCCCATCAGCCCCGGCAGCACCGCCACGCCCGCCATCGCGGCCGCGACCTGCAGCCCGATCGCCTGCACCGCCAGCGGCCCGAGCCGGGCCGGGGTCAGCGCCATCACGGTCGGATAGACCGGTGCCAGCGCCACGGCGAACAAGATCAGGAAGGCGGCGTCCTGCAGGCCGAGCGCGAAGCCCATCGCCGCCACCACCGCCACCGGCATGCCGAGGCGCAGCAAACGGTCGGGGCCGATCCGGTCCACCACGAAGCCGAGCGCGATCCGCCCGCCCGCCAGCCCGGCCCAGAACAGCGTGGCGGCCAGCGCGGCCTCGGCGGGGGTGGCGCCGCGCGCGGCCAGGATGGTGGCGGCCCATTGCCCGCCGCCTGCCTCAAGGCCGGTGTAGACGAAGAACACGGCCATCTGCAGCCGCACGACCGGGTGCCGCAGGGCGGAGATCG
>JBIIRI010000041.1:0-23320 GCA_044341625.1 Roseomonas sp.
ACCCGGATCGGTGCCTGTTCGGGCGGTGAGAAGGCGCGGCTGCTGCTCGCGCTGTGTACGCGCGACGCGCCGCATCTGTTGATCCTGGACGAGCCGACCAACCACCTCGACATCGATGCGCGGGAAGCGCTGGTGAAGGCGCTGGCCGAATATGAAGGCGCGGTGCTGCTGATCACCCACGACCCGCATCTGGTGGAACTCGTCGCCGACCGGCTGTGGCTGGTCGCCGATGGCACGGTGCGCGACTTCGATGGCGACCTCGACGAGTATCGCGCGCTGCTGGCCGAACGCGCCCGCGCCGGATCCCGCGACGAGGCCGCCCCCGCCGGCGGCGCCAAGGCGGCGGAACGGCGGGATAGGGTGCAGGCCCGCGCCCAGCTCGCGCCGCTCCGCCAGCGGCTGAAGGAGGTCGAGAAGCTGCTGGAACGGCTCGGCCTGGAGGCCAAGCTGATCGAGAAGCGGCTGGCCGATCCCGACACCTATGCGAAGCGGTCCTCCGAGGACATCGCCTGGGCCACCACCCGCGCAGCCGCCATCGCGAAGGAGGTGGCGGCGCTGGAAGAGGAATGGCTCGACCTGTCGGAGAAGCTCGACGCGGCCTGAGAAGCCGGGCTGGACGGGGCGCCAGGATCACGAAGGCGAGAGGAAGGCCGGCGGCCCTTCAGGCCCGCGCGCGGCGGCAGTAGGGGTGGCGCCCCCCTTCCGGCGGAGTGGCGAACAGCCTTGGCCCCCCATCGCGTCAGCGTTGCGATCCTCGCGCTGGTCCTGACCTTCCTGGCCACGCTCATCGGCCTGCGTATCGTCGCCCTGAACGAGGAGCGGGCGGGCATGCTCGCGCGGGCGGAGCTGTCCATGCGCACCCTCGCCCTGGTCGCCGAGCAATACACGGAGCGCGTCTTCGAGACCTCGGATCTGGTGGCGAACGAGGTCGCGTCCTGGATCGCGTCGCGGGGGGGCGTGGCGGCGCTCCGCGACAGCCACGCCCTGCACGCCGTCCTCTATGATCTCTCCCGGCGTTCGGCAGGCGATTACCTGATGGTGGTGGATGCGGCGGGGCGGCCGGTGTCGCTCTCCGACCGCTTTCCCGCGCCCTCCGAGGTCGATCTGTCCGACCGGCGCTGGTTCCGCGCCCATGCGGTGGACGGCCGCCACACGCATGTGGGCGATGCGCTGCGAAGCCGCATCACGGGCGACATCCTGTTCACCTACAGCCGCGCGCTCCGCGGCCCCTCCGGCGGCTTTGACGGCATCGTGCAGGTCTCGGTGCGGCCCGGCTTCTTTCAGCAGCCCGGCCTCGCGCCGGAATTTGGCCGGGGCACGGCGATGGGGCTGTTCGGCCTGGAGGGGCGCGTGCTGGCCCGCACCGGCCTTTCCCCGGAGCAACTCGGCTTCTCGTTGCCCGAAGCGGTACAGGCGCGGATCCGGGCCGGCGACGCGGCCGGGGTGCTGCGCGTTCAAGCCGCCTTCGACGGGCAGGACCGGATCGTCGCCTTCCACCGCCTCGACCGCTGGCCGGTCGTGGTGACCGCCAGCGTGCCGGTGGCGGAGGTGCTGGCGCCGTGGCGCCGCGCGGCGCGCTGGTCGGCAGAGGTGATCGGCGCCGTCGCCCTAGGGCTGATGCTGCTGGCCACGCTGGCGATCCGCTTGGCGGGGCGGGAGGCGCGGGCGCGGTCGGCCCTGGCCACGGCCAATCGCGCGCTGCGCGATGCGGCGGCCGGGCTGGAGACCCGCGTGGGCGAACGCACGCGCGACCTGACGGCGAGCGAGACGCGCTTCCGCGTGATCTTCGACAGCACCTTCCAGCTGGTGGCGCTGCTCGACCGCGAGGGCCGGCTGCTGGAGATGAACGAGACGGCGCAGGCCTTCCTCGGCCTGACCCGCGCGGAGGCGATCGGGCGGCGGATCGCAGACCTGCCCTGCTGGCCGGATGCCGCTACGCGCAAGGCGCTGGCGCGGGCCGTGACCGAGGCCGCCGGCGGTACACGCTGCCGCGGCCAGATGGTCGCGCGCCGGGCCGATGGGCGCCTCGCCCCGGTCGAGGCCTCGCTCCGGCCGGTCAGCGCGCCGGAAGGCGGCACGGCCTGGCTGATCGCGGAAGGTCACGACCTGACTGAACTGAAGGCCGCCGAGGCGCAGCTGCGGGAAGCGCAGAAGATCGAGGCGCTGGGCCAGCTGACCGGCGGGGTGGCGCATGACTTCAACAACCTGCTGATGGTCGTGCTGGGCAATCTCGGCCTGCTGCGAAAGCGCCTGCCGCCCGATCCGCGCCTGCTGCGCCTGCTGGACGGCGCGCAGCAGGGCGCGGAGCGCGGCGCCGCGTTGACCAGCCGGATGCTGGCCTTCGCGCGGCGGCAAGAACTGCGCCCCGCCCCGGTGGACCTCGGCGCGCTGGTGGAGGGGATCGTGCCGCTCATCGAGCGCTCCGTCGGCCCGACCGTCCAGGTCGCGACCCGCATTCCCGAAGGCCTGCCGCCGGCGCTGGTGGATGCGAACCAGCTGGAATTGGCCCTGCTGAACCTTGCGGTGAACGCCCGCGACGCCATGCCGCAATGCGGGCGGATCGAGATCACGGCTGGGCTGGTGGAGGCGCCTTCGCGTGGCGCCCCGCCGGGCCTCGCGCCGGGGCGTTACCTGCGGCTGGCCATCGCGGATAGCGGGCAGGGAATGGATGCGGCGACGCTGGCCCGCGCGACGGAGCCCTTCTTCACCACCAAGGGCGTCGGGCGCGGTTCGGGGCTCGGGCTGTCGATGGTGCAGGGGCTGGCGCAGCAATCGGGCGGCGGGCTGAGCCTGCAAAGCCGCCCCGGCGAAGGCACCGTCGCGGCGCTCTGGCTGCCCTGCGCGGAACTCGGCGCGGTGCCCGAGGCTCCGGCGCCGCCGCGCGCGATCCCCGGTACCATGACGCCCCGGCGCGTGCTGGTGGTGGATGACGATCCGCTGGTGGCGGCGGGCACGGCGATGATGCTCGAGGATATGGGCCACCATGTGACCACCGCCGCATCGGCGCGGGAGGCGCTGGCCCTGTTCGACCACGAAGGGCTGCCGGATATCGTCGTGACCGACCATGCCATGCCGGGGATGACCGGCCTTGAATTCGCGGAGTGGCTGCGGCGCGCGCATCCCGGCCTGCCGGTGGTGCTGGCCACCGGCTATGCGGAGGCCACTGCCGATGCCGCGCCCTGGCTACCGCGGCTGGCCAAGCCCTACCGGCAGGACGAGCTCGAGGAGGTGCTGCGCCGGCTGGGCGCAGCGTAGTACGAGCTGCGTTCGCTTGAACGCAGCTCGTGCCCTGGCGCCCTATCGTGGGGAACAGGGCATGCCGTGCCGGGGCAGCTTCACTCGGCGCGGATATTCGCCTCGCGCACCAGGGTGGCCATCGCGGCGCGGCCTTCGGTGACGAAGCGGGCGAAGTCGGCGGGGCGGGAGGCCACCGGCACGCAGCCGATCTGCACCAGGCGCGCGCGCAGCGCGGGGTCTGCGATCGCGGCCGACAGAGCCTCGTACATCGCATCCACCACCGGCGCCGGCGTGCCGGCGGGGCCGAACAGCCCGGCCCATTCATTCGATTCGAAGCCCGCGAAGCCCTGTTCGGCGATGGTCGGCACATCCGGCCGGCTTTCGACGCGGGCCAGCGTGCCCACGCCCAGGAACCGCGCGCGGCCGCCATCCACCACCGGCCCGGCCGAGACCAGCGTGGTGAAGACCGCATCGATCGCCCCCGAGGCCAGATCCTGCGCCGCTGCCGCGCCGCCGCGATAGGGGACGTGGATCACCTCGATCCCCGCCGCCCGCGCGAAGGCCGCCAGGCCGAGATGCCCCGCCGTCGCATTGCCCTGGGTGCCGACCGTGATCGTGCCGGGCCGCGCCTTCGCGGCGGCGATGAATTCGGCCAGCGTGCGCGCCGGGAAGTCGTTCTTCACCGCGACGGCGGAGGGGAAGGTCACCACCAGCGAGATCGGCGTGAAGGCGGTCGCGTAGTCGAAGGGCAGGCCCCGCAGCAGGGACGGGTTCACGATGTGGCTGGAGGCGTCCCACAGGAAGCTGTGGCCATCCGTCGCGCGCGCGACCTCATGCCCGCCAAGGCTGCCCGAGGCGCCGGTGCGGTTTTCCACCACGAAGCCCTGGCCGAGCCGTTCGCCCATACGCGGCGTCAGCACGCGCGCGGCGCTGTCCGCGGCCCCGCCGGCCGCGAAGGGCACCACGAGGCGGATCGAGCGTTGCGGCCAGGCGCCCTGCGCGCGCGCGGCCAGCGGCGAGAGGGCGAGGCCTGCCATGCCGGCAAGGCTCATGCGGCGGGTGATCATCATGGTGGGCGTTCCCGGCTTTGGTTCGCCGCCACATCGCCGCTTGCCCTGCTGTGGTCAAGCGCCCCCCGCCCGGTCCAGACTGCGCCCATGGCGACACGCCGCGACGACGCCCCCGACCTGTTCGGCGAGCCCGACCCGCCCGCTTCCCCCACCGGCCCGCGCCCGCTGGCCGACCGGCTGCGGCCGCGCCGGCTGGATGAGGTGATCGGGCAGGAGCAATTGCTCGGCCCGGCCGGGACGCTGACCGCGATGCTGGCGCGCGGCAGCTTGCCGTCGCTGATCCTCTGGGGGCCGCCGGGGGTGGGCAAGACCACCATCGCGCGGCTGCTGGCCGAAGCCGCGGGGCTCAGCTTCCAGCCGCTCTCGGCCGTGTTCTCGGGCGTCGCCGACCTCAAGCGGGTCTTCGAGGATGCGCGGGGCCGCCGGCGCGCGAGCAAGGGCACGCTGCTGTTCGTCGATGAGATCCACCGCTTCAACCGCGCTCAACAGGACGGCTTCCTGCCGGTGGTGGAGGACGGCACCGTCACGCTGGTCGGCGCCACCACCGAAAACCCGTCCTTCGCGCTGAACGGCGCGCTCCTGTCGCGCTGCCAGGTGCTTGTGCTGAAGCGGCTGGACGACGCCGCGCAGGAGGCGCTGCTGAGCCGGGCCGAGGCGGCGGAGGACCGCGCCCTGCCGCTGACAAATGCGGCACGCGCCAGCCTGCGCGCCATGGCTGATGGCGATGGGCGCTACCTGCTGAATCTGGCGGAGCAGTTGCTGGCGATCCCGCCCGGCGGCGCCCCCCTCGACCCCGCGGCACTGGCCGCGCTGCTGGCGAAACGCGCCGCCCTCTACGACAAGGATCGGGAGGAGCACTACAACCTGATTTCCGCGCTCCATAAATCGATGCGCGGCTCTGACCCGGATGCGGCGCTGTACTGGTATGCGCGCATGCTGACCGGCGGCGAGGATCCCCGCTACATCGCCCGCCGCCTTGCGCGCTTCGCCGCCGAGGATGTCGGCATGGCCGATCCCCGCGCCCTGCCGCTCGCGATCGCGGCGTGGGAGGCCTATGAGCGATTGGGCAGCCCGGAGGGCGAATTGCCCCTCGCGCAGCTTGTCGTCCACCTCGCCACCGCGCCGAAATCGAACGCCGTCTATGTGGCGTTCAAGGAGGCGATGCGCGCCGCGAAGGAGACCGGCAGCCTGATGCCACCCAAGCACATCCTGAACGCGCCGACTCAACTGATGCGGGAGATCGGCTACGGCCAGGACTACGCCTATGATCACGACACGGCGGAGGGTTTCTCGGGCCAGGACTACTTCCCGGACGAGATGCCGCGCCGCGTCTTCTACCGCCCGACGGATCGGGGCGCCGAAGCCGCGATCGGGGAACGCCTTGCGCGCTGGGCCGCGCTGCGCCAGCGGAAGGCGGGGCGATGAGCCAGCTGGGCCTTGGGCCGGTCCTGCTTGTCGCGGCCGGCGGCGCGCTGGGTTCCGTGCTGCGCTATGCGGTGTCGGTGCTGATGGCCGCTTCGCTAGGCGCCGGTTTTCCCTGGGGGACGCTGGCGGTGAATGTGCTGGGCAGCACCGCCATCGGCGCACTCGCCGGGCTTGGCGTGGAGGGCGGCTGGCGGCTGCTGCTGGTCACCGGGCTGCTCGGCGGCTTCACCACCTTCAGCGCCTTCAGCCTCGAGGCGGCGCTGCTGTGGGAACGTGCCTGGTGGCTGGCCCTGGTCTATGTCCTGGCAAGCGTCGCGCTTGGCCTGGCGGGCTTCGCGCTGGGCTATGGGATGCTGCGGCGGGGGTGATACCCGCCGTCCAAAGTTCCGGCCTGCGCCCCGAAGGGGCGCGCGGCCGAATGGCCGCCGCGGCTCGTGCGTCACGCCGGAGGCGTGCCTTCGGCACGACGAAGCCAAGGGCCGCGGATGCGGCCCGCGTCACGCCGGAGGCGTGCCTTCGGCACGACGCGATTGAGGAGCATGAAGGTGAAACCTTCATGCGGGTGTTATGAACGGGGGAACACGGTGTCGATCATCGGCTGCTGGCGATTGGTGGAGGTGCGGGGCTACGACCCCAATGGGCGTCCCGTCGCCGATCATCGCTACGGGCCGGAGCCGCGCGGCATCCTGCAATTCACCGCTGGCCGGATGCAGGCCGCCCTTGGCGATGGGCGCGCCGAGATGCCCGCCGGCGCCACCCGCTTCTGGATCGCCTATACCGGCCCCTACACCTTCGATGGCGAGGTCCTGGTCACGCGGGTGGATGACACCTCCGACCCCGCGCGGCTCGGCACCGACCAGATCCGGCAGGTGCGGATGGAGGGCGAGCGCCTGGTCCTCACCCCACCGCCGAGCCTTTTTGGGGGGGTGATGGTGCTGCTCGACCTCCATTGGGAAAAGATCGGCTGACCTACGGGCGCGGCGCGCCCCTTTCGTGCTATCGTCCCCCGTCATGACCGTTCAGACCCGCCAGGTGTCGGCCGACGAGGGCGATACGCGCCTCGACCGCTGGTTCCGCCGCTATTTCCCCGCGCTCACCCAGGGCGCGCTCCAGAAGATGCTTCGCACCGGCCAGATCCGCGTGGACGGCAAGCGGGCAGAGGCCAATACGCGCCTTCTCGCGGGCCAGGAGATCCGCATCCCGCCGCTGCCCGATGGCCCGGCGCCGGAGTGGATGCGCGCCGCGCCCAAGGCCGTCGATGCGCGGGACCAGAAGGCGCTGGAGGCGATGGTGATCCATCGCGACAAGGATGTTCTGGTGCTCGACAAGCCGCATGGCCTGGCGGTGCAGGGTGGGCCGGGCATCGCGAAGCACCTGGACGGGATGCTGGACGCGCTGCGCTTCGACGCGGAGGAACGGCCGCGCCTGGTCCATCGCCTCGACAAGGACACCACGGGTGTTCTGGTGCTGGCGCGCAACGTGGCCGCCGCCGCGAAGCTCGCCGCCGCCTTCCGCGGGCGTGACATGCAGAAGACCTATTGGGCGATCACCGTCGGCCAGCCCATGCCGCCCGCCGGGCGCATCGAATTGCCGCTGGTCAAGCGTGGCGGCCCGCGCGGCGAACGCACCGCCGCCGCCGAGCCGGGTGACCGGGACGCGGCGCGCGCGGTGACGGAGTTCCAGACGCTGGATGCCGTGCGCCGCCGCGCCGCCTGGCTCGAACTGAAGCCAATCACCGGCCGCACCCACCAGCTGCGCGTCCATTGCGCGGAAGCGCTGGGCTGCCCGATCCTGGGCGATGGCAAGTATGGCGGCGCCGCCGCGCATATGGAGGGGCTGCCCGGCCAGCTGCACCTGCATGCCCGCGCGCTGAGCCTGCCGCACCCGGCCGGCGGCACGTTGGAGATCGCTGCCCCCCTGCCGAAGCACATGAAGGAGAGTTTCGCCTTCTTCGGCTTCGAGGCCCCCCGCACGCCCAAGACCCGCCGCACGACCTGACCGCGCCATTTCCCCCCCCGGGGCCCCGCCCGGGGTGATCCCCGCCCGCCCACCGCGCGTTGCATCCATCACCGAGGAGCAACCGATGACCGCCCCGAAGCGCCGCCGCTGGCTCTGGATCCTCGCCGCTGTCGCGATGGGTGTGCCGCTGGTCGGTTTCGTCGCGCTGCGGGCGTTGGTGAACCCGGATGCGCTGCGCCCCCGTTTGGTCGCGGCGGTGGAACAGGCGACCGGCCGGCGCTTCACCTCGGGCGAGATCGGCCTCGCTTTGTCGCTGCGCCCGACCGTCGCCCTCACCGACATCGCCCTGGCCAATGCGGAGGGCGGCAGCCGCCCCGCCATGCTCACGGCCCGGCGGGTGGAGGTGCAGGTGGCGCTGCTGCCGCTGCTCTCCCGCCGCGTCGAGATCGGCCGCGTGCTGCTGGTGGAGCCCGACCTGCTGCTGGAGCGGGTGGGCGAGCGCGGCAATTGGGAGTTCGGCCCAGCCGCCCCCGCACCGGCGGCCGATACGGCGCCGCCCACCGCGCCTGCCGCGCCTGCCGCGCCGCCCAGGATCGCGCTGGATGCGTTGCGACTGGAACGCGGCCTTCTCACTTGGCGCGACGGCGCCACGGCGGAGACGCTGGAGATCCTCGCCCTCGACGCCGCCGCTCCCCTCGCCGCCCCAGCGCGGGCGCGCGGCTCGCTGAGGCTGCGCGGCGCTGAGGCGTTGGTGGAGGCCACGACCGGCCCCGTCGCCGCCTTCGGCGGGCCAGAGCCCTGGCCGGTCACGCTCGTCGCGCAACTACCCGGCCAGACCCGCATCGCGGCGGAGGGGCGTGTCCTTCGGGACGGTGCCTGGACGCTCTCGCTCGACGCGCAGTCCCGCACCCCGGCGCTGCTGGCGCCGCTGCTGCCGGACCTCGCCGTGGTGCCCTTGCGCGATGTTGCGCTGTCCGGGCGTCTCTCTGGGGCAGGGGGCGCGCTGACGGGGGCGGAGGCGCTGTCGCTTCGCGCCGGGGCCAGCGACCTCTCCGCCCTGCGTCCTGGCCTGTCCTTGGCGCGGCTGGACCTCGCCGCGCCCCGGCTCGATGCCCCGGTCACCTTGGCGGCGGAGGCGTCCCTCGCCGACATGACGCTGAGTGCCACCGGCCGCGCGGGCCCGCTGGCGCAGATCACCGGCCATGCGCCCGGCCCGCTGCCGGTGGAACTGCGCCTTGCCGCGGCGGGGGCGGAGGCGACGGCGCGCGGCCAGCTGGCCGATCCCCGCGCCATGGCCGGTGTGGACCTCACGCTCACTCTCCGCATCCCCGATCTTGCCGCGTTCGCGCCCCTCGCCGGGGCGCCGCTGCCGGCGGTGCGGGAGATCGCGGCCGGGGCTAGGCTGGCGGAGCGCGGCCCCGGCTTCCGGGGCGGGGCGCATCTGCACGAACTGACGATCACCTCCTCCGCCGCCGAGGCGCGGGGCGAGCTGTCCCTGGCCGCCGGCCAGCGAACGGGCGTGACGGGGCGGCTGGATGTCGCGCGGCTCGACCTCGATGCGCTGCGCGCGGGGCAGGGCGGCCCGGCCCAGCTCGCGCCGGCCACCCCCGCGCCCACGCCCACCCCCGCGCCCACCGCCCCGGCACCGCCCGCGAGCGATGGGCGTGTCATTCCGGACCTGCCGCTGCCCCTCGGTGTGCTGCGGGGCTTCGATGCCGATCTGCGCCTGACCGTCGCGCGCCTGACCGCCGGCGGGGCCGAGTGGCGCGACATCCGGGCGCCGATCCGCGTCGAGGCCGGGCGCGGGCGCATCGCGCCCTTCGCGGTCGCGACCCCGGGCGGGGCGGTCACGGCCGAGCTCACCGCCGATGCCGCCGGAGCGACGCCGACCCTGGCGCTGTCGCTCAGCGCCCCGCAACTCGACCTGGCCGCGCTGCAGCGCGCGCTGGGACAGCCCGTCTATCTGACTGGCCATGGGGAGGTGGAGGCCGATCTTCGCGGCGCCGGGGCTGGGCTGCGGCAGGTGGCGGCGAGCCTCTCGGGCCATCTCGGCCTCGCGATGCTGGATGCGACGCTGGAGCCTGCGCTGACCGCCCCGGTCCAGGCCGCGTTGCGAAGCCGCGTGCCCGCCCTGCCCGATCTGCCGCAGCGCCTGCCGGTGGAGTGCCTCGCGATCCGCGCGGAGGCGGAGGGCGGCGTGGTCCGTTTCGGCACGCTGCTGGTGGATGCGCCGGCGGCGAAGGTGGCGGGCAGCGGCACGATGAACCTGGGCACGGAGGCCATCGCGCTGCGCCTGCTGCATGATATCCGCGCCGCCGGCACCGAATTGCGGCTTGCGGCCGATCTGGGCGGCACGCTGGCGGCGCCGGTCTACCGGGGTGTGCAGCTGCAGAATGTTGGTGCCGTGCTGGGTGGGCTGGCTGGCCGGGTCGGCGGCGATGCCGGGGCCTTGCTCGGCGCGCTCGCCAACCGCAACGGGGCCCGGCCCGAGGCGCTGCCCGAATGCGGTCCGGCGCTGGCCGCCGCGCGCGGCGGTCGGGCCGGCCCATTGCCCACGCCGCGCCCCGCCCAGGGCCCAGCCGCTCCGGCACCCGAGGCTCCGCCCGCCTCCCCCTTGCCGCTTCCGCCCGGCCCGGCGGGGGATCTGCTGCGCGGCCTTCTGCGCCGCTAAACAGTCGCTGACCCTATTCCGATGCCGGTGCATCCACCCTAACTGAAGGTCAGCGGAGGATCGGCATGGATCTCAATCGTGTCCTGGGCGCACTTCTCGGCGGTGCGGCACAGCCCCAGCGGAAGCGGCGGCGAAGCCCCGGCGGCGTCGCCTCGCTGCTTGGCGGCCGTAGTGCGGAGGCGCGGGCCGCCCGCGCCATCGGGGCGCTGGCGGTCGGTGCCATCGGCGCCTGGATGGAGCGCAGCGGCCAGGCGCAGCCCGCCCCCGCCGCGCCGCAGCCTGCGCGTCGCGCACCCGCCACCCCCGATGTCGCGGGCCCCGCGCGCCGTCTTCCGCAGACCGGCGCATCGCCCTGGGCGCAGCCCCGTCCCGCCGCCCCGCCCCCAGACCCCACCGGCCCCGAGGCCGAGGAGGCGGAGGCGCTGCTGATGATCCGCGCCATGATCGCCGCCGCGAAGGCCGATGGCCGCGTCGATGCGGCCGAGCGCGCCGCCATCGCGGCCCAGCTCGATGCCGCCGGGCTCTCGGCCGAGGAACGCGATTTCGTGCTGGCCGATTTCGACCGGCCGCTCTCGCCCGAAGCCCTGGCGCGGGATGCCACTGACCCCATGCTGCGCGCGCGGCTCTACGCCGCCGCCTTCGCGGGCGCAGGAGAGGTCACGCCCCCGGAGCGCACCTGGCTTGACGCGCTCGCCCAGGCGCTGAAGCTCGACAAGGCCGCCGCCGCGGCGATCGAGGAGCGTCTGTCTTGAACACCGATGGCCTGACCCCGGAACAGCGCGCGCTGCGCGACCGCGCCCGCGACGTGGCCCAGGAAGCCGCCGCCCAGGCCGCCGAGACCGACCGCAGCGGGCAATATCCCTGGCCCATGATCAGGCGCATTACGGAAGCCGGCTTCATGGGCCTGACCATCCCCCGCGAATGGGGCGGCCCGGGCGGGTCGGTGCTGGATGCCGCGCTGGTGGTCGAGGAATTCTCCCGGGCCTGTGCGGTGTGCGGCCGCGTGGCGGTCGAGGCGAATATGGGCGCGGTCGGGGCCATCATGGCCTATGGCACCGATGCCCAGAAGAAGCTGGCCGCCGGGCTGGTGCTCGGCGGCGACAAGCCGGCCATCTGCATCACCGAACCCGAGGCCGGCTCTGCCGCCACCGAGATGACCACCACCGCCACGCGGCGCGGCGATACCTGGGTGATCAATGGCCGCAAGACCTGGATCACCGGCGGCGGGGTCTCCCGTCTCCATCTCATCTTCGCCCGCGCTGTGGAGGATGGGCAGTTCAAGGGGATCGGCGGCTTCATCGTGGTCCGCGACGGCGAAGGCGCGCCCCCCGGCCTGGTGGTGAAGCGCCGCATCCCCTCCCTCGGCCTCTGCGGGATGCCGGAGGCGGAGCTGGAATTCCATGACCTCGAAGTGCCGGATTCGATGGTGCTGCGCGCGCCCGGCGGCTTCGCCCGCGGCTTCGGCCGGCTGATCGACGCCTATAACGGCCAGCGCGTGGGTGCTGCGACCGTCGCGATGGGCCTCGCGCAGGGCGCGCTGGATCACGCGCTGGACCGCGCCGGGACGCGGCGCCAATTCGGCCGGCCGATCGCGGAGTTCCAGGGCCTCGGCTGGATGCTGGCCGATATGTCGATCGAGGTGGAGGCGGCGCGCGCCCTGATCCACCGCGCCGCCCGCAGCGCCGGCCCGGCGGGGTTCCCGGACCGGCTCGCGGCCGCGCAGGCCAAGGTCTTCGCCGCCGATATGGCGATCCGCGTGACCAACAATGCGCTCCAGATCTGGGGTGCCGCTGGCTATTCGAAGGACAACCCGGTGGAGCGCTATCTGCGCGATGCGCGGATGTTCGCCATCGCGGGCGGCACGGCACAGGTACTCCGCACCCAGGTCGCCGAGCAGATCCTCGGCCGCAAGCTGCCCCAGACCCGCGATGGCTGGCTGAAGCTGATCGCGGAGGAGGGTGCCGCGGGCAAGCTCGCCGCCGATTGAGGGCGGCGGGGTGCCCAGGCGCCGCGCCGCTGTGGCGCTTCCTGCCGTGGCTGATGTTTCATTCGCCCGGATGATCCAAAGCGGGTATATTGAACTGCTTAATTTTGCCGCCTTGAGGCGCCATAAATTTCCTGCTGTCGCATTCCAGCGTAGCGAAAGTGGAGTTTTTCATGCGCCTGACGCGCCGTGCCCTGCCCGCCGCCCTTCTCGCCATCGGCCTGTCGGGCCCTGCCTTGGCGCAGGTCACCGACCCGTCCTTCCGCCTGAACAACCGCAGTGGGCAGACGATCAACGAGGTCTACGTCTCCTCCTCCGAGGTCTCGAGCTGGGGGCAGGACCGGCTTGGGGCGGATGTGCTGCCCGCTGGGCAGACGCTGATCATCCGGCTGCCCAACGGCCAATGCGTCAACGACATCAAGGTGGTCTTCGCCAATGGCCGGGCGCTGGAGCGGATGCGCGTGAACACCTGCAACATCACCGACTACAACATCGACTGACGCCTCCGCTCGCCATCCCCGGCGGCTGAGCGCAGGGGCGTGGCCGGGCGTTGACAGGGAACGCGCGGGGCCCCTCACTCCTGGCTGCGGTCGGCGGCCTGCGGGTGGCTGGGCACGCCCATGGCGGCGTCCCGGCGCCAAGGCCACCGCGCGATGCGGGAGGGCGCCATGGCACACGACAACGACGATCACGACCAGACGAAGAAGCCCTTCGCCCTGCGAAGCCAGCGCTGGTTCGACGACAAGACCGACCCGGGCATGACCTCGCTCTATTGCGAGCGGATGCTCAATTACGGCCTGACCTGGGACGAGCTGCAATCCGGCCGGCCGATCATCGGCATTTCCCAGACCGGCTCCGACATCACGCCCTGCAACCGCCACCACACCATCCTGTCGCAGCGTGTGAAGGAAGGCATCCGCGACGCCGGCGGCGTGCCGCTGGAATTCCCGATCCACCAGATCCAGGAAACGCTGAAGCGCCCGACGGCGGCGCTGGACCGCAACCTGCAATACCTCTCGCTGGTCGAAATCCTGCACGGCTACCCGATGGATGGCGTCGTGATGACCATCGGCTGCGACAAGACGCCGGGTGCCGCGCTGATGGCGGCTGCCACCGTCAACATCCCCGCGCTGGCGCTGTCGGGCGGGCCGATGCTGGATGGCTGGCACAAGGGGCGGCTGGTCGGCTCCGGCACCGTGGTGTGGGAAGCGCGCCGCATGCTGGCCGCGGGTGAGCTGGATTATCGCGGCTTCATGGAGATGGTCGCGGCCTCCTCCACCTCCTGGGGCCATTGCTCCACCATGGGCACGGCGCTGTCGATGAACAGCCTGGTGGAAGCGGTCGGCATGAGCCTGACCGGCTGCGCCGCCATCCCCGGTCCCCATCGCGAACGCGCCCAGATGGCCTATCTGAGTGGCCGGCGGATCGTGGAGATGGTGAAGGCCAATCTCCGCCCCTCCGACATCATGACGAAGAAGGCGTTCGAGAATGCGGTGGCGGTGGCGTCCGCCATCGGCGCGTCGTCCAACTGCCCGCCGCACATGATCGCCGTCGCGCGCCACATGGGCGTGGACCACACGCTGGAGGATTGGCAGCGCGTCGGCGCCGATATCCCGCTGCTGGTCGATTGCCAGCCCGCCGGCCGGTTCCTCGGCGAGAGCTTCCACCGCGCGGGCGGCGTGCCCGCGGTGATGAAGGAGCTGCTCGCCGCCGGCCGTCTGCATGGCGATGTGATGACCGCGACCGGCAAGACGGTGGCGGAGAACCTGGCCGCCATTCCCCTCAGCCCGGATCGCGACGTGATCCGCGCCTATGCCAAGCCGATGAAGGAGAAGGCCGGCTACCTGGTGCTGACCGGCAACATCTTCGACAACGCCGTCATCAAGGTCAGCGTCATCGACGAGGAATTCCGGAAGCGCTTCTTCTCCGACGACCCCGACGTGTTCGAGGGCAAGGCGGCGGTCTTCGAGGGGCCGGAGGACTACCACGCGCGCATCGAGGACCCGTCGCTCGGCATCGATGAGAAGACCGTGCTCGTGATCCGCAATTGCGGCCCCGTCGGCTATCCGGGCAGCGCGGAGGTGGTGAACATGCAGCCCCCCGCCGCGCTGATCAAACAGGGCATCAAGGCGCTGCCGACGATGGGCGATGGGCGGCAATCGGGCACATCCGGTTCACCCTCCATCCTCAATGTCACGCCGGAAGCGGCGGTGGGCGGCGGGCTTGCGCTGCTGAAGCATGGCGACCGCATCCGCATCGACCTCAAGACCCGCCGCGTCGATGTGCTGATCCCGGAAGCGGAGCTGGCCGCGCGCCGCGCCGCCTGGACGCCGCCGAAGCTGGTGAACAAGACGCCGTGGGAGGAGATCTACCGCAACAGCGTCGGCCAGCTTGGCACCGGCGCGTGCCTCGAACCCGCGACGCTCTATCTCAACATCCTCGAGACGCGTGGCGAAAGCCGGCATAATCACTGACCGCTTCTCCCTCTCCCGCTTGCGGGAGAGGGGCGGGGTGAGGGCCAAACCCTCACCCCCCATCTATCACCTGGGGGAAAACCAATCATGGCCGGACGTCTCGCGGGCAAGCGTGCCTTCGTCACCGCCGCCGCGCAGGGCATCGGGCGCGCCACCGCGCTGGCCTTCGCGGCCGAGGGCGCGGAGGTCATCGCCACCGACAAGGATGCCGCGAAGCTGGCGGATCTGGCCGCGCCCGGCCTGACCACCCGCGTCCTCGACATGCTGGACGCCTCCGCGATCGAGGCGGCGGCGAAGGACGCCGGCGCGGTCGACATCCTGTTCAACTGCGCGGGCTTCGTGCACCAGAACACGATCCTGACCGCGACCGATGCCGAATGGGATTTCGCCTTCGACCTGAATGTGCGGTCCATGTGGCGCATGTCCCGCGCCCTGCTGCCGGGCATGCTGGAGCGCAAGCGCGGCGCCATCGTGAACATGTCGAGCGGCTGTTCCTCCATCAAGGGCGCGCCCAACCGCTTCCTGTATGGCACCACCAAGGCGGCGGTGATCGGCCTCACCAAATCCATCGCGACCGAGTATGTGCGGGACGGCATCCGCTGTAACGCGATCTGCCCCGGCACGGTGGACACGCCGAGCCTCGGCGACCGGATCGCGGCCAATGCCGCCCAGGCCGGCGGTCTGGATGCCGCCCGCGCCGCCTTCGTCGCCCGCCAGGCCATGGGCCGCCTTGCGACGGCGGAGGAGATGGCGGCGCTCGCGCTGTATCTCGCCAGCGATGAAAGCGCCTTCGTCACCGGCCAGGCCATCGTGATCGATGGCGGGTGGATGTTGTAGAGACATCCCCGGACGCCGGATTTCCCCGAACGACCACCCGACAACCAGGATGAACCGATGAAACTCCTTCGCTACGGCCCCGCGGGCGCCGAGAAGCCCGGTATGCTCGATGCCGCCGGCACCATCTGCGACCTGTCGGGCGTCATCGCCGATCTTTCGGGCGATGCGCTGTCGCCGGCGGGTCTCGCGAAGCTCGCGGCGCTCGATCCGTCGAAGCTGCCGTCGGTGGCGGGCAACCCCCGCATCGGCCCGCCGGTGACGGGCATGAAGAACCTGGTCTGCATCGGGCTGAACTACGCCGACCATGCGGCGGAGACCGGCGCGCCGATCCCGAAGGAGCCGATCGTCTTCCTGAAGTCGCTGAACGCGCTGTCCGGCCCGAATGACGACGTCGTCATCCCGCGCAACAGCATCAAGACCGATTACGAGGTGGAACTCGCCATCATCATCGGCACCCGCGCGAAGTACGTGACCGAGGATCAGGCGCTGGATCACGTCGCCGGCTACGCCGTCGGCAACGACGTGTCGGAGCGCGAATGGCAGGCCGAGCGCGGCGGCGCCTGGGACAAGGGCAAGGGCTTCGACACCTTCGGCCCCCTCGGCCCCTGGCTGGTGACGAAGGACGAGATCCCGGACCCGCAGGATCTGGCGATGTTCTGCGATGTGGATGGCGTGCGGCAGCAGGATGGCTCGACGCGCACCATGATCTTCGGCGTGAAGCAGGTGGTGTCCTATGTCAGCCAGTGCATCACGCTGAACCCGGGCGATGTGATCTTCACCGGCACGCCGCCGGGCGTGGGCCTGGGCAAGAAGCCGACCCCGATCTTCCTGAAGGCCGGCCAGACCATGCGGCTGGGCATCGCGGGCTTGGGCGAGCAGCAGCAGAAGCTGGTGGCGTCCGACTGATATGTCGGAGCTGACGGTTCTGATCTTCGACTTCCCCAACAGCGCCTTCGGTCCCGACCGGACCGAGGCGCTGCGCCCGCTGGCCGCCGATATCGCGGAGCAGCCCGGCCTGTTGTGGAAGATCTGGACCGAGGAACCTGCTTCGGGCCGTGCGGGCGGCGTCTATCTATTCGCCACCCGCGCGGCCGCCGAGGCCTATCACACCATGCACGCCGCCCGCCTTGCCGCGCGCGGCGTGACGGGCATCGAGGCGACCTATCGCGGCGTGAACGAGACGCTGAGCCTGATTGATCGGGCGCCGTTGGGGTAGGGGGGGCGGAACGGGGCCTTGGGCGATGCCCGGCCCTATCAGCCGGGCCAGCTGCACGCGCGGCGCGTTGGGCTGCTGGGCGGGCAGCGCGCTCCCCGCAGGTGACGCCAGGATACGGCACCGCCAGACCCGATGCTTTCACTTGACCGGCGACGCTGACAGCAAATTTCTGCGCCTTCGCGCAACCATTATCTTTGCGATATAAAAAGGAGGGTTTAAATCGGGCAGACGGACACCGGGATGACAATACGAGACCTCTTCAGAGCCGGATCCATCAGGCGCGAAAACGAGGATCTCGCTTCCAGGCTTCGATCCGTTGAAGCAGAGCGTGACAGCTTGCGTGCCCGCCTGGGCCAAGCCGAGGTCATGGAGCTGATCACGCTCCGCGAGGTAACCGACAGAACCAGACAGGAGGTCGCTAGCGCCGAGGCCAGCGCTGCGGCCCGACGAGCCGACCTAGCTGCCGTCGAGGCAGAGTTGGACGAGAAGCGCGCGCGCATCGTGGAAACGGACGAGCGCCTCCTGCTCCAAGAGTTCGGGCTCTACGAACCGAAGTACCGCCTCGCCACCGTTGCCGAGTACAAGGCGCGCCTCGATGGGCTCCGCGCCGAGCAGAGCGCTATGGTCAAGAACGGGACTGCTTGCCAGTCCGCCACAAAATGGGATTTGAATGGAAGCAAAACTGAAGGCGCGAAGATGATTCGCGACTACACGAGGCTGATCGTCCGAGCCTTCAACACTGAATGCGATGGCGCCGTTGAAGCCGTGAAATTCTACAACCTGGAATCCAGCCGCATCCGTATCGAAAAAAGCTGCGACCTCCTCAATCGGCTCGGCGCTCGCATGAGCATCCAGATCACACCGGTCTATCTGAGCTCGAAACTTAATGAACTGGATCTGGCTTTCGAGTTTCAGATCAAGAAGCAAGAAAAAAAAGAGGAGCAACGAAAGCTGCGGGAGCAGGCGCGTGAGGAGGCCAAGCTACAGCGGGAGATCGATGCTGCGCGCGAGGTACTCGCGAAGGAGGAACGACATTTTCGCCGGGCACTCGCAAGCATGGAGGATCGTCTGTCCAAGACCACGGTCGAGGCGGATCGTGTTTTGATCGAGAGTGAGATTGCCACCATCCGGGAGCGGATCGGGGAGGTGGAGGAGCAGCGGAAGGACGTGGATTTCCGCGCCCAGAACGCGCAGGCCGGCTATGTCTATGTCATCTCCAATATCGGCGCCTTCGGCGAAGGTGTCTTTAAAATCGGTGTTACCCGCCGGCTCGAACCACTCGACCGTATCGACGAACTCGGTGATGCCTCCGTGCCCTTCGATTTTGACGTCCATGTTCTCGTATTCAGCGATAATGCATACGGGCTCGAAGCTGCGCTGCATCGCCACTTTGGCGACCGGCGCCTCAACATGGTCAACGGCCGGAAAGAGTTCTTCCGGGCGACAATCGAGGAGGTCGAGGCCGTCCTTCGAGAGAGCTTTGCCAAGCCTGTGGAGGTGACCAAAATCGCTGAAGCTGCCGAGTACCGGCAGAGCGTCCGTATGGGCAGTCCGGATGCACCCAATCCCGGCGAGGATTCCCTCTCCATTTTGCTTCCCCAGCCGGTCGAGCCTGCCGTCTAGGGGGAGAGCGGCGGGAGCTACTCGCCGCCGAACTTGGGAAGGCGCGCGGATGTGGGTTCGGCGCAGACTGTCGATAACCTAGGACGGGCGCTGGTGCCGGGTGAGGGATTTGAACCCCCGACCTTCGGTTTACAAAACCGCTGCACTACCACTGTGCTAACCCGGCGCCGGCCACACCCTTAGCCCGGTCGCCGCCGCTTCTCAACGGCGCGCCGCACCGCATCGGGGACGGACCGGTGCGGCCTCGCACAAAAATGCGCCGCGGCATCGGGAGCCTTCGGGGCCCGACCGCGTCTCCCTGGTCTCGCGCCTCGGGGGAAGATCAGGGATGGGCTACGCCTTGCTCGCCATTGGCGATGCCGCGCCTCGGCGGGCGATGGTGCTGGTGCTGCTCGTCGCGCTCGCCGCACTCGGCGCCGGCGCCGCGCTGCGGTCCACCGAATATGACGAGACCTATACCCGCCTCGTCACCTCCCCCATCCCGCGCCCGGATTGGCCGGCCACCCCGTTCACCCCGGCCGAGGCCGCGCCGGTGTTTCGGGCCGTCGCCGGGCCGGCCCGGATCGAACAGAACCTGCGGCAGACGGATGTCCACCCGCCGCTCTACTTCTGGCTCGCCGGCGCCTGGCGCGCGGCTGGCGGCACCTCGGTCGAGGCGTTGCGGGGGCTGTCGGTGCTGCTCGCGCTCGGGGCCGTCGCGGCCTTCATGGCGGCGGCGCGGGTGGCGGGGCTGCCGCCGGTCGCGACGGGGCTGGCCACCGCGCTCGCCTATGGCTTCGCCTATACCGGCGGGGTCGCGCGGGGCTTCGCGCTGGCGCATCTGCTGCTGGGGCTCGGGGCGCTCGGTATCCTGCTGGCCTGGCGGCGACAGCGGGGGCGGGAGGCCTTCTGGGGCGGGTTGGCGGCGGGTGGGGCGTCCTTCGCCAATTACCTGGCGGCCTTCCCGGCGGCCGCGCTGGTCGGCTGGTTGCTGGTGGCCCCCATGCCCTGGGCGCGGCGGCTGCGCCTGTTGGCGGCGGCGGCGCTGCCCTTCGGGCTGATCCAGGCGGCCAATCTGGACTTCTTCCTTGCTCAGCGGGATTCGCGCCCGGACCAGTTCGAGCCCTTCGCGCCAATCGAGGCGCTTGTGCTGCTGGTCCAGTTCAACCTGGCCAATCTGTTCGGCGGCCTGCCGCTCTATGTCGATGGCCTGGCCCGCGCCGCCCTCGCGGCGGCGGTGGCGGCGCTTGCGGCCGGGGCCGTGCTGGCGGTCGGGCTGCGCTGGGGGGCGTTGGGGCCGACGCGCTGGCTCTGGCTGGGGGGCTTCGTCGCGCCGTCGGCAGGCTTGCTGGCGCTCGGCGCGGCCTTCGGGACCATGCCCATCGAACTGCGCTATCTGGCCTTCGCGGCCCCCTTCGCGGCGGCGCTGCTGGCGGGGGCGGCGAGCGGTTGGCGGCGGCGGGCGCCGCGCCTGGCGGTGGCGGCGCTCGGCCTGGTACTGGCGGTGCAGGCGGCGGGGGCGGCGGGCATGGCCCTGCATCCGGCCACCCGGCAGGCCTATCGCGATGCGCTGGCGGCGGTCGCCCCGGCTTTGGGGCCGGATGCGCTGCTGCTGGTGCCGGGGGGCAATGACGGCGTCGGCATCGTCGGCGCCGCGCTGGCGGAGGCGCCGCAGGGCCAGCCCATCCTGGTGCTTCGCCTGCCAGACATCCCGGTGCTGCCGCGCCAGGTCGCGCCCTATGCGCGGCTGGTGCTGCTCGGCATCACCGACCGCGACGGCGCCGTGCAGGCGGCGGCGGCGCGTGCCGCCCTCGCCGACGACCCGCGCTGGGTCGAGCGGGACCGCCCCTGGCGCGATTCCCGCCGGGGCTTCGAGGTGCGTGTCTTCGACCGGGCCGAGCCTATCCCGGCCGCGCGCTCAGGCGTGGCCGACCGGTCCGAAGGCGTCCTCATTGGTGGCGCGCACCACGGCCGCGAACAGCCGTAGCGCATCGGGGCCGCCGCGATCCGACAGCGTGCCGCGGTCCATCTCCTCGGCCAGCAGGTCGGCGTGTTCGGCAAGTGTCTCGGCCGCGCGACGCAGCGCCTCCCGCGACAGGAGGAGCTGCAGGTCTTCGGGCAAGGTGTTCCAGGTGGCGGGTTCCATGGCGCTCCGGACCGATGGGGCGCCATCCTGGCGGGGCACCGCTCGGAAGCTGCGGCCAAGCCCAGGCTAGGACAGGGAGGCTTGCGGAAGCGTGAATCCGCGCGCCCCGTCGCCAGGACGTCGGCTCAGGCGAACCGCGCCTCCGCCTTGCCCAGCACGTCGAACTCCACCGTCACTTGGCACGGGCCATCCAGCCAGATCGGCGGCGTGACGGAGCCGAGAAACACGACCTGCCCCGCCTTCAGCCCGCCGAAGACTGACGCGGCCGGGGACGCGGCGAGCCAGGCCAGCGCCTCGAAGGGGTGGCCGAGCAGGTCGGCGCCGACACCCTGGCCGCGCACCACGCCATCTACGGTCACGCGGCCGCGAATCGCCCCGAGATCCGCCGCCTGCCAGCCATCTGCCGACCGGCCGAGCACGCCAGCGCGATGGAACACCTGGTCCGCGATCAGCGTCGGCGTGCCGAGCGCGCCGAGATCATTGTAGCGCTTCTCCACGATCTCGATGGCGGCGAAGACCTCCGCGACGGCCGCGGCGGCCTCGGCCCGCGTGCAGGGGCCGAAGGGCAGGTCGGCGCCGAGCCGGAGGCCCACTTCGCATTCCACGCCCGGCGCGATGAGATCGGCGAAGCGGAAGCTGCCCGCCTCGGCCTGCAGATTTTCCCGCTGCACGAAGCCGGCCGCCGGCCCCGTCAGGCCGAGATAGGACTGCATCTGCTTCGTCGTCGCGCCGATCTTGAAGCCGGCCGGCGGCACGGCGCCGAGGGCCGCCGCGATCTCATGCTGCACGGCATAGCCGGACGCCGGATCGGCCGGCGCGTCCGTGCCGAGGGGGGCCAGGATGCGCCGCGCGGCGCGGGCGCCGAGGATGGCGGTTGCGGCGGGGCTGGTCATGCCGAGATCTCCTCCTCCTCGGTGTCGGGTTGCTCCGGCGCGGGGCGGTCGCGGGCCACCTCGTACAACGCCACGGCGGCGGCGGCGGCGACGTTCAGGCTTTCGATGCCGGGGGCCATCGGCAGGCGGACCAGCTCGTCGCAGGTCTCGCGCTGCAGGCGCCGGAGCCCGGCATCCTCGGCGCCGAGCACGAGCGCCACGCGGCGGTCGCGCGGGGTCGCCTCCGCAATCGTGCGCGGCCCTTCACCGGCCAGGCCAAGCACCCAGAAGCCCGCGCGCTGCAGCGCCACGATGGCGCGTGAGAGGTTCACCTCCCGCGCGATCGGCACCACTTCGAGCGCGCCGGAGGCCGCCCGCGCCAGCGCGCCGGTCTCGGGCGGGGCGTTGCGGTCCTGCATGACGACGCAGGCCGCGCCGAAGGCGGCGGCGGAGCGCAGGATGGCGCCGACATTGCGCGGGTCCGTCACCTGGTCCAGCAGCAGCACCGGCCCGTCTGATTTCGCGATGGCCTGTTCCAGCGCCAGCGGCGTGAGCGGTTCCGCCAGCAGGGCCGCGCCCTGGTGGACGGCGTCTTCCGGCAGGAAGGTCTGGAAGCGGATGCGGTCCACGATCTCGGCCTGGCAGCGCCAGGGCTTCGGGACGCGCTTGGCGAGTTCCGCCTCTGCCTCCGCGGTCAGCAGCAGGCGGCGGGCGCGGCGGCGCGGATTCGCCAGCGCCGCGGCGACCGCGTGCTGGCCGTGGATCCAGATGCTGCCGGGCGGCGTCGCCTCCCGCTCCGCCGGGGCGGCGGGGCGGGGGGCGAAGCGTGAGGGCGGGGGGGGCGCTTCCGCGCTGCGGTTCGGCCGCGGGTCGTTCATGCCGCGCCTATCGCGGCCCTTGGGCCGCGAGGTCTCGCCCGCATCACGGCCCTTGGGCCGTGCGGTTTCGCCCGCATCACGTGCCTTGGGCCGCGAGGTGTCGGGCGCGTCCTGATCGCTGCGGCGTGGCGCCTGGCTACGCGGATGATGGGCCGAATCGGGATTGGCGGCCCGATGCGTCGCGCGGGCCTGCTCACGCGCCGCTGGCGGCTTGCCGCGGGGCTTGCCTTCGTTGCGCGCAGAGGGGGATGCGCTGGGGGACGCGCTTTTCGGCGGGCGGGAACCGGGCGGGCCGGGACGTCGAGGGGGCGGTTTTCGCATGGCCTTATCCTGCGCCTTGCACGCCCCATGTCCAGCGCGACCGGCTGATGCCCGCAGAATGGCGTGGCGGCGTTGACATCGTGCCCCCCATGGGGCTAGTGCGCCCGGCCCGCTACGTCGGGTCGCGACGGAGCACGGAGGGGTGCCCGAGTGGCTAAAGGGGGCGGACTGTAAATCCGCTGGCTCAGCCTACGTTGGTTCGAATCCAACCCCCTCCATTCCTTTGCGGCGCGCTGATCGCGGGTGCTTGCGTCGCAGGCCAGCCAGGACGATGCGCCCCATCCTATGGCAATCGTGCGCGGTGTGCGGGTGTAGCTCAATGGTAGAGCACCAGCCTTCCAAGCTGGCTACGGGGGTTCGATTCCCCTCACCCGCTCCATCCCGCACGGCCAGGGCGCCGGCGGTCGGCGCCGGGCTGGCGATCAGGCAATAGCGGATTCGGTGGTCGCGGCCCGTGGGGGTCACGATCGGGTCGTGACATCAGGCGTCGGGAACATCTCCATGGCCAAGGCAAAGTTCGAGCGGAACAAGCCGCACTGCAACATCGGTACGATCGGTCACGTTGACCATGGGAAGACGTCGCTGACGGCGGCGATCACCAAGGTGTTGGCGAAGACGGGCGGCGCGA
>JBIIRI010000157.1:0-7919 GCA_044341625.1 Roseomonas sp.
GCCACACCCCCTTGCACGCCTTGGACGACACGCCCGCATAACCCAAGCCGCGCGCCGTGACGAAGGCATCGAGCGGCCCGTCGCTTTCATCCACGATCACCGGCCGCGCGGCGGCCAGCGCGCCCATGCCCGTCTCCAGCGCCCGCGCGCGCTTCACCGGCTGTTCGATGAACAGGATGGACGCGCAGAGCTTCGCAAGGCGCGGTTCCGCCGCCATGGCGCGCCACAGCGCGAGCGCGCCTTCGGCATCTTCATATTGCTCATTGCCGTCGAGGCTGGCGTGGTAGCCGCCATGCAGCCGGTCGAGCACGGAGGCGATGCGGCACAGCCGCTCGACATCCGCCGCGACATTGCCGCCGACCTTCAGCTTCCAGTAGCGGTGGCGATAGATTGCCGCGACCTCCTCCAGCGTCTCCGGCAGGCCGTCGCCGACGCGCTCGGCCTGGTCGGCGGCGGTGATCGGGTCCACCAGCCCGACCGTGTGGCGCGCATGGATGCGCCGCAGCGGCGACAGCCCCGCGAGCATCGCGCCAAAATCGAAGCCCGCGAGGTCGGGCGCGACCGCATGCGCGGCCATGCCCCCGATATTGGCGCGCATGCCGGCCCAGAAGGACACGCCCCGCGCCTTCAGCACAGCATCCAGCATCGCGCGGTCCAGCAGCGCGCGGCCATAGCTCGCGACCAGCGGGTTCAGCCGCTCACGGCAAGCGGCTTCGGTGACGGCGGCGTAGGTGTCGGCGAAATGGCCGAAGGCGGTGTTCAGGCCGGCGGCGCGGGTGGCGTCCTCGGCCAGTTCCAGCGCGCGGCGCAGTTGCTGTTCGTTCTGCGCGTCCGACAGCGCGGGGTCCTTGTCGAACCATTTCGCCGCGAGGCTTTCCGCCGCGACGCCCCACTGCTCAGTCCCGTCCTCCAGCCGGATCCGGGCGCGCAGCACGGCTTGCCGGCCATGGGTGACGGTGATCACGCCGAAGCGGAAAGGCATCCGCAACCGGAAGGGCCATTCCAGGCGCTGGGTCTCGACGAGAGTGAAACGGGTAGCGCTCATCGCAGGCTCTCCATCACCCCTTGCAGATACCCGATCGCGCGCGCGGCGGCTGTGACCCCGTCCGGGTGATAGTCGAAGGGCTCCACCGCGCAGAAGCCGCCATACCCCGTCTCTCGCAGCGCGCGCAGCAGCGGGGCGAAGCGGTCATCCCCCTGCCCCGGTCCGCGCCGGTTGCGGTCGTTCAGATGCACATGGGCGATCCAGCCAGTCGGCACGAAGCGCCGCAGCAACGCCGCTGACGGCTCGGCTTCCCCATTCCCGGCCGCGCTCGCATCCAGCATGGTGCGCAGGCCCGGCGAGGCGATGCGGGCGACGATCTCCACCGCCTCCGCCACCGTCGTCGCCCAATTGGTCTGGCCGGCATCCAGCGGTTCCAGGCAATAGGTCAGCCCATGCGCCGCCGCCCAGGCGCCGGCCTTCGCCATCGCCTCCTCCGCCCGCCCCGCATCGCCTGGGCCCGCGACCTGGCGCTGCTTCGGGGACCCATGCACCAGCAGCGTCGCGCCGAGATCGGCGGCCAGCCCGATCAGCCGTTCCATCACATCCAGCGTGCGCGCGCGCAGCGTGGGATCGGCGCTGGTGATGGAAAGCCCCGCGGGCGCGACCAACAGCCAGTGCAGCGAGGTGATCGGCGCGCCTTCACCTTCCGCGATCCGGCGCAACTCCGCCCGCCGCGCGGCGGGCAGCAGATGCGGTGCGTCCGCATCCAGGGTGAAGGGCGCGACCTCCAGCCCCGCATAGCCGAGCGAGGCGGCGAGCCGCGCCTGCGCCGCGAAGGGCAGCCCCGCCACCACTTCGTTGCACAGCGCGATCCGCATGCGCCGCGCCTGGTCCCGCGCCGCCCCTACCGTGCCCCGGCCTGGGCGCGCAGCTGCGCGATGGTGGCGCGGTTCGTCACCTGCTCGGGGTTCGTCCGCACCTCGATGATCGCGGGCTTGCCGCTGGCCTTGGCGCGCTGGAAGGCGGGGACGAGATCCTCGGTGCGCTCCACCACCTCCCCATGCCCGCCGAAGCTTTCGATGAAGCGGGCGAAATCCGGGTTGGTCAGCGCGGTGCCGGACACGCGGCCCGGATAGGTGCGTTCCTGGTACATGCGGATCGTGCCGTACATGCCGTTGTTGAACACCATGATGATCGGCGCGACGCCGTGGTGGAAGGCGGTCGCGATTTCCTGCCCCGTCATCAGCGCGCCGCCATCGCCGACGAAGCAGATCACCGTGCGGTCGGGATGCGTGATCGCGGCCCCGATCGCCGCCGGCACGCCATAGCCCATCGCGCCATTGGTGGGCCCGAGGAACTCCTGGCCATCCGTCAGATGCATGAAGCGCGTCGGCCAGGTGGCGAAATTGCCGGCGTCGGAGGTGAAGATCGTATCCGCCGGCAGCACCTTCTCCAGTTCCTGCAGCGCGACGGCGAGGTTCAGCTTCCCTTCATAAGCCGGCGCCTTCGCCTGGGCTTCCCGCGCTGCGCGGCAGGCTGCGCGCCAGCCGGACCAGCGCGGGGCCGCGATGCGCGGCGCGGCGGCGGCGGCCTGGGCGAAGGCGTTCACCTCCGCCACGATGCCGAGTGCCGCGCGATGCACGCGCCCGATCTCGGCCTGTTCGGGATGGACATGCACGATGGGCTTGGCGCCGGCCATATCGAACAGCGTGTAGCCCTGGCTGACCGGCTCGCCGAGCCGCGTGCCGATGGCCAGGATCAGGTCGGCCTCACGCGCCTTGGCCACCAGCCCGGCATCCGCGCCGACGCCAAGGTCACCCGCGTAATGCGCGCTGGTGCCGTCGAACAAGCCCTGCCGGCGGAAGGAGACAGCGACGGGGATGTCGTTGCCCACCAGGAAGTCGCGGATCGCGCTGCGCCCGGCGGCGGTCCAGCAGCTGCCGCCAAGGATCGCCAGCGGCCTCTCGGCCTTTTCCAGCATCGCCATCAGGCGGGGGATCGCATCGGGCGCCGGGTGCGGCGGCAGCAGCGGCTGCGGCCCGATATCGGGCACGGCGGCCAGGTGCTTCTGCATCTCCTCGCTCAGCGCGACCACCACCGGGCCGGGCCGGCCGCTGACCGCGACATCGAAGGCATGCGCCATCAGTTCAGGGATCCGCGCGGCTTCATCGATCTGCGTCACCCATTTCGCGATGGGGGAGAAGAAGCGGCGGTAATCGACTTCCTGGAAGCTCTCGCGGTCGGTCTCGCTCATCGGGATCTGGCCGACGAGCAGCACCAGCGGCGTGCTATCCTGCTGGGCGACATGGACGCCGATGGCGGCATGGCAGGCGCCGGGCCCGCGCGTGACCACCGCGACGCCGGGCCGCCCGGTCAGCTTGCCCTGGGCCTCCGCCATATGGACGGCGCCGGCTTCGAAGCGGCAGGTGACGAGTTCGATGCGGTTGCGCTGCGCGTAGAGCCCGTCGAGCAGGTCGAGGTAGCTTTCGCCGGGCACGGCGAAGACATGGGTGGCGCCATTCGCCACCAACGCATCGGCCAGAAGCTGGCCCCCGGTCCGCCCCTCGGCACGCGCCGCATCCGCCATCACCCGTTCCTCCGCAACACTGCGGGGACAGGTTACAGCGGGTGCGGCGCCCCGGCTACTCGGCCCGCGCGCCTCTGCGCGCGACTACTCGGCGGGCGCCGGGTGCGGCACCGGGTCGCGCTTCTCCAGCTCGGTGAGCTTGGACGCGATGGCGCCGATGGGCTTGGTGAAGCCCGCCAGCAGCACATAGAGCGCCGGCACCGCGTAGAGCGTGAGGAAGGTTGACAAGGTCACGCCGCCGACGATCACGACGCCAAGCGCCTGGCGGCTTTCCGCCCCCGCGCCCGTCGCCATCGCCAGCGGCATGGCGCCGAAAACGGTGGCGATCGAGGTCATGAGAATCGGCCGCAGCCGCACGACGGAGGCTTCGAGCACCGCGTCGTGGATCGAAAGCCCCCGGTCGCGCAGCTGGTTGGCGAATTCCACCACCAGAATTCCGTTCTTCGCCATCAGCCCGATCAGCAAGATCAAGCCGATCTGGCTGAAGACATTGAGCGTGTTGCCGGTCATGTGCAGGGCCAGCAGGCCGCCGGTGATGGCAAGCGGGGTCGAGAGCAGGATGATGAGCGGGTGGATGAAGCTCTCGAACTGCGCCGCCAGCACCAGGAACACCACCAGCAGCGCCAGCGCGAAGGTGACGTAGAGCGCGCCGGAGCTTTCCTTGAATTCAAGGGACTGGCCGCGATAGCTGATCCGCACTTCCGGCGGCAGGACCTCGCGCGCGACGCCTTCCATGAAGGCCAGCGCCTCTCCCAGCGGATAGCCGGGGGCGAGGGAGGCGGTGATGGTGATGGCGCGCACCCGATCCTCACGCGACAGGGACTGGGCGCGCGCGCGTTCCGTTAGCGTCACGACATTCGAAAGCGGCACCAGCGCGCCCTGCTGGGACCCCGCCCCGGCCACCAGGCCAAGCTGCCCGCCACCGGAGGTGCGGACGAAGATGTTCTGCAGGTCGTAGGGCGTGGCGCGGTCCTGTTCCTGCGCCTGCATCAGCACCTTGTATTCCTCGCCGCCCTGGACGTAGGTGCCGACCTCTCGCGAGCCGAGCATTGTCTCGATCGTGCGGCCGACCGCCTGGATCGAGACGCCAAGCTCGGCCGCCTTGCGGCGGTCGATGTCCACCCGGATTTCGGGCTTGGTCTCGCGGAAGTTGCTGTCCATGTTCAGCAGGCGGGGATTCTGCCGTGCGCGTTCCAGGAAGGTGTCGCGCCACTGGACCAGGGTCCCATAGTCGCTGCCGCCGATCACGAACTGCACCGGCGGCTGGAAGCCGCGCTGGCCGAGCGAGGGCGGGTTGAGCGCGAAGGCGCGCGTGCCGGGGATGGCCAGAAGCTGCGGCATGAGTTGCGCGGTGATCGCCTGCTGCTTCCGCTCGCGCTGGTCCCATGGCGCCAGGCGCAGGAAGATGTTCGCCACATTGCTCTGCGCCGGGCGCTGGAAGCCGCCGATGGTGGCGAAGAGCGCGCCGACTTCCCCGCTCTCGACCAGCGGCTGGACGATGCGTTCGATCCGCTGCACCTGTTCGCGTGTATAGGCGAAGCTCGCGCCTTCCGGGGCGGTGGTGGGGATGATGACCACGCCCCGATCCTCGGTCGGCGCGAATTCCTTGGGGATCACCTGGAACAGCGCGAAGGCGAGCGCGGAGACGAGGCCCATCGCGCCCAGCGTGATCAGCGGCGCCGCGAGCGCGCGCCGCAGGGTCGTGCGCAGGCACCAGTTCATGCCGATGAAGAACGGCTCCGTCCATCGCACCAGCCGGCTTTCGCCCTGATGCGGCTTCAGCAGCTTCGAGCACATCATCGGCGTCAGCGTCAGCGCGATCAGGCCCGAGAACACGACCGAGGCCGCGAGTGCGAAGCCGAATTCCGAGAACAGCCGCCCCGTATTGCCGCCCATGAAGGACAGCGGCAGGAACACCGCCACCAGAACCAGCGTGGTGGCCAGCACGGCGAAGGCGATTTCCCGCGACCCGCGGAGCGACGCCAGCAGCGGATGCTCGCCTTCCTCGATGCGGCGATGGACATTCTCCAGCACCACGATGGCGTCGTCCACCACAAGCCCGATCGCCAGCACGAGGCCGAGCAGGGTCAGCACGTTGATGGAAAATCCGAGCGCCGCGAGCGCGATGAAGGACCCGATGATGGAGACCGGGATCGCCACCGCCGGGATGATCGTCGCGCGCCAGGATCGCAGGAAGAAGAAGATCACCACGACGACCAGGATCAGCGCGATCATCAGCGCGTGCTCGACCTCGTAGATCGACTGGGCGATGAACAGGCTTTCGTCGTAGCCGATCACCACCTCGACGCCTTCGGGTACCGTGCCGCGAATCCGCTCCACCTCCGCCTTCACGCCATCGGCGACCGACAGCGTATTGGCGGTGGATTGGCGCAGGATGCCGAGACCGACCGCGAACTTGCCGTTGATGCGGTATTCGCCCCGCGTGTCCTCGGGCGCGACTTCCACCGTCGCGACATCGCCCAGCAGGACCTGCGCCCCGCCGCTGCGGCTGATCACCACCTGGCGGAACTGGTCGGGGCGGCTCATCCGCGTATCGGTCCGCACCGTCAGCTCGCGCGCCGTGCTTTCGATCCGCCCCCCCGGCAGTTCCACATTCTCGCGGCGGATCGCGTCTTCCACGTCCTGCACGGTCAGCCCACGCGCGGCCAGCGACTGCCGGTCGAGCCAGATCCGCATCGCCGGCTTGCGTTCCCCGAGCACCAGCACCTGCGCGACGCCGTCGACCACCGCGAGGCGGTCGGCGAAGCGCCGGCGGGCCACTTCCGTCAGCTCCATCCCCGAAAGCTGGTCGGAGACCAGCGCGACCCAAAGGATGGGCCGCGCATCGCCATCGACCTTGGCCACGATCGGCGTATCGGCCTGGCTCGGCAGCCGCGCCAGCGTGCGGGCGACGCGGTCGCGCACATCGTTCGATGCGACATCGACATCGCGCGACAGGGTGAACTGGATCGTCACCTGGCTGCGTTCGTCGCGGGAGGTGGAGGTGATGAACTTGATGCCCTCGATCCCCGCCACCGCGGCCTCGATCAGCTCGGTGATCTGGGTGTCCACCACGGCGGCGGAGGCGCCACGATAAGTGGTGGTGACGGATACGACCGGCGGATCGATCGCGGGGTATTCGCGGATGGGCAACTGCATCAGTGATGCGAGGCCCAGCACCATCAGCATCAGGCTGACCACCATCGCGAAGACGGGGCGCTTGATCGAGACGTCGGAGAGGATCATGGCGGCGGGGCTTTCCGAACCGTCGTCAGGATGTCGGGCGGGTCAGGGTCTCGACCACCCGCACGGGCGCGTCGTTCCGCAGGCGCTGGATGCCGCGCACCACCACCGGGTCGCCGGCACTCAGCCCGGCCAGGATCTCGACCTCGCCCGGCAGGCGCTGGCCGAGGCGGACCTCCACCCGGCGCGCCCGGTTGTCCCGGATCACAAAGACGAAGTTGCGGTCGCCGATGGGGTCGAGCGCTTCCTCCGCGATCACCAGGGCGTTGTCACGCCGCTCCAGCTCGACCTCGACGGTCATGAACAGGCCGGGCTTCAGCAATTCGTCCGGGTTCTCGAACTCGCTGATAACTCGCAAGGTGCGCGTGGTGGTGTCGATGCGCGTATCGACTACCGCCACCCGCCCTTCGAAGCGCCGGTCGCCGAAGGCCGCGCTGCGGGCGGTCACCCGGCTGCCCTGGCGCACGCGGGCGATGTTGACCTCGGGCACGGCGAATTCCACCCGGACGCGGGAGATGTCGTCGAGCGTCGTTACCACCGTGCCGGGCTGGATGAGCGCGCCGAGGCTGACCTGGCGCAGCCCGACGCGCCCATCGAAGGGGGCGAGCACGCGCATCTCCTGCAGGCGGGCATCGGCCTGCCGTACGCGGCCTTCCGCCTGGCGGGTCAAGGCCTCCAGCGTCTCGAGCCGCTGGGCGGTGATGGTCTGGCCGGGCTGCAGCCCCCGCGCGCGCACCAGCTGGCTGCGGGCGTCGTCGAACAGCGCGCGGGCCTGGTCCAGCTCCGCCTGGAGGGCGGCGGCGTCGAGGTCGAGCAGCTGGTCGCCGCCCCGCACCCGCTGGCCTTCCTGGAAGCGGATATTGGTCACCATGCCGGCGACCTTGGTGGTGATCACCACGGCATCGCGGGACCGCACCGTGCCCACGCTTTCGGCACGATCCACGACGGTCGTGGTGCGGACCGGGGACACGACGACCCCCACCGGCCCGCCACCGCCGCCGCGCTGCTGCTGCGCCGGCGCCGCGGCCTCTAGCCCGACCAGGGCGAGCGGGCGGGGCAGGCCATACTGCTCTCCGTACATGTGCCACGCCGCCCCCGCACCGC
>JBIIRI010000042.1:0-22916 GCA_044341625.1 Roseomonas sp.
GCTACCTGCATCGCCTGCAGGACCAGCTGGCGGCGCGCGGGCATCGGCGCGACCTGCTGGTGATGAACGGCAATGGCGGCACGGTGCCGGCGCGGCTGGTGGCGAAGGAAGCCGCCAAGACCGTGATGTCGGGCCCGGCCTCCGGCGTCATGGCCGCGGCCGCGACGTTGGCGCAGAGCGGGCTGTCCAACGCCATCACCTACGACATGGGCGGCACATCGACCGATGTGGCGCTGATCGCGGGCGGGGTGCCGGAGGTCTCGGCGGAGCTCTCCATCGCCTATGGCCTGCCCATCCACCTGCCGATGGTCGATGTCCGCACCGTCGGCGCCGGCGGCGGGTCCATCGCGGGGCTGGATCGCGCAGGCATGCTGCGCGTCGGGCCGGAAAGCGCGGGCAGCGCGCCGGGGCCGATCTGCTATGGGCGCGGCGGCACCAGGCCGACCATCACCGATGCGAACCTCGTGCTCGGCCGGCTCGACCCCGCAAGGCTGCTAGCGGTGCGCGATGCCGTGCCGATGCAGCACATCCGCGATGCCTTCGCGCGAGAGGTGGGGGATCCGCTCGGCCTGTCCGTGGAACAGGCGGCGGAGGCAGCGATCCGGCTGGCGAATGTGCATATGACGGGCGCGATCCGCATGGTCTCGCTCTCCAAGGGCCATGATCCGCGCGACTTCGCGCTGTTCGCCTTCGGCGGCGCCGGCCCGCTGCACGCGGTGGCGCTGGCCCGGGAAATCGGCATCCCCGAAGTGCTGGTCCCCGCGCGGCCGGGGCTGACCAATGCGCTGGGCTGCCTTGTCGCGGATCTGCGGCAGGATCTGGTGAACACGCTCAACCGGGGCCTCGACGACATTCCGGAAGAGGAGATCGCGGTAACGCTCGCCGCCCAGCGCGAACGTGGCCTCGCCACCGTGCTGGCGGAGAAGGGAGAGGTGGAGGACGCGCTGGTGCTGCATTCGGCGGAGATGCAGTTCCGCGGGCAGACCCACCTGATCCGCGTCGCGCTGCCGCATGCGGCGATGACGCGCGCCGAGGTCCAGGCCGCCTTCGAAGCCGCCTATTTCGCCCGCTTCCAGATCCGCATGCCGGAAATCCGCGCGGTGCTGGTGAACCTCAACACCAGCGTGATCGGCAAGCGCCCCGGCTTCTCCCTCGCCGGGCTGCTGCCGGATGGCGATGGCGATGCGCTGGTGGGCGAACGCCCGATCTACGCGGATGGCGCCTGGCATGCCGCGAAAATCTGGCAGCGCGAGCGTCTGCGGCGCGGCGCGCGGATCGCGGGGCCCGCCATCATCCAGCAGGCCGATGCGACGACAGTGCTGGAACCGGGCAGCGAGGCCGTGGTGGACGCGCTGGGCAATCTGCGGATCAAGGTGCGGGCATGAGCGAACCGGATGCGCTGACGCTCGCGGTGATCCAGGCCGGGTTGCAGCAGGTCTGCAACGAGATGGACATCGCCTTCTCCCGCGCCGCCTTCTCTCCGGTGATCGCGGAAGCCAATGACCGATCCGACGGCATCTATGGCGCCGAGGATGGCGCGCTGATCGCGCAGGGGGAATTGGGCCTGCCGGTCTTCGTCGGCACCATGGCGCATTCGGCGGCGCATCTCGCGCGGCTGATCCGGGAAGGCGAGGTCGCAGCGCCGGAACCGGGCGACATCTACATCGTCAACGACCCCTATCTCGGCGGCACGCATCTGATGGATGTGCGCTTCGCCAAGCCCGTCTTTGTCGATGGATCCCTGTTTTGCTGGCTGCAGAACACCGGCCACTGGCCCGATATCGGCGGCATGGTGCCCGGCGGCTTCAGCGCCCATGCGACGGAAGTGGAGCAGGAAGGGCTGCGCCTGCCGCCGGTCAAGCTGTTCAAGCGCGGCGAGATCGACCGCGAGATCCTCTCGATCATCCAATCCAATATCCGCGTTGCTGGCCAGCGCATCGGCGACATCAAGGCGCAGGCCGCAGCCCTGCTGGTGGGGGAAGCGCGGCTGAATGAGATGCTCGCGCGCCATGGCCGCGCGACGCTGGAAGCCGCCATCGCCGGCATCCGCGCCCGATCGGCGGACCGCATGCGCGCGGAAATCCGCCGCATCCCGGATGGCGTCTACCGGTCGGAAGCCTTCGTCGATTCTGACGGGGTAGTGAACCAGCCGCTTCGCATCGCGCTCACGCTCACCAAGCGCAACGACCGGCTGATCTTCGATCTCTCCGAAAGCGCGCCGCCCTGCCAGGGGCCGATGAATTCGGTCTGGGCGACGACCTGCAGCGCCGTCTATCTCGGCGTGAAGCATGTCTTCCCCGATGTCCCGATCAATGCCGGCACCTTCGAACCGCTCGAGGTGATCCGGCCAGAGGGCACCTTCCTCGATGCCCACTACCCGCGCCCTGTCTCCGGCTGCGCGGCGGAGGTCAGCCAGCGCATCGCGGAAGCGGTGTTCCTCGCACTCGCCCAGGCGATCCCGGATGCGCTCTGGGGCGCGCCGGCGGGGACATCGGGGAATTTCGCACTCGGCGGCTACGATCCGGCGCGAGGCAATGGCCCTGGGGCCGGCTATGTGATGTACCAGATCACCGGCGGCGGCCATGGCGGGAATGCGCGGGAAGACGGGCTGACCAATGCCTGTTCCACCATCGGCATCAGCAAGACCCCGCCGGTCGAGGTGATGGAGCAATACTTCCCCATCCTGTTCCGCCGCTTCGCGATCCACGAAGGATCGGGCGGCGCGGGGAAGCATCGTGGCGGCTTCGGCGTGCATTACGAGATCGAGCTGCTGCGCGGGGAAGCGCGCGCCAGCTTCGTGATGGATCACGGCCGCTTCGGGCCGCCCGGCGTGCTGGGCGGCGGGGATGGCGCGCCGAATGTCGTCAAGCTGCATCGCGGCGGCGTCACCACCACGCCCGAGCATCTCTCGAAGGACCAGGGCCTTCGCCTTGTCGCGGGGGACCGGGTGGAGGTGATGACGCCGGGCGGCGGCGGTTATGGCGACCCACTTGCCCGCGACCGCGCGCTGGTCGCGCGCGACGTCGCGCGCGGCACCTACACGGCCGAGCAGGCGGAACGCCTGTTCGGTCCCTTCGCGTGACCGCCTATCTCCGCGCCCGCAGCCTGGAGGAGGCGCTGGCCATCCGCGCCGCGCGCGATGTCGCGGTGATCGCGGGGGGCACCGATATCTACCCAGCGCATGCCGCTCGCCGCGCCTGGGGCGAGCCGACGCACAAGGACGTGCTCGACATCTCCGCGATCCCCGGCCTCGCCGCGATCGAGGACGGCGGGGATCATTGGCGCATCGGCTGCCTCGTCACCTGGTCCGCGCTGCGCGACACGCCCCTGCCCCCGCTCTTCGACGGGCTGAAGCGCGCGGCGCGGGAAGTGGGCGGGAAGCAGGTGCAGAATCGCGGCACGCTGGTCGGCAACCTCGTCACCGCGTCTCCCGCCGGGGACGGAATCCCGAACCTGCTGGCGCTGGAGGCGCAAGTGGAACTCGCTGGCAGCGCCGGGCGGCGCGTGGTGCCACTCCCGGCCTTCCTCACCGGCTACCGCGCCACGGCGCTGCGACCGGATGAAATGGTGACGGCGCTGCTGATCCCGCGCCTGGCCGATGCGCGCGGGGCGTTCGAGAAGCTGGGCGCGCGGCGCTACCTTGTTATCTCGGTCGCGATGGCGGCCGGCGTGGTCGCCACCGATGCGGAAGGGCGCATCACAACCGCGCGGCTTGCGCTCGGCGCCTGTTCGGCGGTCGCGCAGCGCCTGCCGGCGCTGGAAGCGGCGTTGCACGGCGTCGCGCTGCGGGATGCGCCGGTGGTGCCGGAGGCCGCGCATCTCGCCCATCTCGACCCGATCGACGATATCCGCGGCTCGGCGGCCTATCGGCGGCATGCGGCGCTCGCGCTGCTGCGCGACCTGCTGAAGGGGTTCGGCGCATGATCGCCTTCACGCTGAACGGCGCGCCCGTCCGGATCGACGCCCCCGGCTTTTCGCCGCTGTCGGACACGCTGCGGGAACGCCTTGGCCTGACCGGCACCAAGGTGGGCTGCGAGGCCGGCGATTGCGGCGCCTGCACCATCCTGCTCGACGGCCAGCAGGCCTGCGCCTGCCTGGTGCCGACGGCGCAGGCCGAAGGCGCCAGCGTCACCACCATCGAGGCCGATGACCCGCTGCTGGCGCGGCTACGGCTCGCCTTCCTGGCCCATGGCGCGGCGCAATGCGGCATCTGCTCACCGGGCATGATCATGGCGGCGGCGGCGCTGCTGCGTCAGGATCCTGCACCGACGCGGGACGCCGTCGCGGATGCCATCGGCGGCGTGCTGTGCCGCTGCACGGGCTACCTCAACATCATCGATGCGGTCATGGATGCCGCCCCATCCCTGCCTGCTGCGCCAGCGGCCGGCGAAGCGGTGGGCGCGTCCGTCACGCGGCTGGATGGCTGGGCGAAAGTCGCGGGCACGGATCGCTTCGGCGCGGATCAGGCGCCGGCCGATGCGCTCTGGCTCCGCGTGGTGCGCTCGCCGCATGCGCGGGCGCGCTTCACGCTGGGCGATCTCGCTGCGGCGACGCAGCGTCTCGGACTGGATCGCATTCTGAGCGCGGCGGATATCCCCGGCCGCAACGCCTTCGGCATCATGCCGAACCTGAAGGACCAGCCGGCGCTGGCCGATGGCGAGGTGCGCTTTCGCGGCGAAGCGGTGCTGATGCTGCTCGGGGCCCGCGCGGTGGTGGAGGCGGTGCGCGATGCTGACCTGCCCATCGCCTGGGACCCCCTGCCCGCCTTGCACGGCATCGCCGCCGCAACGGCGCCAGGCGCGCCGCTGCTGCACACGCATGCGCCGGGCAATGTGCTGGTGCGCGGATACCTCGAGACCGGCGATGTCGCGGCGGGCCATGCGTCTGGCGCGGCCAGCGCGGAGGGCCGCTTCCGCACCGCCTTCGTCGAACACGCCTATATCGAGCCCGAGGCCGGTCACGCCCTGCCCCTGGCCGACGGGGTCGAGGTCTTCGCCTGCACCCAATCCCCCTATATGGACCGGGAGGAGACGGCGCGCGTCGCAGGCCTGCCCGAGGACTCCGTGCTGATCCGCCCGAGCGCCTGCGGCGGCGGCTTTGGCGGCAAGCTCGATGTCTCCATCCAGCCGCTTCTCGCCGTCGCGGCGCGGGTCACGGGGCGCGCGGTGCGGATCGTCTATTCCCGCACGGAGAGCATGGCCTCCACCACCAAGCGCCACCCGGCGGAATTGCGCGCGCGCATGTCCGCCGATGCGGATGGCCGCTTCACGGCCTTCGAGTTGGATGGCGATTTCAACACCGGCGCCTATGCCAGCTGGGGTCCGACGGTCGCGAACCGCGTGCCCGTCCATGCCTCCGGCCCCTATCGCGTGCCGCATGTCCGCAACCGCACGCGCGCGATCTACACCAACGATACGCCTTCCGGCGCCTTCCGCGGCTTCGGCGTGCCGCAGGCCGCCATCGCGACCGAGAGCCTGGTGGATGACCTGGCCGCGGCGCTCGGGATGGATCGGTGGGAGATCCGGCGGCGCAACGCGCTCGGCATCGGGGATGTCACGCCCTCGGGCCAGGTGCTGCATGCCTCGGCGGGTCTGCCGCAATGCCTGGATGCGCTGAAGCCGGGCTGGGATGCGATGCTGGCCCGCGTTGCCGCGCACAACGCGACGGCCACGCGGCATCGGCTCGGCGCCGGGATCGCCTGCATGTGGTATGGCTGCGGCAATACCAGCATGTCGAACCCGTCGCGGATGCGCGTGGTGCTGGCCCGCGATGGGGGACTGACGCTGTTCAACGGCGCGGTGGATATCGGCCAGGGCAGCACGACGGTGATCGGGCAGATCTGCGCCGATGCGCTCGGCCTGCCGCTCGGCGCCTTCCGCTTCGTGCTCGGGGACACCGACCGCACCCATGATGCCGGCAAGACCTCCGCATCCCGCCAGACCTTCGTCAGCGGGCGCGCGGCCTATGAAGCCGGGCGCGACCTGCGGCGGCGCATCCTCGCCCTGGCCAATGCGGGGGAGGATGCCGCGCTGGCGCTGGACGGCGCGCGGCTGACCGTCAGCGACCGGGCGGGCGGCGAGCGCGTGATCGATCTCGGCGCGCTGGCCGAGGATTTGGAAGGCGACGGGCGCTACGACCCGCCGACCACGGGGTTGGATGCGAAGGGCCAGGGTGTTCCCTATGCGACCTATGGCTTCGCCGCGCAGATCGCGCTGGTCCGCGTCGATACCGTGCTCGGCACGGTGAAGGTGGAGGCGATCGAGGCCGCGCAGGATGTCGGCCGCGCGGTGAACCCGCAGATGGTGCTGGGCCAGATCCATGGCGGCATCGCGCAGGGGCTCGGCCTCGCGCTGATGGAGGAATTCATCCCCGGCCGGACAGAGAACCTCCACGACTACCTGATCCCGACCGCCGGCGACGTGCCGCCCATCCGCATCCATCTGGTCGAGGACCCGGAACCCGAAGGCCCCTATGGCGCCAAGGGAGTGGGGGAACCCGCGCTGGTGCCGACCGCGCCCGCCATCCTCGGCGCGATCCGCCACGCGACGGGCGTCACCCTGCGCCAGGTGCCGGTGCTGCCGCATCGGCTGTGGGAGGCGATGCGTGACAGATAACCCGGTCAGCGCGGCGGCGCGGAGCCTGAAATTCGGCCAGGCGGAAGGCGAGGGCATCATCCGCTGCGATGCCTGCCCGGTGCTGTGCCGCATCCGCCCCGGCCGCGCCGGCGCCTGTAGCCGCTACGCCAATGAAGGCGGGCAGCTGGTCCGCACCGATCCGGCGGTGGCGCTGGCGCAGAGCGTAGACTCAGGCGGGAAGGTGGTCGCCTTCGCGGAAGACGGCTGGGACGGCAAGCTGCTCGATCCCGCGCGCAGCTTCGTCACCGGCATCGGCGCCGGCACCACCTATCCGGACTACAAGCCAGCCCCCTTCATCGTCGGCGCCACCCATGCGGGCGTCGATACCGTCACCGTCGTGACGGAGGGAATCTTCAGCTATTGCGGCGTGAAGGTGAAGATCGACACCGACCGCCACCTCGGCCCCGAAGCGGCGCCGGTGCGCGCGCGGGGCGAACAGGTGGGGCATGTCACCACCGCCGAATATGGCAGCCAGATGCTGAGCCTCGGCGGCGTGCGCCATCTGACCGGCGGCAGCAAGAAGGAAGGCACCGTCACCTGCGAGACGCTGCTCGCCCTCTGCGCGGGGGACGCGGTGACGCTGACCATCGATGGCGGGCATGAGGTGGTGGTGCAGGCCGGCCAGGCGCCCATCGTGGATGGCACGCCGGAGCGGCGCATGCGGGTTGGCTGCGGCAGCGCGACCATCGGCATCTTCGCGCAGCAATGGCTCGGCCATGCGGATGAGGTGATCGTGGTGGACGACCACATCACCGGCGTGCTCACCGAACACCAGGCGGGCAAGGTGCTGGGCATGCGCGCCGCGGGCATCCGCGTGCGCGGGCGGCGCTCCACGCCGGGGCGCTATTTCCAGGTGGCCAATCCGGGACTTGGCTGGGGGGGCACGGACATCACCGACCCGCTCTCCATCATCGATGCCATCGACCCCAAGACCGCCTGGCCGGGCCTCCGCCTGCTGCTGACCTCCACCACCGGAGAGGACGCGCTGTGGTGCGTGCTGGACGACCAGCTGCGCCCCGTCCCGGCCGAGATGCCCGCACCTGTCCGCCGCGTGGTCGATCGTATCGGCGAGAATTGCGAGCCCTCGCTCTGCACGGTGCTGTTCATGGCCGGCGCGGGCGGCTCGCTGCGCGCGGGTGTCACCGACAATCCGGTGCGGCTGACGCGGGCCGTCGCATCCGGCGAGGTGCGGGTGACGATGGGCGGGGCGCCCGCCTATCTCTGGCCCGGCGGCGGCATCACGGTGATGGCCGATGTGCTGCGCCTGCCGAAGAAGGCCTTCGGCTACGTCCCGACCCCCGCCCTCGTCGCGCCCATCGAATTCACCCTGCCGCGTGCGCTCTACGCCGAACTCGGCGGGCATATGGCGGAGATCGTCCCGGTCGAGACCCTGCTGCGCGGCCTCGGCGACCAGCTGCGGGTCGAGGGATGGGTGCCCGGCAATCCCTGGCCCTTCCCCGCGCCATGACCGGCCCCGCCGTCCAGCGCCTCGACGGCGGGCGGCTGCATTGCAGCCACGGGCCGATCGATGTGGTGCTGGCCGGCTTCGGCCCGCCAGAGGCCGTGCACGCCGCGGAGGTCGCCGCCGCGCAGCGCTTTCGCACCATCCTGGATGAGTTGGTGGCCGAACTGCCCGCGCTGCGCTGCCCGGTCGGCTCGGCCCCTAAGCTGGAAGGCGCCGTCGCGCGCCGGATGCGCGATGCCTGCGCGCCCTTCGCGGCGCAGGGCATCTTCGTCACCGCGATGGCCGCCGTGGCCGGCGCGGTGGCGGATACGCTGCTGGCGGCGATGCGACAGGCCGCGCCGGACCTGGCCCGCGCCTATGTGAATGATGGCGGCGACATCGCCGTGTTCGTGGCGCCGGGCGAGACGCTCGCCATCGGCCTCGCCGCCGCGCCCTTCCCCGGCACCGCCTTCGACGGCGCGCTGCGGATCGGGGCGCAGGACGGGATCGGCGGGGTTGCGACATCCGGCCGGCATGGAAGGTCCTTCTCCCTCGGCATCGCCGATGCGGTGACCGTGCTGGCGCGGGACGCCGCCACGGCCGATGCCGCCGCGACGCTGATCGCCAACGCCGTGGACCTCGACAGCCCCGCCATCGCCCGCCGCCCGGCGCGCGACCTCGACCCGGATAGCGACCTCGGCGAGCGGCCAGTGGTCGTCGCCTGCGGCGCGCTGGCGCCGGATGAGATCACGGCGGCGCTCGCGGCCGGCGCCGCGCGGGCCGAGGCCTGGTGCCGGGCCGGGCTGATCCGCGGCGCGGCGCTGCGGCTGGCCGGCCAGGCGCGGCTGGCCGGCACCCCCTTCCCCGCCCTGACGGAGCAGCCCGCATGACCCAGCCCCTCGCCATCCGGAAGACCGTCCTGCATGTCGAGGAGGTCAGGCACGATGGCGGCCCGCCGCGGGAGAAGCCGGTGCTGAAGGGCTGGTGCGCCGTGATCCTCGCGAACCCCTTCGCTGGCCGTTACGAGCCCGACCTGATGTGGATGATGGACGCAATGAAACCCATCGGCCTGATGGTCGCGGAGCGGCTGCTGGCCGGGCTCGGCGGCGATCCGGATGCGGTGGAGGCCTATGGCAAGGGCGGGCTGGTCGGCAGCGCGGGGGAGTTGGAACACGGCGCGCTGTGGCATGTCGCAGGCGGCTATGCGATGCGCGGGCTGCTCGGCAAGGCGCTGGCCATCGTGCCGTCGATGACCAAGGTGGGGCCCATGGGGGCGGTGCTGGACCTGCCGATCCACCACCGCAACGCCGCCTATGTGCGGAGCCATTTCGACGGCATCACCTGCGTCGTCCCCGACGCCCCCCGGGCCGAAGAGATCCTGTTCGCGCTGGCCATGACCACCGGCCCCAGGCCGCATGCACGGGTGGGCGGGCTGGCGCAGGACGCCATCGCCCAATGGGACGGGCAGCGATAGCACGCCCCACAAAGCCGCTGCGCGGCTTTCGCAAGACACGCTCGGCAACGGCTTCCCGTCCGGCCGACAAACCCCCATACATCCGCCATGCCCATCCGTTCCGTCGCGATCGTAGGGGCCGGCCTCGCCGGCCTGGCTTGCGCCAAGACGCTGGCCGCGCATGGCATCGCCGCGCGCCTGTTCGACAAGGGCCGCGCGCCGGGTGGTCGGCTCGCCACGCGGCGCGCGGAGGCCGAGGGACGCAGCTTCACCTTCGACCATGGCGCCCAATACCTGACCGCACGCGGCCCCCTGTTCCAGGCGACGCTGGACGCGCTGGACGCGCAGCCCTGGCTGGGTGGTGAGATGCGGGTGGGCGTGCCGCGCATGTCGGCCCTGCCCCGCGCCCTGGCCGAAGGCCTCGATGTCACCCTGGGGCGGGAGGTGGTGGAGATCGCGGGCGAGCCGGGCGCCTGGATGCTGCGCCACGCCGCCCCCCGTCGGCCCGGCGGGCCGCCAGGCGGGGAGCTGGCCGAATCCGGCCCCTTCGAGGCGGTGCTGATCACCGCCCCCTCGCCCCAGGCCTCTTCCCTGCTGGCCCGCCCGGCCCCGACCCTGGCGCAGGTGGTCGACCTGGTGCGCATGGCCCCCTGCTGGACCCTGATGGCCGCCTTCCCCCGGCGGCTGGACCTGCCCGACCAGATCCGGCCCGAGGCGGGGGAGATCGCCTCGGCCGTCCGCGACAGTTCGAAGCCCGGCCGCGACGCCGACAGCGAATGCTGGGTGGTGCAGGCCGGACCGGCCTGGACGCGCGAGCATCTGGAACAGCCGGAACCGGTGGCGCGCGAAGCGCTGCTCGCCGCCTTCGCGCGGCTGGCCGGGCAGACGCTGCCCGAACCCGTCTTCGCCGCCGCGCATCGCTGGCGCTTCGCCTTGGTGGAAAAGCCGCTGGGCGCACCCTGCCTGTGGGACCCCGCCCGCGGCATCGGCGCGGCGGGGGATTGGTGCATCGCCCCCCGCGCGGAGGCCGCGGTGATGAGCGGCATGGCGCTGGCCGCCGCCGTGGCCGGCGGCTGATGCAACCCGACCCCGAACTGGAGGAGTGCCTGGCGGAGGCCTTCCGCCGCCTGGCGCGCGGCGTCGCGGATCGCCGCGCGGCCTTCCACACGCCCACGCTCGCGACCATCGGCGCCGATGGCGCGCCGGAAGCCCGGACCGTGGTGCTGCGCGGCTTCGAGGCCGCGTCGCGGACACTGCGGATGCACACCGATGCGCGCTCCGCCAAGGCGGCGGAGTTGGCGCGCGACGCACGCTGCGCGCTGCACCTGTACGACGCGGGCGCGAAGCTGCAGCTGCGTCTTTCAGGCCATGCCACGCTGCATGGCACGGATGCGGTGGCGGAGCAGGGCTGGGCCGACAGCCGCGACTTCTCCCGCATGTGCTACGCGATAGAGCCCGGGCCCGGCACGCCGATTGCCGCACCCCCCCCCGCCCCGCGCGATGCGGCGGCCGGGCGCGTGGCCTTCCGCGTCATCCTGCTGCGCTTCGACCGGCTGGAATGGCTCGAACTCGCCGCTGGCGGCCATCGCCGCGCGCGCTTCACCTGGGCGGGCGACGCCGCGCCCGCCATGACCTGGCTGGTGCCATGAGGAGCCCGCGTTGACCGACCATGAGGCGATCGCCGCCGAGATCCTGCGCCAGACCACCGAACGCGGCCCCGACAAGTCGATCTGCCCGAGCGAGGTCGCCCGCGCCCTGGCGCCCGAGGAAGAAGCCTGGCGCCGCCTGCTCGGCCCGATCCGCGCCACCGCCATCCGCCTGGCGCGCGAAGGCCGGGTGGAGGTGCTGCGGAAGGGCAAGCCCGCGGACCCCGAAGCCGGCATCCGCGGCGTGATCCGCCTGCGCATCGCCGCCACGCCCGCCGAGGAAGGATGACCATGCTGCAGATGATGCTCGGCCGCGGCACCGCCGGCCTGCCCCCGGCGGAGCGGATCGACTTCCCGACGCTCCGCCTGCCGACCTCGCCCAACGCGCATCTCGCCGCGCCGTCGGGTGCCACGAATGAGCGGCATGAGACGGTGCCGCTGCTGCCCGTCCCGGCCGACCGCGCCTGGGGCGTGCTGCGCGGGCTGGGCGACGGAATGGAGCGAGTGTGGAAGATGGCCGAATGGCCCGAAGCCCGGCAGGCGCAATGGGTCGCGCGCACCCGGCTGATGAACTACCCCGACCTGATCAACGCGCAGATCGTGGAGATGCCGGGCGGATCCGGCTTGTTCCTGTATTCGCGCAGCCTTGTGGGTTATTCCGATCTCGGTGTGAATGCGAAGCGCGTCGCCGCCTGGCGCAGCGCCTTCGACGCGGCGCTGGCGCGGGCGCGGTAGACACGGGCCGGTACGGCGCGGACCCGGCAGGAGGGCATCATGCGTCGTCTCGGCTCTTTCCTCGGCGAGGCCTGGGCGCTCGCGCGGCCCTATTGGTCCAGCGAGGAACGCGGGCGCGCGCTGCTGCTGCTGGCCGCCGTCGTCGCGCTGAACCTTTCTCTTGTCGCGATGACGGTGGTGCTGACCTATTGGCAGCGCGCCTTCTACAACGCGCTGGAACAGAAGGACGCCGCCACCTTCTGGGGCCTGCTGCTGCTGGGCGGGGACGCGGACGGCACCTGGTTCCCCGGCTTCTGCGTGATCGCGGCGGCCTATATCCTGATCGCGGTCTACCAACTCTATCTGCGCCAGGCCCTGCAGATCCGCTGGCGGCGCTGGCTCACCGCCCACTACCTGGATGATTGGCTCGCCGGCCGCGCCTATTACCGCATCGCGCTGACCGATCCGAAGACCGACAACCCGGACCAGCGCATCGCCGACGACATCCGCCTGTTCGTGGACGACACGCTGGGCCTCTCGCTCGGGCTGATGAACAGCGTCGTCACGCTGCTGTCCTTCGTGCTGGTGCTGTGGTCGCTGTCCGGGCCGCTGGAGGTGCTCGGCATCTCGATCCCCGGCTACATGGTGTGGGTAGCGATCCTCTATTCCGTGCTCGGCACCTGGCTCGCGCATCTGATCGGGCGGCCGCTGATCCGGCTGAACTTCCTGCAGCAGCGCGTCGAGGCCGATTTCCGCTACGCGCTGGTCCGCGTCCGCGACAATGTGGAAGGCGTCGCGCTGCATGGCGGCGAAGCGGATGAGAAGCGCGGCCTGACCACGCGCTTCGCCGCGCTGATGGGGAATTGGTGGGGGATCATGGTCGCCACCAAGCGGCTGACCTTCTTCACCGCCGGCTTCACCCAGGTGGCGAGCATCTTCCCGATCGTCGTCGCCGCCCCCGCCTATTTCGCGGGCCGCATTCCGCTCGGCGGGCTGATCCAGACCGCCTCCGCCTTCGGGCAGGTACAGGGCGCGCTGTCCTGGTTCGTGGACAACTACGCCCGGCTGACGGAATGGCGCGCGACGGTGGAACGCCTGACGGGCTTCACCCACGCCATCGCGGCGGCCCGGACGGCGGAGGATGGCGTGCGCGCCGCGCCCGGACCCGGGGACGCGGTGACGATGGACGGCGTGACGCTCGCCCTGCCCGATGGCCGCGTGCTGGTGACCGATGCCGCGCTGCGGCTGGAAAAGGGGGAAGCGTTGCTGCTGACGGGCGCCTCCGGCAGCGGCAAATCCACCCTGTTCCGCGCCCTGGCGGGCATCTGGCCCTTCGGCCACGGCGCCGTCCGCATCCCCGAAGGCGCGCGCGCGCTGTTCCTACCGCAGCGCCCCTACCTGCCGCTGGGGACGCTGCGGCGCGCCGTCTGCTATCCGCTCGACGCCGCGGAAGTGCCGGAAGACAGGATCCGCGCGGCGCTCGAATCAGTCGGCCTGCCGCGCCTGTGCGACCACCTGGATGAGGAAGATGCCTGGGACCGGCGCCTGTCGGGCGGGGAACAGCAGCGGCTGAGCTTCGCGCGCGCGCTGCTGGTGAAGCCGGATTTCCTGTTCCTCGACGAAGCGACGGCAAGCCTCGACCCGCCGGCCGAGGCCGTGCTCTACGCCTTGCTGCGCGAAAATCTGCCGGGCGCGGCGGTGCTGTCCATCGCGCATCGGGACGGCGTGGCGCGCTTCCATGACCGCGCGCTGCGGCTGCAGGACGGGCGCCTGGCGCCCGTGGTGGGGTGAGGCGGATGCTTTCGATGATCGGCCTCGCGCTGCTGGCCTCGCTCGGCGGCGCGGGGTGGTGGCTCTGGACGCCGGATGCGGAGCGCACAGCGCTGGAGGCGCGCTACGCCGCGCCGCCCAGCAGCTTCGTGACGCTGGAGGGCGTGCGGCTGCATGTGCGCGACACCGGGCCGCGCGAGGGCCCGCCGGTGCTGCTGCTGCACGGCTTCGGATCCAGCCTGCACACCTGGGACCAATGGGCCGCGCTGCTGGAGGCGGATCGGCGGGTGATCCGGCTCGACCTGCCGGGCTTCGGCCTGACGGGCGCCGATCCGACCGGCGATTATTCGGACCTGCGCGCGGTGGCGCTGCTGGACGGGCTGATGGAGCGGCTGGGCGTCGCGCAAGCGGATGTGGTCGGCAGTTCCATGGGCGGGCGCATCGCCTGGCGCTTCGCGGCGGAACGGCCCGCGCGGGTGCGGCGGCTGGTGCTGATGGCGCCGGATGGCTTCGCGAGCGCCGGCTTCACCTATGACAGGCCGGCCGGCGTGCCGCTGCTGATGCGCGCCCTGCCCTATACGCTGCCTATGCCCTTGCTGCGCGGCGGCGTGGCGCCGGCCTATGCCGATGCGGCTTCGCTGACCGAATCGGCGCTGGAACGCTACCGCGACATGATGATCGCGCCGGGAGTGCGGGCCGCGATCCTGGACCGCATGGCGACTCATGTGCTGGTGCCGCCCGAGCCCTTCCTGCGGGGCATCGCGGCGCCAGTCCTGCTGCTGTGGGGCGAATCGGACCGGATGGTGCCGGCCGCCCATGCGGCGGATTACGCGCGGGAATTGCGGGACAGCCGGACCGTGGTGCTGCCCGGCCTAGGCCATGTCCCGATGGAGGAAGACCCGCCCCGGGCGCTGGCCCCGGTCCAAGCCTTCCTCGGCAACTGACCGCCCCGCCGGGGCGGGGCGCGGCTCGGCTACTTGCGGCGCGGCGCGGCGGCGCCGGCGGCGGCCGGCGCGGGCGGCAGGTCTTCCTCCAGCACGATGATATTGACGGCGTAGGATACCTCGCCCTCCTCATCGTCGCGATGGATGGTGCCGATCACCTCGTCCTGCACCGCGATCTCGACCGACATGCCCTTCCGCGCGGGCGGCACCAGGGTCACCCGGTCCGAGCCGAGCAGGCGGCGGAGATAGGTCTGGACGCGGGCGATATCGGTCGGTGTCATCGTCTCGGCTCCCGGAAAGGCGCCCCCCTATGCACCCGCGCCCGGCACGGGTCGAGAGGCGAGGCGGGCCAGCGCCATGCGGAACGCGCGGAGCACGCCCCGGCTTCCCGGATCGCCCCCCCTGGAAGCGGGGGCTATAGTTCCTGCACCTCGGCCACGCCGGGCAGGACCTTCATGGCCTGCATCAGGCGGGGGGAGACGTTGAACAGGCCGGGCAAGGCGATCTCCACCTCCTGCCCCGGCCCGGTGACGGGCACCAGCACCACGCGGCCCCGCCCCTTCCCTTCCCTCTCCAGCAGCGTGCGGATGTTCGGCACCGCCGCCGATTGCTCCAGCCACAGCTTGATGCCCGAAGCGACGCCGGAGGCCGCCTTTTCCAGCGGTTCGACATCCTGCGCGGTCAGCCGCAGCGTCTCCCCATCCAGACGCGCTTCCGCGGTCAGCAGCAGCGCGGTCCCCTCCGCCAGGTGGTCGCCGGCCTTGGCCAGCGTCTCGCTGAAGAAGGTGACTTCATAGGCGCCCTGCTGGTCCGACATCCGCACCCAGGCCATGCGGCTGCCGGTCTTGGTCTTGAAGGCCTTGGTCGAGACGACGGTGCCCGCCAGCTTCAGCCGCGCCGCGCCGCCGCGCGCGCGGTCCGCGATCTGCGCGGACGGCGTGACACCCAGCTTCTGCAGGGCGCGCTTGTAGGCATCGAGCGGATGCGCCGACAGATGGAAGCCCACCGCCTCCGCCTCGAAGGCCAGGCGTTCCAGCCCGGGCCAGTCATTGGCTTCCGGCAGGCGGAGCGGGGGCGGCGCGGATTCTGCGCCGAACATGTCGCGCGTCGGGTTCGCGCGGCGCTCGGCGGCTTCCTGCGCCGCGCGCAGGATCGTCTCCGCCCCCTGCACGACGCGCGCGCGGTTCTTCTCCAGCGCGTCGAAGGCGCCGGCCTTGGCGAGGTTCTCCAGCTGCATCTTGTTGAGCAGCTTCGCCTCCACCCGGCCCGCGAAATCCGACAGCGACGCGAAGGGGCCGCCCGGATCGCGCGCCGCGACCAGGTCCTTCATCGCCGCCACGCCGACGCGCTTGACCGCGCCGAGCGCGAAGCGGATGGCGGGCTTGCCGTCGGGCAGCGTCTCCAGCGTGAATTCGGCGCCCGAGCGGTTCACATCCGGCGGCAGCACGGCGATGCCGAGCCGCGCGCATTCCTGCATGTGGCCCGCGAGCTTCTCGGTCTTATCAAGGTCGAGCGACATCGACGCGGCGAGGAAGGCGACCGGATGGTTCGCCTTCAGATAGGCGGTGTGATAGGCGACCAACGCGTAAGCCGCGGCGTGGGATTTGTTGAAGCCGTATTCGGCGAATTTCTCCATCAGGTCGAAGATCTCGCCGGCCTTGGCCTCGGGCACGCCGTTCTTCACCGCGCCATCGACGAAGATCTTCCGCTGCGCCTCCATCTCCGAGCGGATCTTCTTGCCCATCGCGCGCCGCAGCAGGTCGGCGCCGCCGAGGCTGTAGCCCGCCAGATCCTGCGCGATCTGCATGACCTGTTCCTGGTAGACCAGGATGCCGTAGGTCTCCTCTACGATGTGCATGATCGCGGGATGCGGCGGTTCCCACGCCTCGCCATGCTTGCGCTGACAATAGGCGGGGATGTTGGCCATCGGGCCGGGGCGATAGAGCGAAACGGCCGCGATCAGGTCCTCAAAGCGGTCGGGGCGCATCATGCGAAGACAGTCGCGCATGCCCTGGCCTTCGAACTGGAACACGCCCGCCGCATCGCCCTTCGCGAGCATCGCGTAGGATTTCGCATCGTCCAGCGGCAGCGCCGCGAGGTCGAGCACGATGCCCTGCGCCTTCAGCAGATCCACCGCGCGTTCCAGCACCGTCAGCGTCTTGAGGCCCAGGAAGTCGAACTTCACCAGGCTCGCCTGTTCGACATGCTTCATCGAATACTGCGTGATCAGCATGTCCGAGCGGGGATCGCGATAGAGCGGCACGATCTCCGCCAACGGCTTGCGGCCGATGACGACGCCGGCGGCGTGGGTGGAGGCGTTGCGGTACAGGCCTTCCAGCTGCTGCGCCGTCTCCAGCAGCTTGGCGACCTGTTCGTCGCTGCGCTGCATCTCCTGCAGCTTCGGCTCGCCCTCGATCGCCTGGGCGAGCGTTACGGGCTTGGCGGGGTTGAAGGGGATGAGGGAGGCGATGCGGTCCACCTGCCCATAGGGCAGGCCCATCACGCGCCCCACATCGCGCACCGCCGCCTTCGCCTGCAGCTTGCCGAAGGTGATGATCTGCGCCACGCGATCGGCGCCGTATTCGTTGACGACGTAGCGGATCACCTCGTCGCGGCGGTCCTGGCAGAAATCGATGTCGAAGTCGGGCATCGACACGCGTTCGGGGTTCAGGAATCGCTCGAACAGCAGGCCGAAGCGCAGCGGGTCGAGATCGGTGATCAGCAGCGCCCAGGCGGCGACCGACCCCGCCCCCGAACCACGCCCCGGCCCCACGGGGATGCCGTGCGACTTCGCCCATTGGATGAAGTCCGCGACGATCAGGAAGTAGCCGGAGAAGCCCATCTTCTCGATCACGCCGAGTTCGTAGGACAGGCGGTCGCGATAGGTGGGCCGCGCCGCCTCTGGCGTGTCCTGCGCGTCGAGCCGGCGTTCGAGGCCCTCTCGCGCCATCTCCGCCACCGTCTCGGCCTCCGTCATGCCGGGGCGGACCTTCGGGCAGATCGGCAATTCGGGCTTGCGGCCTTCCGCCATCACCGCGCAGCGCCGCGCGATGGCCAGCGTGTTGTCGCAGGCCTCCGGCAGGTCGGCGAAGAGCGCGCGCATCGCGGCGGCCGGCTTGAACCAATGTTCCGCCGTCACGCGGCGGCGTTCCTGTTCGGCCAGCACGCGGCCTTCGGCGATGCAGAGCAGCGCGTCATGCGCCGCATGCATCGAGGCTTCCGCGAAGTAGACATCGTTCGCGGCGACGATGGGCAGGCCATGGGCATCGGCCAGCCGCAGCAGCGCGGGCTCGATCGCGCGTTCCGCCGCCAGCCCATGGCGGTGCAGTTCCACCACCAGGTCGTCGGGGCCGAAGATCTCCTTCAGCTGCGCCAGCAGCCGCGCGGCCGCATCCCGCCGTCCATCCGCCAGCAGCCGCCCGAGCGGGCCGGTGGTGCCGCCGGTGAGCAAAATCAGCCCCTGCGCATGCCGCCCGAGCGCATCCAGCGTCACGCAAGGCTCGCCGGAAGGATCGCTGCCGAGATAGCCGGCCGATGACAGAAGCTGGAGGTTCTCGAGCCCCGCCGCATCGCGGGCCAGGGCGACGATGGGATCGGGCCGGCTGCGATGCAGATCGGCGCGGCCGGGCTCCTCCGTCGCGGTGCGGCTCAGGAACAGCTGGCAGCCCATGATGGGCTGGATGCCTTTGCCCGTGCAGGCTTGGGCGAATTCCAGCGCGCCGAACAGGTTCGCCGTATCGGTCAGCGCGACCGCCGGCATGCCGGCGGCCTTGGCCAGGGCCGGCAGCTTCTCCGCCTTGATCGCCCCTTCGGACATCGAATAGGCGGAATGGGCGTGGAGGTGGATGAAGGTGTCGCTCACGCCCCCTTCTACCACAGCCGGAGCATCAGTGCAGTTTGACCCGCGGCTCCGTCCGCCGCGACAGCATCCGGCCCAGCGAGGCCAGCGCGGTCTTGGTGACGCCATGCAGGGCGCGCTGGTGCATCTTGTAGAGCGAGCGGTACATCAGCCGTGCGAAATACCCCTCCACCATCAGGCTCTTGCCGACCAGCACGCCCATCAGGCTGCCGACGGTCGAATAATGGCCGAGCGAGACCAGGCTGCCGAAATCGCGGTACTTGAAGGGCTCGACCGGCGCGCCCTTCAGGCGGCGATGGATCTGGCGCAGCACATGGCTGGCCTGCTGGTGCGCCGCCTGGGCGCGCGGCGGCAGGTAGCCCCCCGGCCCCGGCCCCGGGCAGGCGGCGCAATCGCCCAGCGCGAAGATATCCGCATCCCGCGTGGTCTGCAGCGTCGGCAGGACCGCCAGCTGGTGCATCCGCGCGAGTTCCAGACCGTCCAGCGCGCCGAGCACCGCCGGCCCCTTCACCCCGGCCGACCACACGACGAGCTCCGAGGACAGGACGCGGCCATCGGCCAGATGCACGCCTTCCGCCGTCACGGCGCTGACGCGGGTGCCGGCCATCACCGACACGCCGAGACCTTCCAGCAACTTGGTCGCGGCCTCCGACAGCCGTTCCGGCAAGGCCGGCAGGATGCGGGGCGCGGCCTCGATCAGGGTCAGGCGCAGGTCGCGCTCGGGGTCGATGCGGTCCATGCCATAGGCGACCAGCTGGCGGGTGGCGCGGTGCAGCTCCGCCGCCAGCTCCGTCCCCGTCGCGCCGGCGCCGATGATGGCGACATGCAGCTGGCCGGGCGCGATGGGCTCGGCCTGGGTCTGGGCGCGGATGCAGGCATTCAGCAGGCGCCGGTTGAAGCGCCGCGCCTGGCCCGTGGTCTCGAGCGGGATGGCGTGGTCGCGCACGCCGGGCGTGCCGAAATCATTGGTCGTGCTGCCGATGGCGATGACGAGGGTGTCGTAGGGCTCGGCGCGTTCCGGCGTGACCTGGCGGCCATCCTCGTCGAAGGTCGGGCCGAGGAGGGCGATCTTCCGCGCCCGATCCAGCCCCACCAATTCGCCGTAGCGATAGGTGAAGTGGTGCCAATGCGCCTGGGCGAGGTAGTCCAGTTCGTGATCGTCCACATCGAGGCTGCCGGCCGCGACTTCATGCAGCAGCGGCTTCCACAGATGGCTTCTTGCGCGATCCACCAGGGTGATCTGCGCCTGGCCGCGCCGGCCGAGCGTGTCGCCCAGCCGCGTCGCGAGTTCGAGGCCGCCTGCCCCGCCGCCGACCACGACGATGCGATGAGGGCCCTCGCGCGGGGGCAGGCCCTGGGGCTGGGACGCGTCGGGCATGAAGGTATCCGCCTGTGGGGAGCCGGCGTGGTAGACCGGGGACAGCCCCTTACTTGCAATGTGCGTGCCGCCGCTAATGGATTCGACGAAAGGAAATGAGATGCCGGACGATCTCGCCCTGCTGCGGCAGGCTATCGCGCTGGCGGCCGACAGCCGCGCGGCGGGCCAGCACCCCTTCGGCGCGGTGCTGGCGGATGCGGAAGGCCAGGTGCTGATGCGGGCGATGAACGGCTTCCACCCGCATGGCGACGGCACCGCCCATGCCGAACGCCTGCTGGCCACGCGCGCCTGCATCGAGTTGCCGGCCGAGACGCGCGCGGCCGCGACGCTCTATTCCAGCGCCGAGCCCTGCGCGATGTGCAGCGGCGCGATCTACTGGGCCGGGATCGGGCGCGTGGTCTATGGGCTGTCGGAGGCAAGGCTGAAGGCGATGATCGGCCCGCACCCGGAAAACCTGACCATGGCGCTGGAGTGCCGCGCGATCTTCGCCGCCGGCCAGCGCGCCATCGCGGTGGAAGGCCCGCTGCTGGAAGATGAGGCGGCCGAAGCCCATAAGGGCTTCTGGTAGGAAGGGCTGCCGGGCCTCAGCCCGCAACCACCCGCCCATCCCGCAGCGTCACCACGCGATCCATCCGCGCGGCGAGGTCGGGGTTGTGGGTGGCGATCAGCGCCGCGACGCCCTGACCGCGCACGGCGTTCAGCAATTCCTGGAAGACGCGGTCGGCGGTTGCGACATCGAGGTTGCCGGTCGGCTCATCCGCCAGCAGCACGCGGGGCGCATTGGCCAGCGCGCGGGCGATGGCCACACGCTGCTGCTCGCCGCCCGAAAGCTTGCCCGGCCGATGCGCCTCTCGCCCCGCCAGGCCGAAGGCGTGCAGCAGCTCATCCGCGCGCTGGTCCGCCTTCGCGCGTGCGACGCCGGCGGCCATCTGCGGCAGGGCGATGTTCTCGCGTGCTGTGAATTCCGGCAGCAGGTGGTGGAACTGGTAGACGAAGCCGATGGTGCCGCGCCGGATCGCCGTGCGCGCATCATCGGACAGCGTGCCCGCTGCCTGCCCGGCCACGAAGACCTCCCCGGCATCGGGGCGTTCCAGCAGCCCGGCCAGATGCAGCAGGGTGGATTTGCCGGTGCCGGATGGCGCGACGAGAGCCACGATCTCCCCGGCCCGCAGCACCAGATCGGCGCCGCGCAGCACGGTCAGCTCGCCGGCTTCCGTGCGGAAGCTGCGGGCGACGGCGCGAAGCTCGAGCGGAGGCGAATCATTGGCGCTGCGATTCACGCTCTGCTCCTCGGGCCTTCGGCCCTGCGGTGCGCCGCGACCGCAGCGCTACTCATTGCGAAGCGCCTCCACCGGGTCGGTCTTCGCGGCGCGCCAGCTTGGGTAGATCGTCGCCAGCAGCGACAGGCCGAGCCCCATGCCCACCACCTGCGCCACTTCCTTCGGGTCCACCACGGCAGGCAGGCGCGAGAGGAAATAGACCTCCGGGCTGAACAGCTCCGTACCCGACAGCGACTGGATCAGCTGGCGGATGCCTTCGATGTTGGCGCAGAAGACCATGCCGATGGCGAAGCCGATCAGCGTGCCGGCCACGCCGACGCTCGCGCCGCACAGCAGGAAGATGCGCAGGATCGCGCCCCGCGTCGCGCCCATGGTCCGCAGGATGGCGATGTCCCGCCCCTTGTCCTTCACCAGCATGATGAGGGAGGAGACGATATTGAACGCCGCGACCAGGATGATGAGCGTCAGGATCAGGAACATCACGTTCCGCTCCACCTGCACCGCCGCGAAGAAGCTGGAATTGGCGTCCTGCCAATCCAGGATCCGCACCGGCTGGCCCTGCAACGCCGCGCGAATGCCACGAGAGACAGCGCGCACCCCGGTCGGATCCTGCACGAAGACCTCGATCTGGGTGGCGTTGTCGCCGGTCTGGAAGAACAGCTGCGCGGCCTTCAGGGGCAGGAAGACGAAGCCGTTGTCGTATTCATGCATGCCCACCTGGAACAGCGCGACGACCGTATAGGCGCGCACGCGCGGCACCGTGCCGAAGACGGTGGTGCGCCCCTGCGGCGAGACCAGCGTGATCCTGTCCCCCACCGTAAGCCCGAGCCGCGAGGCCAGCCGGGTGCCGATGACGATGGCATCCTCGCCCTCGAAGCGGTCGAGCGATCCGGCGACGATGTTGCGCGCCACAAGCCCGCGCGCGCGCAGATCCTCGGGCTTCACACCGCGGGCGAGGCCGCCGGAGGCACCGCCGCCTTCGCTGGTCAGCAGCGCCTGGCCTTCCACGATCGGCGTCGCGCTGACCACGCCGGGCACGGCGCGGATGCGCCCCGCAACCGCGTCGTAGTCGGTCAGCACCCTCTCCGCGCCATGCACGCCGAGATGGCCGTTGAGGCCCAAGATCCGCCCGAGCAGTTCCTGGCGGAAGCCGTTCATCACGCTCATCACGATGATCAGCGTCGCGACGCCGAGCGCGATCCCGACCAGCGAGAAGGTGGCGATGACGGAGACGAAGCGTTCCCCCTTCCGCGCGCGCAGGTAGCGGAAGGCAATGGCGCGCTCGAAGGGGTCGAACATCGGCGCAGCTAGCCCCGCGCCTGCTTCAGCAGGTTGCCGGCCAAGCCGCCGAGCAGCCCGCCCGCCCCACCCACCAGCGCCACCAGCCAGAGCGAGCGTTCGAGCCCCGACATGTCGAGCGCCGTCGCCCCCGCCAGGGCGAGCGCCAGCAGCAGCATCGCCAGAACCATGTATCGCATGTCAGCCCCTGATCTTCCCGAGTGCGTCCTCGGGCGAGACCTCGTGCCGTTCTCCGGTCATGCGGCGCTTCAATTCGACCTTGCCGGCCGCGGCGCCCTTGGGTCCGACGATGACCTGCCAGGGATGCCCCATCAGGTCCGCATCGGCGAATTTCGCGCCGGCGCGGTCGGAGCGGTCGTCATACACGGCGTCCTCGCCCAGCGCACGATAAAGCTGCTCGCCCATCGCGTCGCAGGCGGCATCGCCGGCCTTCAGGTTTAGCACCGCCGCCTTGAAGGGCGCGACCGCGTCGGGCCATTTGATGCCGGCCTCGT
>JBIIRI010000043.1:0-22898 GCA_044341625.1 Roseomonas sp.
CCCCCGCCGTCGCCTGCCGTGGCGGTTGCGAGGCCGTCACAGGGCCTGTATCGCCATGCCGACCCCCGGAAGAGCCGACCCGCGATGATCCTGCTCCGCCACGGCCAGAGCGAATTCAACCTGCTGTTCACCCAGACGCGCAAGGATCCCGGCATCAAGGATCCGCGCCTGACCCCGCTCGGCCATAGCCAGGCGGAAGCGGCGGCGGAAGCCCTGGCGGGCGCGCGGGAGATCCGGCGCATCATCGCCTCCCCCTACAGCCGCGCCTTGCAGACCGCGGCGCCGCTGGCCCGCCGGCTTGGCCTGCCCGTGCTGGTGAACCCGGTGGTCCGGGAACGCTACGCCTTCACCTGCGACATCGGCAGCCCGGCCACCGACCTGCGCGCCGAATGGCCGGATGTGGCGCTGGACCACCTGGAGGAGATCTGGTGGCCGATGCAGGAAGAACCGGCCGAGCAGGTCCTGGCCCGCGCCGCCCGCTTCCGGGGCGAGATGTCGGCGCTGCAGGATTGGAGCCACACGGTGGTGGTCAGCCATTGGGGCTTCATTCTGTCCATGACCGGCCAGAGCGTCGCCAACGGCCAATGGCTGGATTGCGACCCGACCGAGCCGGCGCTGCAGGAAGTGAGCTGGAAGCACCATTGATCGCGCGTCACCGCGCCGGCAGGTAGCTCAGCACATCGTCCACCCGCATCACCTCACAATAGATGCGGTTCAGGATCTCCAGCTCGCGCAGATGCAGCTCCATCGTGCCGGCGGCGCAGGCATCCTCGGCGACGATCACGTCGAAGCTTTCATCGGCCAGGCTGCGGACGGTGGAGCTGACGCATTGGTCGGTGAAGATGCCGCAGCAGACCACATGGGTGATGCCCATATTGGTCAGGATTAGCCGCAGATTGGTGCCGGTCAGGGCGGAATCCGTGGTCTTGGTCACCACGATCTCCCCCGCCCGTGGCGCAAGCGCGGGGACGATCTGCGACGCCTCCGACTCATATGGCAGCAGGATGTTGTTCCAGCCGGGCTTCTTCTGGCTCAGCGATCGGTCCGCGCCATCGGGGCGCAGGCAGGCGATACGCGCGAAGAGCACCGCTTCCCCACGGCTGCGGAACGCCTCCAGCAGGCGGGCGATGGCCGGGATCACCTGCCCGTTCATGCGGACGTGGAAGGGGGTCCAGGCCTCGAACCGCGCGCGTTCCTCGGGGGTCAGCGTGGCTGGGTCCGGGCGGTCCAGATAGGTGTTCTGCACATCGATGACGAGCAGCGCGACACGGCCAGGCAGCAGCACCGGGTCTGGCGCCTCGGGCGCGCCCTGGTAGTAGAAGGACCGCCAGGCGGTCTTCCAATGCGGCGCATCGGTCATCGCGGCTACAGCGCGGCGCGCACCGCCGCGACGACGCGCGCGACCTCCTCTTCCGTCAGATAGGGATGCATCGGCAGCGACAGGATGCGGCCGCACAGCATCTCGCTGACCGGCAGCGCCGGCGGGCCCGCGGCGATGGAGGCCGCATGCGCGCCGGCATAGGCCGGCTGGTGGTGCAGCGGCTTCGGATAATAGATCCCGCTCGGCACGCCATGGGCCTTCAGCACCTCCTGCACCGCCGCGCGATCGACGCCTTGCGGCAACAGGATGGAATAAAGGCCCCAGGCATGATCCGCGCCCGGCGTTGAGGACGGGATCTGCACCAGCCCGCGCAGGCCCTCCGCATACAACGCGGCGGCCTTGGCGCGGGAAGCCAGCTCCGTCTCGAACAGCGGCAGCTTGGCCAGCAGCACGGCGGCCTGCATGGAATCCAGCCGGCCATTCATGCCGGTCCGCAGCACTTCGTAGCGGGTCTTGCCCTCGCCATGGGTGCGAAGCTGGCGATAGAGCTCCGCGCGGTCGGCGTCGTCGGTCAGCAGCGCGCCGCCATCGCCGTAGCAGCCGAGCGTCTTGGTCGGATAGAAACTCAGCGCCGCCGCATGGCCCCAGCGGCCCAGCCGCTTGCCATGCAGCGCAGCACCAAAGGCCTGCGCGGCATCATCCAGGGCGAACAGCCCTTCTCGCGCGCAGATCGCCTCGATCCCCACCCAATCGGCGGGCAGGCCGAAAAGGTCCACGCCCACCACCGCGCGCGGCCTGAGCCTGCCCTCGGCGCGCACCATGGCGATGCGGCGTTCGAGGTCGGCCAGGTCGATATTGAAGGTGACGGGGTCCACATCCACGAAGACCGGCGTCGCGCCGAGCACCAGCGGGACCTCCGCCGTTGCGGTGTAGGTGAAGGCGGGCAGGAACACCGCGTCGCCGCGGCCGATCTCCTCCGCCATCATCGCGATCTGCAAGGCATCGGTGCCGGAGGACACGCCGACGGCATGGGCGCAGCCGGCGAAGGAGGCGAGGGTCGCTTCCACCTCCCGCACCTCGGGACCGTTGATGAAGGCGCCGCTATCCAGCACGGCGGCCAGGCGGCGGTCGAGATCGGCGCGGATCAGCGCCTGCTGGGCCTTCATGTCGAACAGGGCGATGGGACGCTGCGCGGTCATCATGGTTCCATCAGGACGGGGCGACGCTGCATAGACCCACGGCCCCGCGCCGTCCAAGTCACCGGTCGTTGCGGGGGGTTTCAGGATCCGGCGAGCGGGGTGGACGATGTCGTGATCCGCGCCGGATCAGTGCAGCCCCCGCCCCGGTTACAGCGTTCCCGCCCCGCGCCCGGACCGATCCTTCGGGCATGCCGAACGGGGAGGAGAGGATATGAGGCGAGCAACCTGGCTCGGGGCCATCATCGGCGCATCGGCGCTCGCGGTCGGGCCTGCCATGGCGCAGGCCACCGGCGCGGTGGCAGAGCCGGTGACGACGGCAGCGCTGGCCTCGATCTGCGCGGCGACCAGCCCGAACGCGGAATCCCCGCTCACGGCCTATTGTCGCGGCTTCATGGTGGGGGCGGGCCAGTATCACAGCGCCGTCTCCGCCGCGAGCGGACGGCGCATCTTCTGCATGCCGCAGCCGGGCCCGACGATCGAGACTGTGCAGCAGGCCTTCGTCGCTTGGGCCCGCGCGAACGCCCAATACAGCCAGGACCGTGCGGTGGACGGGCTGATGCGCTTCGCCGCGACCACCTATCCCTGCCCGGCGGCACCGGCCACCGCCAGCACGCCCGCCCGCCCGCGCTGACACGGAGGATCGAACCATGCGGCAACTCTTGCTCATCCTGCCCGTCGCGCTGGCCCTTGGCGGCTGCGCCGACATGACGAGTTCCCAACGCGCCACGGCGACGGGCGCTGGGGTGGGCGCGCTGGGTGGCGCAGCGCTCGGGTCGCTATCCGGCAATGCGGGGATGGGGGCGCTGATCGGCGCGGGCGTCGGCGGCGCCAGCGGCTTCCTGATCGAGCAGAACCGCTGAAGGGACGCGGCACGCTACTCCCTATCGCCAGCCGATCCCCGCCGCACGCATCCGGCGCATCACGAAGGCCAGCCACGCCAGCTGCACCGCCAGGGCGGGCAGGATGATGAAGGGTTTGGCGGCGGAAGGCAGCGCCAGGAAGACCAGGGCGAGGGCCGCGTGGAAGGCCGCGAAGCCCCAATGCAGCGCCGCCACCACGCGCACCGCCACGCCTGCGCGCTGCGCGATCTGGTACAGATGCGTGCGGTGGCCTTCCGCCAGCCGCTCACGCATCGCGGCGCGGCGCAGCAGGGTGAAGCCAGCGTCGAACAGCAGGCCGAACATCAGCAGCGGCACGATCAGGAAGGACAGATGCTGCCCGTCGAAGCGCGCCGCCGCAACGGCCAGCACCGCCATCATGAAGCCGGCGAACTGGCTGCCGACATCGCCCATGAAAATGCGCGCGGGCGTCAGGTTGAAGGGGAGGAAACCGGCGAAGCCCGCAACCAGGAACAGCGCCGCCGCATAGACGAACATGCCGCCCTGCAGCACCGCGATCCAGGCCAGCGCCGCCGCGACGACCAGCAGCGTCCCGCCCACCAGCCCGTCCAGCCCATCCATGAAGTTCACCGCATTGGTGCAGCCGACGATCCAGGCAAGCGTCAGCACCGGCCCGAGCCAGCCAAGCTGCACCACGCCGAGCCAGGGCAGCGACACCTGTGTCACGACCAGCCCGCTGCCCACCGCGACCAGGGCGGCCGCCACCTGCGCGCCCAGCCGCAGCCGTGCCGACAGGTCGCTGACATCGTCCCACAACGCGACGGCCGCGATCGCCACCGCCGCCAGGATTACGCCGATGAATTGCGCGTCCGCGATGCGCGCGTAATTCGCCGACAGGTACAGCACCAGCATCCCCGCGACGAAGGCCACCACCACGCCGAGGCCCCCGCCCCGCGGCGTCGGGTTGCGATGCGCGCTGCGGTGGTTCGGCTGGTCCAGGATGGGGAAGGCGATCATCAGCCGCACCACGCAGGCCGACAGCACGGCAAGTAGCGCCGCGAAGCCCAGATGCTGCAGGACGGCCGAGGCTTCCATCAGCGCAGCAGCCGCCCCGGCTCCAGGCTGGCATAGACATCGCCCGAATTCGCGGCGTGCGGCAGCGCCGCGATCCACTCCGCCATCGCCGCCGCGCCGATTGGCGTGGCATGCGCCATCTCCATCCCCTCACCGAGGCAGGCGTTGAAGGCCCGGTATCCCAATGCCGCCAGCCGATCGAGGCACTCCGCCGCGACATCGCGCTGGATGGTGGTAAATTCGAAGGACAGGCTGCGCGGTGGGCGCGACAGGCCCTCCAGCGCCACGGCCTCATACCCCTCCACATCGATCTTCACGAAATCGGGGGTTCCGTGTTCGGCCGCGAGCGCGTCGAGTGTCGTGACCGGCAAGTGCAGCGCCGTGTCCCAGACCTGGCCTTCCCAGCCCGGCGCGCCATCTGCGGCGGCGACGAAGGCGTCGGATGCGGTGGCGACGGTGGGGTTCGCGGAATTGACGCGCAGCACCGCCTGCCCCTGCGCCGCGCCGACCAGCGCCGCCACCCGCACCACGCCCGGATCGCGGCCGAACAGCAGGCGCAGCAGACGGGCAAGCCGTGGTTGCGGCTCCACCGCGACGGCGCGGGCGCCGAGCCGGCGGAAACTCGCCGTGCGGTCGCCGACATGCGCGCCGACGTCGAAGCCGACCTCCCCGGACGCCAGGAAGCGCCGGTGGAAGGCATCGAGCGCCGGGGCGCGCCCTGCCACGTAGTAGGTGCGGAGCGAGGCGCCGATCGCGGCGGCGGTCGTCATGCGAAGACCACCGCGCAGCCGCCGGCCTGTTCGGGCGGCACCATCATCCCATCCGGCGCTTCCCGCAGCGGCAGGTGGCGCAGCAGGGCGCGGGCGGATGCGGCCTTGTCGGTGGTGCGGATCACCATGCCGGCCATGAAGGGTAGGCAGGGCGCCGAGACGCCCGGCAGGGCGCGGGGAAGCGCCTCGGGCGGCAGGATGCGGATTCGGGTTTCCATTCGCGGGCTGTCCGGGCCGGCGGCGCCGGGCGCGCCGGGCAGGCGCAGGCGGAAGCCGGCCAGCGGATCGGGCTCCGCCGGCAGCCCCGCCAGCCGGGCGAGCCGCGCCGTGGTCTCGGCGGGGTTGGCGGCGACCAGGATCGCGGCTTCCAGCGCATCGGCGCCGTTGCGATGGCCCATCCAGCGCGGATCCCAGACCAGCTCCGGCGTCAGGTGCTGGACCAGCTGCACCCGGCCTTCGGGCGCGTCGGGGAAGGGCAGGCGGGCGAAGCGGGCGATGGGGCCCCCAGGGGGTGCGCCTGCTTCCACCGGCCGTTGCAGCCAGGCGATGCCGGGGATGTCGAGCCCGCCACGGCGCAGCCGCGCCAGGTTGCCTTCCGCATCCCCGATGCCGAGCGCCAGGATATGCGCCCCGTCATGCCGCGTGACGAAGCGATCCACGCCATTGGCGAACAGCGCGGGGTCGAGGATGCCGAGCAGCTCGACATAGCCATGGCGCAGGAAGGCGCAGCGATTGGCGCTGCCGAAGGGCTCGACGGGTCCGTCCGGCGTCCGCCGCCCGGATTGCTGCGCCACCGGCGACAGCGCGAAGCCCAGCCCTTCCCAGATCGCCCAGAGCGGCGCGGGATCCTGGGCGCAGAGCCCGAGATGGTCGAGGGCGAGTGCGGTGCTCATCTGGCGGCGCTAGCTGGCCGGGTTCTCGTATTTGTCCAGCAGCCAGGCCGCCGGCTCCGCTGCCGCTTCGTCGTACCAGCGGGCCACCAGCGGTTGGGCGCGCACGGCGTCGCAATAGGCGCGGCTGGTTGCCGTCAGCTCCGGCTGCCAGGTCAGGAAGCGGGCGACGACCGGCGCATACATCACATCCGCAAGACCGAACTCCCGCCCGAACAGGAAGGGGCCGCCATGGGCGGCCAGCGCCTCGGCCCAGATCGCCTCGATGCGGGCGATGTCGGCGAGGCATTCCGGGGTGCGGCCGCGGCCGGGGAAGGTCCGGCCGAGATTCATCGGCATCGCGATCCGCAGGTTGCGGAAGCCCGCATGCATCTCCGACGCGATGGCGCGCGCATGGGCGCGGATGGCCCGGTCGGCGGGCCACAGCGCGGGGGCGAATTCGGCGCAATACTCCGCGATGGCAAGGCTTTCCCACATCCGTGCGCCGCGATGCTCAAGATAGGGGACCATGCCGTTGGGGGAGATCGCCTTGATCGCCAGCGTTCCGCCGCCACCGGCCAGCGGCACCATCACCTCCTCGACATCGAGGCGGGCGAGATGCACGGCCAGCCAGCCCCGCATGCTCCAGGAGGAATAGCGCTTCGTCCCGATGACGAGCCTGCCTTCGGCCATGTGTCCCGATCCCCTGCTCTCTGCCCCCAGCCTCTCCCCCCGATGGAATGGGCTGACCCATGCGACCGGCGTAGCCGGTCGAGCGGCCGAATGGCCGCCGCCGCAAGTGCGGCGAAAGCCAAGGCCGCGGATGCGGCCGCCCGGCGTCTGAGGGCAAGGTACTATCGCATGCTGTCCGCCTTCCGGCCACGCCCCGCAACGGGTAAGGGGGATGCACGATGGCAGCGACGGCGCGGAACCGGATCCTTCTGAACCAGGGTGTCGATGCGGCGATGGCGGCCCTGGCCGTGCCCGTCGCGCTTTGGCTCGCCGCCCCTGGCGCCTGGCCGCCGGGGCTATGGTGGCTGCTTGGCCTGCCGGCCGGAGTGGCGGCGCTGCTGCTGCCGGGCTGGGCGCTTGGCCTGCCGCGGCAATATTGGCGCTTCGCGTCCCTGCCCGACCTGCTGGCCTCCTCGGGCGCGGCGGTGGGGGCGGCGGCGCTGTTCTGGGCGCTGCTGCATGGGGTCGGTGCCTGGCGGTCGCCCAACCTCGCCTTTCCCGCCATCCACGCTCTGCTGCTGGCCGCGCTACTCGCCGCGCCGCGCATCGTGGCGCGGCTGCGCCATGCGGGCCGCGCCGCCGGGCCGCTGTCCGACACCCCGGCGCAGAGCGTGCTGGTGGTCGGCGCGGGCGACGGGGCGGACCTGTTCCTCCGGGCCCTCAGCCGCGAACGCGGCGTCGCTTATCGCGTGATGGGCATATTGAGCCTGCGCGAACGCCAGATGGGCCGGCGCATCCACGGCGTCGGGGTGCTCGGCACGGCCGAGGAAGCGGATGGCGTGCTCGACCTGCTGCGCGACGAAGGGCGGCTGCCGGCGCTGGTGGTGCTGGCCACCCCGCAGCTCCAGGGGCCGGAGTTGCAGCGCCTGCTGGATGCCTGCGACCGCCACGGCGTGCCGGTGAAGCGCCTGCCCAGCCTGACCGCCCTTCCCCCCGCCAGCCGTCGCCCCGGCGAACGCGCCGAGGCGGAGGCCCCGGTGGCGCTCCGCCGGATCGAGATCGAGGAATTGCTCGACCGCCCGCAGGTCCCGCTGGACCGCGAAGGCATGGCCCGGCTGGTCCAGGGGCGTCGCGTGCTGGTCACCGGCGCGGGCGGCACCATCGGCGGGGAGCTGGCGCGGCAGGTGGCAGCCCTCGGCCCGGCCAGCCTGACGCTGCTCGATCACGGCGAATACGTGCTGTACGAGATCGACCTGGAATTGCGGGAACGCCATCCGGATGTGAAGCGCCAGGCGGTGCTGGCCGATATCCGCGACGAGCCGCGCATCCGCCGCCTGTTCCAGGACATCCGCCCCGAGCTGGTCTTCCACGCCGCCGCGCTGAAGCATGTTCCGATGGTGGAGAACGACCCGCTGGAGGGCATCCTGACCAACGCGCTCGGCACCCGCGTGGTGGCGGATGCGGCGCGGGAAGCGGGCTGTTCGCTGATGGTCTTCATCTCCACCGACAAGGCGGTGAACCCGACCAGCGTCATGGGCGCGTCCAAGCGTGCGGCGGAGATGTATTGCCAGGCGCGGGACCGCGCGGCCCGGGCCGAGGGGGGCATGCGCCTGGTCACCGTGCGCTTCGGCAATGTGCTTGGCTCCACCGGCAGCGTGGTGCCGCTGTTCCGCCGGCAGCTGGAACGCGGCGGCCCGCTGACCGTGACTCATCCCGATATGCGCCGCTACTTCATGACCGTGCGGGAAGCCGTGGGGCTGGTGCTGCAGGCCAGCGTGGTCGGCGCCGCCGGGATCGACTGGTTCGCGGGCGGGGCGGAGCAGCCGCCCGAGCTGCGCCAGGGCGGCATCTTCGTGCTCGACATGGGTGATCCGGTGAAGATCGTCGATCTCGCCCGCCGCATGATCCGCCTGGCCGGGTTGCGGCCCGAGGAGGATGTGGAGATCCGCTTCACCGGCCTGCGCCCCGGCGAAAAGCTGTTCGAGGAGCTGTTCCACGGCCAGGAACCGCCCCAGCCAACCGCCTTCCCCGGCCTGCTGATGGCCGTGCCGCGCACGACCGACGCGGCCGAGATGGCGGCAGCCATCGACCGCATGGCGGGCTTCGCCGGCGCGGGCGACCGGGGCGGGGCCTTGGCCGAGCTGTCGCGCTTGGTGCCCGAATTCGCGCCGCCGGGCGATCTGGCCCGGTAGCGGCCTCGGCACGCCCCCCTCACCCTGCCAGCCTTCGTAGGCGGCGGTAAACCGCCGCGACTTCGGCGTTCGACGCAGTGCGTCGAACCTCCTCCCTTTGGGGGGAGAGGGTTGCCCCGGTGGTCCCTATTCCGCCGCCTGCCGCGCGGCTTCCCCGGCCGCGCCGGGGCGGCGGACGCGGATGCGGCGGATGCGGCGGGCATCGACTTCCAGCACGCGGAACTCGATGCCGGAGCCGTGGCTGATCAATTCGCCGCGCGCGGGCACACGGCCGGCCAGGGTGAAGACCAGGCCGCCCACCGTGTCGATGTCGGCCGCGCGTTCTTCTTCCGTCAGCACGGGACCGAGCTTTGCCTCGAAGGCCTCGACGGTGGTGCGGGCATCCATCTCCAGCATCCCGTCGGGGCGCTCGATGATGGTGGGGGCGGTCACCTCGTCATGCTCGTCGCTGATGTCGCCGACGATGGTCTCGACCAGGTCCTCGATGGTGACGAGGCCGTCGATGCCGCCATATTCGTCCACCACCAGCGCCATGTGGATGCGTTGCGCGCGCATCTCCAGCAGCAGGTCGAGCACGGGGATGGTCGGCACCACCAGCAGCGGGCGGCGCAGGATGCCCTTCAGGCTGAAGCTCGCGGGGTCGCGGCCGACGGCGGCGAAGACGTCCTTGATGTGGACCATGCCCACCACGTCGTCCAGATTGCCGCGATAGACCGGGAAGCGGCTGTGGCCTTCGCGCTGGATCAGCACGATCGCCTGGTCCAGCGTCAGATCCTCCGGCATCGCCAGGATGTCGGCGCGCGGCACCATCACGTCATAGGCGGTCTTATCGCGCAGCCGCAGCACATTGCCGAGCAGGATGCGCTCATGCGTATCCAGCCCGCTGGCCACTTCGTCGCGGCGGGGGCCGGCATCGTGGCGGGCGGGTTCCTCCAGCAATTCCTCGACGCGGTCGCGGACGCTTTCGGCCTCCCGCCGCTTCAGCAGGCCCTGGATCTTCCAGAGCAATGTGTTGCGGCGGTCGCCGCCTTGGCCGTTGCCATTGCCTTGGCCGCTCATGTCGCGCCCCGCAGGCGCGCGGTGGCGCGGCCTTCCTTCCAGGGGTTCGGACGGCCGAGCTTCCGCATCACCCGCGCCTCGGCGCGTTCCATCCGGCGCGCCTCCCCGGCTTCCAGGTGGTCGTGCCCGGCCAGGTGCAGCGCGCCATGCGCGACCAGATGCGCCAGGTGGTCCGCCGCGCGGCGCCCGGCCTGCCGGGCCTCCCGCCGCACCACGCCGAGCGCGAGCGCGACATCGCCCAGATAGCCTGGGATACCTGCGGGGAAGGACAGCACGTTGGTGGGCTTGGCTTTGGCGCGGTGGCGGCCGTTCAGCCGCTTCACCGCCACGTCGTCGGCCAGCAGCACGGTGACGGCGCCGCGCAGGCCGGCTTCCTCCAGCGCCGCGATGGCGGCACGGCGGGCGACGGCTTCGGGCCGCGGCACCGCGGCGCGCCAGCCGGCCGATTCCAGAAGGACGGTGATCTCCTCGCCCCTCGCTTGGATCCCGGTCGCTTCCCGACCGGGACGTCTACTTCTCGGTTCCATCCGTCTCCAGACCTGCGCGCCCGCGGGCATCCCGGTTGCGGGATGCGGTTCCCTCGGCGCGGCCATAAGCCGCCACTATGCGGCCAACCAGGGGATGCCTTACCACATCCTGTTCCGCAAATCTTGCCACCGCGATCCCCTCCACCCCATCGAGGATCGAAAGGGCCTGATGCAGGCCCGAAGCCTGGCCGGGCGGCAAATCCACCTGGGTGGGGTCCCCGGTGACGACCATCCGGCTTCCCTCCCCCATCCGGGTCAGGAACATCTTCATCTGGGCGGGGGTGGTGTTCTGCGCCTCGTCCAGGATGGCGTAGCAATGTGCGAGCGTCCGGCCGCGCATGAAGGCGAGTGGGGCGACCTCGATCTCCCCGGCTTCCATGCGGCGCTTCACCTGTTCGGCCGGCATCATGTCGTGCAGCGCGTCATAGAGCGGGCGGAGATAGGGATCGACCTTCTCCTTCATGTCGCCGGGCAGGAAGCCGAGCCTTTCGCCGGCCTCGACCGCCGGGCGCGACAGGACGATGCGGTCCACCCGTCCGGCCTGCAGCAGCGCCACGCCCTGGGCGACGGCCAGATAGGTCTTGCCCGTCCCCGCCGGGCCGATGCCGAACACCATGTCCGCCCGCGCCAGCAGGTCCATGTAGGCGGCCTGGGCCGGGGTGCGCGGCGCGATCGCGCCCTTGCGGGTACGGATCGCGGGGATGTCCTGCAAGGGCAGGCGCGGATCGGCTTCCTGCACGCCTTCGGCCATCCGCATTGCCGCTTCCACTTCCGCGGCGCCGACCGCTTCGCCCTTTTGCAGGCGCCGCCAGAGATCGGCCAGCCCTGCTTCCGCCACCTCGGTCCGTTCGGGTGCGCCGGTGATCGTCAGCCGGTTGCCCCGGCTGGAGATCCTGACCCCGAGCCGCATCTCGATGCGGGCGAGGTTCCGGTCATGCTCCCCATACAGAAGCGGCAGCAGCTGGTTGTCGTCGAAGTTCAGCGTGACGGACCGGCTGGCGGGGAGGGCGGCGGGACCGCGCCCGGATCGCTGATCCGGCAGGCGCGGCTCGCCGGGGCGGAGCGCGAGGGAGGTGGTGCTCAAGCGGCGGCTTTCTCCTGGCTCGGGTGGTCTCCGGTGGCCTCGGCCGGCAGGATGCGCACGCCGAGGGAATTGGGGTGGATACTGGTCACCTCGCAGGGCAGGACCCGCCCGATGAGGCTGGCGGGGTCATGCTCCCCGCTCGCGGCATGGACCGGCTGCAGCCAGGGGGACCGCCCGGCGGCCTGGCCGGGATGGCGGCCGGCGCCGGTGAACAACACGTCGAAGCGCAGCCCGAGACGCGATCGGTTGAACGCATCCTGCTGGTCACGGAGCAGGGATTGGATCTCCTGCAGGCGGCGGTCCTTCTCGGCTTCTGGCAGCTGAAGTGGGGCGCCCGCGGCGGGGGTTCCAGGCCGCGCCGAATACTTGAACGAGAAGGCCAGCGCGAAGTCGATGTCGCGGATCAGCCGCAGCGTGTCCTGGTGGTCGGCCTCGCTCTCCCCCGGATGGCCGGCGATGAAATCGGAAGACAGCGCGAGGTCGGGCCGCGCCGCGCGCAGCTTGTCGGCGATCCGGCGGTAGTCATCGGCCGTGTGGCCGCGATTCATCGCCTTCAGCACCTTGTCCGAGCCCGACTGCACCGGCAGGTGCAGGAAGGGCATCAGCGCCGGGATCTCCCCATGGGCGGCGATCAGATCGTCATCCATGTCGCGCGGGTGGCTGGTGGTGTAGCGCAGGCGCGCGAGGCCCGGGATCTCCGCCATCTCTCGCAGCAGGCGCGCCAGGGTCCAGCTGCCGCCGCCCGGCGATTCGAAAGTTGGCGCGCCTTGCGGCGCGACCCCGTGATAGGCGTTCACATTCTGGCCGAGCAGCGCGATCTCCCGCGCGCCTTGCGCGACCAGGCGGCGGGCTTCGGCCAAAACGGCGTCCGCCGGGCGGGAGTATTCGGCGCCGCGCGTATAGGGGACGACGCAGAAGGAACAGAATTTGTCGCAGCCTTCCTGGATGGTCAGGAAGGCCACCGGCCCCTGCGGCGCCGCGACTTCGGGCAAGTGGTCGAATTTCTGATCGGCGGGGAAGTCCGTCTCGATCACCGCGCCGGCGGCACGCGTCGCGCGGGCCACCATCTCCGGCAGGCGGTGGTAGGATTGCGGGCCGAGGACGATGTCCACCCAGGGGCTCCGCGCCGTGATCTCCGCGCCCTCGGCCTGGGCGACGCAGCCGGCGACGGCCAGCACCATCCGCCCGCCCTCGGCTTCCTTCGCCTGCTTCGCGCCACGCAGCCGGCCGAGTTCGGAGAACAGCTTCTCCGACGCCTTTTCCCGGATGTGGCAGGTGTTGAGGATCACCATGTCGGCGCCGTCCGGCGTCTCGGCCGGGGCGTAGCCCAGGGGGGCCAGCACATCCGCCATGCGGGCGCTGTCATAGACATTCATCTGGCAGCCCCAGGTCTTCACGAACAGACGCTTCCTGGGGGGAAGGGTAGAGGTCATCGCAGGTGGAACTCCGCCGCCCCGCCGGCACTCCGGCAGGGTGAAGGCGGGGAGATGCGCAGAGCCCGCGCGCCGGTCAAGCGAACTCCGCCATCCCAAGGCGCCAGGGCCGCATCGGCCTGGGTCGGTTCCTCACGCATGAATCTTGCTGTGGCGCGCCGCGCCGGGTCAAGCGGGAAGCTTGGGCGGCACGGAGGGCGACAGCGGCGCGGGCGGCCGGTTCTGCCGCAGCGTGGCGCAGCCTTCCGTCACCACCTCGGCGCAGGCGGCGGTCAGCGCCTTGCGGTCCTGGTACTGCGCGGGGTCGAGGGGGGCGTGCAGCACCACCGTCGCCCGCGTCTTGGACCGGCGCGCGAGGCGCCAGAAATGGCTGCCGATCTCCATGTCGCCATACCAGGCGAACAACGGCCGGTCGCGCCGGCAGGCCGGCAGCCCGCCCAGCCGGTCGAAGACGACCGAGACCGGCTGCACGATCCGCGCATGATCCGCGACCGAGAGGAAGGCGCTGCGGAAGGGCAGCACGCGCCCGCCATCGCTGGTCGTGCCTTCGGGGAACAAAATGATGTTGTCGCCCTGGCCCAGCCTTTCGCGGATCACCCCGGCCTCGCCCTTGGTCTGGGTGCGGCTGCGGCTGACGAAGACGGTGCGGCCGAGCTTGGCGACGATGTTGATCACCGGCCATTCGCCGACCTCCCGCTTCGCCACGAAGCAGGCATCGAGCGCGGATCCCAGCACGACGATATCGAGCCAGGAGGAATGGTTGGACACGAACAGCGTGGCCGGCCCCTTGGCAGGTGTGCCCACCACCCGGAGGCTGAGCCCCATCAGCCAGGCGACGCTGCGCCAGTAGAAGCGGCCGAAGGCGACATTGGCGCGGCCGGGCAGGGCCAGCAGCAGCGCCTGGATGGGGATGGCGATCAGCGTCCACAGCACGATGGTCGCGATCCGCCGGACCGCCCGCACCCGCCCACCCAGGGGGCGGAAGCCGAGCACGTCGCCCCAGAGGCTCTCGGGGTCCGAGTTGGAAAAGCTGATTACCCTGCCCCGCCGCAGGCGGGGGGGGCGCAGGGCCTCTGGCGTGGTCAGGCGGGCGGTTGCCTCCATGACATAGGATTAACCTCGTCAACCGCGTCAACGCAATGAAGGGCTCGCGTCAGGACGATGAAAGCTGTGCTTAGGCGCGGCAAATGACGTCCGCGCCATGAAGGTGGGTCGCGCCGGCGCCTGGCGCTTCAGCGCGGCAGCAGCCGCGGCCCGCCGGAGGGGATCGGCGCCGTCGTCATGTCCGTGCCCATCCGCTGCGCCGGGTCGAAGCCCGGCATGGCATCGGGGCCGGTCGGCCGCGCCGTCGTCGCGGCCCGGCGTGCCGCCAGGTAGTCGTCGGTCACGTCCGACGGCATCGGGGCCGGTTCCGACGGGCCCGAGGCCGCCGCCGGACCCGGCGCGGGGCGGGCCGCCGGGCGCGGCGCCTCGCAGGCCGCGACCACGGGCAACAGACCGGCCAGCAGACCGAGCCGCGCCATCCTCCGGGCCAGGATCGTCATGATGATGGATGCTCCCTTGGTGGCGTCGTCCGGTGGGGCGGAAGATGGCATCCGGCGGGGCTGGGCGCTACCGGCCGGCGGCGCGGCGCAGGCGGGGCTTCTCGGCCGGTTCCTCGCGGTCCAGCAGCGCGTGCATGGCGGCCACCGTCTGCGGGCTGAGCCGGCGGATGGACTCCGCCAGCCGGTTGGCCAGCGCGGTCGCCTCCGGCGACAGCCCGGCCGTGTCCACGCCGATGCGCGGATGCGACAGGCGGGCGAGATCCGCCAGCTCCTCCGCCTCGTCCCAGATAAGGCCGAAGAACTCGTTCACCTGGTGCACCAGCCCCGGGGAGGGCCGCCCGCGATGCCCATGCTCCAGTGCCGAGAGATAGGCCGAGGAGACCTGCAGATGCGCCGCGAGTGCCTTGAGCGTCACGCGCCGCGCGCGGCGCAGCTGGCGAAGCCGGGCGCCGAAGGGGGTCATGTGCAGCCGTTCGTAAGCTGTGGAGCCATGCGACTTGGCAGGTCGGTCGCGCCCTCACCCGCCTCGCTGCGCTCGGCACCCTCTCCCGCATAGCGGGAGAGGGTGGAACCCGCGCGGCGGAGCTGACGGAGCCGGGCGCCGAAGGGGGTCATGTGCTGACGCCCGTAAGCTGTGGGGCCATGCGTGTTGGCAGGTCGGTCGCGCCCTCACCCGCCTCGCTGCGCTCGGCACCCTCTCCCGCATGGCGGGAGAGGGAGGGACCCGCGCGGCGTAGCCGCGTGGGAGGGTGAGGGCCGCGCAACCTGTCCGCCTCGCGCCTCATGGTCTCGCCCGATTCCGTCGGCGCAGCAGGATGTTCACCGCGCCCGTGTTGGTCGGGTGCGGATGCGCCGCGCCCAGCACCAGGGGCCGCAGCTCCGCCGCGTTCAGCCAGTGCGGCAATTCGCGCTTCAGGATGCCGCCATCCGGCTGCGGCCCCTTGCCGGTGATGATCGTCACCGTCCGCACCCCGTCCAGCGCGGCATCGTGCAGGAAGGCACGCAGCGCCACATGCGCGTCCTGCGCGCGCCGCCCGTGCAGATCGAGCGTCCGTTCGCTGACCGCATCGCCACGGCGCAGCTGGCGCCAGCGCTTGCGGTCGAGCCCGCCGGGCTGTTCGCCAACGCGGATCTCCGCTGGCGCCATGCGCTGCGCGGGGCGCGGCGGCTGTATAGGCGCCGGGATCGGCGCCGGCACCGTGGCGGCCAGCGCCGCATCCTCGGGCGGCAGCTCCGGCCGGGCGTGGCCGGCGAGGGGAACGATATCGGCGGTGAAGGCGTGCCAGAGCGCGAGGTCCGCCCTGCTCAGGGCTTTCGGCCGACGATGGCGCATGGCACGCCGCGCTGCCCTCAGGCGTCCGCGCTGGACAGGACGGACTCGTCCTCGACCAGCAGGATGTGCAGGCGGCGCGGGCCATGCGCGCCCAGTTCCAGCGTCTGCTCGATATCGGCGGAGCGGGACGGGCCGGTGACCAGCATCAGGTTGCGCGGCATCCAGCCGCCGGTCATCGGATCGCGGCGCTCCGCGCGCAGTCGGTCCCAGGCTTCCTCATAGGCGCCCACGATGGCGGAGCTGCGGAGCAGCACGATCTCGGTATCCGGCAGCAGGTTCAGCGTCGCCGGGCGCACGGGGTCGGAGGGGAAGAACAGCGTCCCCGTCTCCGCCACCGCAGCCCAGGCATGTTGCAGGGACACCAGGTCGCCATCCACCGCGCGGCGGGCTTCGCGGATCAGCATCGGGCGGGACGACCAGTCGATCTCCTCCAGCTCCGGATGCGGGGCCATGACCAGCCGCGCGGGCAGGTTCTGCGCGGCCAGGTAGTCGCCGATCGCGCCCGGCACCGCGGCCAGGTCCGGGATGCGTTCGACCGTGCCGAATTCCTTCTCGACGTTGCTGATGAACAGCGCGATCTGTTCGGCGCGCGGGACGCGCGAACGCGCGGGGATCAGGTGGCGCGGATGGGTGGCAATCCGCCCGTCCAGCATCGCGACCTGGTCGGCGGGCAGCGCCCCGCGCTTCAGGCCACGGCGGATGGCGCCGAGGATGGCATCCTTGCTCATCGGCCGCTCCGCCGCGCCTTGGCGTAGCGCGCCATGAAGGTGCCGCCAGGTTCCGGCGCGGGCAGGTCGCGGCCCTCCGTCCAGCCGCCGGCGAAGGGCAGCCACCGGAAGCGGCCCTTGCCACGCGCCAGCAGGGACAGCGCGCCGATGCCGAGCCGCGATGCCGCGCGATACATCCCCGGCCGCTTCGCGAACCACGCCCAGAGGCCGAGATTGGTCCGCAGCGCGCCCGGCGTCAGGTGGCGTTCGAATTCGCGTTCGCGCCAATGGCGCATCAGCTTCGGCAGCGGGATCTTCACCGGGCAGACGCTTTCGCATTTGCCGCAGAAGGTCGATGCGTTGGGCAGGTGGCCGGTCTTGTCCACGCCGACCAGCGACGGCGTCAGCACGGACCCCATCGGGCCGGGATAGACCCAGCCATAGGCATGCCCGCCCACCGCACCATAGACCGGGCAGTGGTTCATGCAGGCGGCGCAGCGGATGCAGCGCAGCATCTCCTGGAACTCGGTGCCGATCATGTTGGACCGGCCATTGTCGATCAGGACGACGTGGTATTCCTCCGGCCCGTCCAGGTCGCCTTCGCGCCGCACCCCGGTGGAGAAGGTGGTGTAGACTGAGAAATCCTGCCCCGTCGCGGACCGCGCCAGCAGCCGCAGCAGCGATGTGCAGTCTTCCAGCGTCGGCACCATCTTCTCGATGCTGGCCAGCACGATGTGCACGCGCGGCAGCGTCTGCGTCAGGTCGCCATTGCCTTCATTCGTGACGATGACGCTGCTGCCGGTTTCCGCGATCAGGAAATTCGCGCCGGTGATGCCGACATCGGCGGCCAGGAATTTCTGGCGCAGCCGGGTGCGCGCTTCCGTCAGGATGTCGCGGCGTTCCGCGAAGACGCGGTTGGGGTCGAGGTCGGTGTGCGCGCGCCGAAAATCCGCTTCCCAATCTTCCCGGTTCAGGTGGAAGGCGGGGGCGATGATGTGGCTCGGGTGCTCCTTGCGGAGCTGGATGATGTATTCGCCGAGATCGGTTTCGATCGGCTGGATGCCGTGCCGTTCCAGATGGTCGTTGACCCCGATCTCCTCGGAGATCATCGACTTGCCCTTGGTGACGGTCTTGGCGCCTGCCCGCCGGCAGATCTCGAGCACCGCGGCGCGGGCGTCATCGGCGGTGGCGCACCAATGCACCTGCCCGCCGGCCTTCTCCACATTCGCCGCATAGACCTCCAGATAGTGGTCGAGATGGGCGAGGGTGTGGTTCTTGATGTCGCGGCCGATCTCCCGCAGCCGCTCGAACTCCGGCAGCTTCGATACGGCGATGGCGCGGCGTTCCAGGAAGGCGCCCTTCGCCTTGCCCAGCGCCTTTTGTAGCCCCTGATCGTGCAGCGCCTGCGCCGCATTCGCCTTGAAGGCGGGGGAGGTGACCTGGACCATCCTGCGTCCCCTACTTCTTGCCGCCGATGGGCGCGGCTTCATCCGTCATCCCGGCCAGCACTTCCGCCACATGCCGCACCTTCACGGGCGCGCCTTCGCGCGCCAGGCGCCCGGCCATGTTCAGCAGGCAGCCCATATCGCCCGCCAGCAGCGTATCCGCGCCCGTCCCTGCGACCGCCTTCGCCTTGTCGGTGACCATGCGCGTCGAGATGTCGGGATACTTCACGCAGAAGGTGCCGCCGAAGCCGCAGCAAACCTCCGCATCCGGCAGTTCCTTCAGCGTCAGCCCGCCGACGCTGCCCAGCAACTGGCGCGGCTGCGCCTTGACGCCCATCTCCCGCAGCCCGGCGCAGCTGTCGTGGTAGGTCACGACGCCGTCATACCGTGCCTCCACCCCCCGCATCCCCATCACATCGGTGAGGAAGGAGACGAGTTCGAAGGTCTTGGCCGCCAGCGCCTCTGCCTTCCCGCGGTAATGCGGGTCCTCGGCCTCGAACAGCCCGGCATAATGGTGGGCGATCTGCCCGGCGCAGGAGCCAGAGGGCGCCACGACGTAGTCATAGGTCAGGAAGGTGTCGATGACGTTCCGGGCCAGGTCCTTGGCCGTGGCGCGGTCGCCGGAATTGTAGGCGGGCTGGCCGCAGCAGGTCTGGGCGTCCGGTACCTCAACCTGGCAGCCGGCGGCTTCCAGCAGCTTGATCGCCGCGAAGCCGACCGATGGCCGGTAGAGGTCCACCAGGCAGGTGACGAACAGCGCGACGCGGGGTGGGCCCTGGGTGGCGATCTGGGACATGACCCGAAACTAGGGGATACCGCCGCGTTCGGGGAGGGGCGATGTGCGTAAAGTCTAGCTCTGCTGGTCCGCCGCCGGCGCGAAGGGCGGCTGGAGCCATAGCGGCTCCTTCAGCTTCTTCGCCACGAAGGCGGCATGGGCGGCCACCTCCGCCTCTGTCGGCATGATCGGGCGGGGGGTGCGGGCGGCGGGGGCTGCGTCTTCCACCAAGGCGGGGCCGGCGCGGCGCGTGGGGGCGGCGGCCAGTTCCAGCCCCGGCTGCTTGCCCCCCATCAGCTGCAGGAAGACCTCGGCCAGCAGCTTCACATCCAGCAGCGCGTTGTGGCTGGTCCGCATGGAGTTATCGACGCCAAGCCGCCGGCACAGCGCATCCAGGCTGTTCACCTGGCCCGGAAAGCGCCGCCGCGCGAGGTCCAGGCTGTCCACCATCCGCGCCCGGTCCAGCTTCGGCCGCCCGGCGCGGACCAACTCGGCATCCAGGAAGCCGAAATCGAAGGGCGCGTTGTGGGCGATGATCTCGGAGGGGCCGATGAAGGCCAGCATTTCCTCCGCGATATCGGCGAAGCGCGGCTTGCCGCGCAGCATGTCGTAGGTGAAGCCGTGGACGCGGGTGCTTTCCTCCGGCACGTCGCGCTCGGGGTCGATGACGCGGTGGAAGGTGCCGCCGGTGGGGAGGAAGTTGAAGATCTCGATCGCCGCGACTTCGATGACGCGGTCGCCGGAAGCCGGGTCAAGGCCGGTCGTTTCGGTATCAAGCACAATCTGCCGCATCAGCCCCGCAGCTCCCTGACGATCGCACGGATCTGGCGTTGCGCCGCGTGGCGCGAAAGACCCGTCCGCACCACGCGGTCCGCGCGCCGCCGCTTGAGCGCATCCGGCATCTGCGCCGCGCGGATCGCGGCGAATTGCGCCGGCGACATGCTGCCCCGCGCCAGCACACGGCTGCGCTGCACCGACGCGGGCGCCGAGACGACGATCACCTCATCAACCCGCTTCTCGCCCCCCGTCTCCAGCAGCAGCGGGATGTCGAGCACCGCGATCCGCGCGCCGCGCCGCCGCGCGGCGGCGAGGAAGGCGCGTTCCGCCTGCCGCACCAGCGGCCAGACGATCCGCTCCAGCCGCTTGCGCGCGGCGGGATCGGCCAGCGCCACGGCGCGCAGCGCGGCGCGGTCCACGCGGCCTTCGCGCGTCGTGCCGGGGAAGGCGGCCTCTATGGGGCGTACTGCCGCGCCGCCCGGCCCTTGCAGCCGGTGCACCGTGGCATCCGCATCGAAGACCGGCACGCGCAGGCGCCGGAACGCCTTCGCCGCCGTGGACTTGCCCATGCCGATGCTGCCGGTCAGCCCCAGCACCTTCATCGCAGATCGTCGAGGATGAAGGCCCTGAGCGCCGCATCCACCTGCGGCGCCACGCCGAACCAGGCCTCGAAGCCCGGCCGCGCCTGGTGCAGCAGCATGCCGAGCCCATCGACCGCCCGCAGCCCGCGCGCCCGCGCCGCCGCCAGCAGCGGCGTTTCCAGCGGCACATAGACCATATCCGCCACCACCGCGCCCGGCGGCAGGGGCATCAGGTCGATCTCGAGCGCCGGTTCCCCGGTCATGCCGAGCGATGTGCCGTTCACCAGCAGCGCGGCGTCCGCCAGCGGCGGTGTGGCGGCGACGGCGATGGGTCCACCGAGTTCGCGCGCGATGGCCTCCGCCCGGGCGGGCGTGCGGTTGACCAGCGTCAGATGCGGGCAGCCGGCATCCAGCAGCGCCGCCGCGACGGATCGCACCGCCCCGCCCGCGCCCAGGATCACGGCGGGGCCATCCGTGGCCTGCCAGCCCGGCGCCTGTTCGCGGATCGATTCCAGGAAGCCGAAGCCGTCCGTGCTGGTGCCCTCGATCCGGCCGTCGCGGAAGACCAGCGTGTTCACCGAACCGGCCCGCCGCGCGACCTCCGACACCGTGTCGCACAAGGCGAAGGCGGCTTCCTTGTGGGGGATGGTCACATTCGCCCCGGCGAAGCCGAGATCCACCAGGCTCCGCACCGCCGCCTCGAACCGCTCGGGGCGGACAGGCAGGGGCAGATAGGCGCCATCGATCCCGTGCCGCGCCAGCCAGACGCCGTGCAGCCGGGGGGAGCGGGAATGGGAGACGGGCCAGCCGAGAACCCCGGCCAGCCGGGACTTGCCCGAGAGGGTGCGCATGACAGGGAAGTGACCCGGGCGGGCCGCGCCGGTCAATGCCGCCATCGGCCCTTCCCACCCGCCCCGCCCGGTGCCAGAGGAAGGGCAAGGAGACATGCGCATGGCCCGAACCCTTCGCGTCGCGGTCCAGATGGACCCGATCGCCTCGATCAACATCGATGGCGACAGCACCTTCGCCCTCATGCTCGAAGCGCAGGCCCGCGGCCATGCGCTGTGGCACTACCATGTGCGCGACCTGGCGCTGGCCGGCGGCCGCGTGCTGGCCCATGCCCAGCCGGTCGAGGTGCGCCGCGTGAAGGGCGATCACTTCACGCTCGGCGCGCCGGTGGAACTCGACCTGGGGCAGGTGGATGTGGTGCTGATGCGCCAGGACCCGCCCTTCGACATGGCCTACATCACGGCCACCCACATCCTGGAACACATCCACCCCAAGACGCTGGTGGTGAACGACCCCGCCAGCGTCCGCAACGCGCCGGAGAAGCTGTTCGTCACCCACTTCCCGGACTTGATGCCGGAGACGCTGATCAGCGCCGATATCCGCCAGATCCGCCGCTTCCGCGAAAAGCACGCCGACATCATCCTGAAGCCGCTGTTCGGCAATGGCGGCGCGGGCGTGTTCCATGTGAAGCCCGAGGATCCCAACCTCAATGCGCTGCTGGAGATGTTCACGGAGCGGAGCCGGGAGCCGCTGGTGGTGCAGCGCTACGTCCCCGATGTCCGCAAGGGCGACAAGCGCATCATCCTGGTCGATGGCGTGGCCATGGGCGCGATCAACCGCGTGCCCGCGGCCGGGGAGGCGCGGTCCAACATGCATGTCGGCGGCCGGCCGGAGCCGACGACGCTGACCGATCGCGAGCGCGAGATCTGCGACGCCATCGGGCCGGAGCTTCGCAAGCGCGGCCTGATCTTCGTCGGCATCGACGTGATCGGCGGCTACCTGACGGAGATCAACGTGACCTCCCCCACCGGGCTGCAGGAGATCGCGCGCTTCGACGGCATCCACCTCGAACGCGCCATCTGGGACGCGATCGAGGCGAAGCGGTAGCGCCCGCGCCGCCCGGCGCGGGCGGCGCCGTCACACCGATGTCGTGCGGCGGGTGGCGAACCAGTTGTAGACCAGCAGCACGATCACCGCGCCGACCACGGCGCCGATCAGCCCCGCGCCTTCGCCGGCGGTGTACCACCCCACCGCCTGGCCGAGCCATGTCGCGACCACCGCGCCGGCGATGCCGAGCAGCGTGGTCAGGATGAAGCCGCTGGGCTCCCGCCCCGGTGTGAGGAATTTGGCGGCCAGCCCGGCCACGAAGCCGATGATGATGGTCCAAAGGAAACCCATGTCGTGCGCTCCCGCCTTGGCTTGGCGGTAAGTGGGTCCGGGGCCGACGGGTTCCCGCCGCCCTTAATCCACCGGCAGAAAGATGAACACGACGGCGGCGACCAGGCAGCACCCCGCCGCGACGAAATTCCAGCGCAGCTGTTCGCCCAGGAAGGCGACGCTGAACACCGCGAAGACAGCCAGCGTGATCACCTCCTGCATCACCTTCAACTGCTGGGCGGTGAAGGTGCCGTAGCCGATGCGGTTCGCGGGCACGGCGAGGCAGTATTCGAAGAAGGCGATGCCCCAGCTGACCAGCACCGCCAGCCACAACGGCCAATGCGGCGCCTTCAGATGCCCGTACCAGGCGAAGATCATGATGACATTCGAGGCGAACAGGAGGATCGGCGCAGCAACCCACGGCGACATGTGGCGGCCCTTTGTTGGCGTCCTGGGGTGCTCCGGAGACTACACGCCCAGCAAGCCGCGCGCCGCGCCCCACGCGGCCACGAAGCCGAACGCCGCGAGTGC
>JBIIRI010000158.1:0-7778 GCA_044341625.1 Roseomonas sp.
TGTCGCTGGCGGACCGATGGCCGGGCTGGCCGCCGCTGGCCTTCCTCGGGCTCGCGCTGCTGCTCCGCGCGCCTGGCTTCCCGGCGGCGGTGCTCGACCCGGATGAGGGACTCTACCTGGTCCAGGCCCAGGCCTGGCTTCGGGGCGGCTGGCCCTTTGTCGCGGTATGGGACATGCACCCACCCGGCGCGCCGGCGCTGCTCGTGCCGGCGCTCGCGCTGTTCGGCGATCCGATTGTCGCGCTGCGGCTGGCGGGCGTCGCGGCCGTCGGGGCGACGGCCAGCCTGCTGCACGCGCTGGCACGGCGGCTTGGCGCCGGGCCGGGCACGGCGCTGGCGGCGGGGCTGCTCTATGTCGCGCATTCCACCATACCGGGGGGGCTCGCGACCAATACGGAGCTTCTCTTCGCCCCCTTCATCGCGCTGGCCGCGCTGCTGCTGCTGACGGAAGCACGGCGCGCGGCCCCACCCCGGGCGCGGGTGGTGTTCGCGGCCGGGCTCGCGACGGGGATGGCGGTCTGGATCAAGCAGGTGGCGGCGCTCGAAGCCTCGGCGCTGTGGCTGACCATGGCGGGCTGCGCGCTGGCGGCCGGGCGGCTCGGCCCGCGGCGGCTGCTGGGCCTCGCCGCGCTGTTCGCGCTGGGCGCGGGCGCGCCGAGCCTCGGCGTCGGGGCGGGGTATTGGGCGGCGGGGCAGGGCGAGGCCTGGTGGCAGGCCAATATCCTCGCGGCGCTGCACTACGCGGGGCCAGGGGAGGAAGCGGCGGAGCTGCGACGGCGCCTGGTCGGCACGGTGCCGGCGCTCGGGCCGCTGGTGCTGGCCGCGATCCCGGCCTGGCGCGAGCGACCCGCTCGGCTGTTGCTGCCCTGGCTCGCGGGCAGCGCGCTGGCGGTCGCAGCGCCGCTGAAATTCTACGATCACTACATGCTGATCCTGGCCCCGCCGCTATCGCTGCTGGCCGCCTTCGGGCTGGCGGCGCTGGTGCGCCGCGCGGTGATGCCGGGGCTGCAGGCGCGCGGTTTCGCGCTGCTGGTGGCACTCGTCATGGCGATGCCCGTTGCGGGCATGCTGCTGCCCCGGCTGGCCGAGGGCATAGGCCTGCGCGGCGAGGACCCGGTGCGCGCCACCGCCCGCGCCGCCGCCGCCGCGCTGCGCCCCGGAGAGGCGCTGTTCGTCGCCAATTGGCATGCCGCGACCTATGCGCTGGCGGGGGTGCCGCCGCCGACGCGGCTCGCCTTCCCGGCGCATCTCTCGGGCCGTGACACGGCGCTGGCGGGGATCGACACCCAGGCCGAGTTGCTGCGCGTGCTGGCGCTGCCGCCCGGCGTGATCGTGGTCGATCCCGGCCGCTGGGGGCCGATCCGCGCCGAGGCCCGCGCGGCGATCGAGGCCGCACTGGCGCGCGACTATGTGCTGGCCGCGACAATCCGGGACGGCCCCGGCCCGGTGGAGGTCTGGCGGCATCGCTGAGCCCGGCCCATCATGCCCGCCCCATGCCGACCGGCACCCTCACCGAGTTGATCGAGACCACCGCCGCCCTGCGCCCCAATGCCACGGCGCTGCCCGGCTTCACCTGGGCCGAGGCCGCGTCCGCGGTCAGGCGAATCGCGGCTGGGCTGGCGCGGCAGGGGATCGGGCCGGGGGACAGCGTGGCGCTGTTCCTGCCGAACCGCACGGGACTGCTGCTGCTGCTGCTGGCGCTGGCGCGGCGCGGGGCCTGCGCGGTGCTGCTCAACACAAGGTTCCGGGCCGGGGAGCTCGGGCCGCTGCTGGCACGGGCGAAGCCTTCGGCCATCGCCTTGGCGCGGGATTTCGCCGCCGTCGATGCGGGCGCGATCCTGGCCGAGGTGCCGGCCGAATCGCGCGCCACGCTGCGCTTCGCGATCGGGGTGGATGGCGCAGGGGCGGGGCAGGTCGCGGGTCTGCCCGTGGTGCCGCTGGATGCGCTGATGGACGGCGCGGAGGCGCCGGATGCAGCCACCCCGCACGCCGCCTGCCTCACCTTCACCACATCGGGCACCACCGCCGGGCCGAAGCTGGTGCTGCACCGCCAGCACGGCATCGCGACCCATGCGCGGGATGTCGCGGCGCGGATCGGCACGGATGCGCCGGGCGCAGCGTTCCTCGCCGCCGTGCCGCTCTGCGGCACCTTCGGGCTGTCGGCGGCGATGGCGGCGATGGCCGGGGGGGCGGCGATCCACCCGATGGAACGCTTCGACGCCACGGCCGCCGAGGCGCTGATCCGCCGCGCCGGCATCACGCATCTGGTGGGCGGCGACGACATGCTGCTGATGCTGGCGGAGGCCGCACGCACCCCCTTCGCGCCCTTCGCCTTCACCGGCTTCGCCAATTTCCACGGCAAGGCCGACCGCGTGATGGCGGAATCGGCGCGGCTGAACCTGGCGGCGCGGGGTGTCTATGGCAGTTCGGAGGCCCAGGCGCTGTTCGCGTTGCAGGACCAGCACGGGCCGCACGCCATGACCGGCGGCGGCACCCCCGCCAGCGCCGAGGCCGGCTTCCGCATCGCGGCGAATGGGGAGCTGCTGTTGCGCGGGCCATCGCTGTTCGACAGCTATCTTGGCGACCCGGCGGCGACCGCGCGGGCGCGGGACGCCGATGGCTGGTTCCGCAGCGGCGACCTGGCCACCGCGCAGCCCGATGGGCGCGGCTTCGATTTCGCGACGCGGGCGGGCGATGCGCTGCGCCTCGGCGGCTTCCTGGTGGCGCCTGAGGAGATCGAGGCCTTCCTGCTGACCCAGCCCGGCATCCGCGCCGCGCAGGTGGTGGCGCATGAAGGCCGCGCCGTCGCCTTCGTGATCGCCGGGGATGGCTTCGAGGAAGCCGCGACCCTGGCCGCCTGCGCGCGCGACCTCGCGCGCTTCAAGCTACCGGCGCGGATCGTGGCGCTGGAGGCCTTCCCGACCACCGATGGGCCCAACGGGCAAAAGATACAGCGCGCGAAGCTGCGCGAGATGGCAGCGTCTTGAACACCGCGAAGGATCCCCGCGCGGTGGCGGCGATCGTCGCCAGCGCGCTGTTCATGCAGAACCTGGATGCCAGCGTGGTCGCCACCGTGCTGCCGGCGATGGCGCGCGACCTGGCGGTGGACCCGGTGCATCTCTCGGTCGCCATCACCTCCTACCTCGTGGCGCTCTGCGTCTTCATCCCGGTCTCGGGCTGGGTGGCGGACCGGTATGGGGCGCGACGCGTCTTCATGCTGGCAATCGTGGTCTTCACCACGGCCTCCGCGCTGGTCGGGCTGTCGCAGGGCCTGGCGTCCCTGGTCGCGGCGCGGGTGCTGCAGGGCGTGGGCGGGGCGATGATGGTCCCGGTCGGGCGCCTTCTGCTGCTGCGCCGCGTGAGCAAGGAAGAACTGGTGGTCGCCATGACCTGGCTCACCATGCCCGGCCTGCTCGGCCCGGTGCTGGGCCCGCCGGTGGGCGGGCTGCTGACGGATGCCTTCTCCTGGCGCGCAGTGTTCTGGCTCAACATTCCCGTCGGCATGCTGGGCCTGGTGCTGGTCTGGCTGTTCATCCCCGATGTGGAAAAGCAGGACCCCGGCCCGCTGGATGCGAAGGGGCTGACGCTGTGGGGCGCGGCGCTGGCCTGCGGCATGGCGGGGCTGGAGACGGTGGGGCGCGGCATCGCGCCGGCCTGGTTCGCGCCGCTGATGCTCGGCATCGCCGTCGTCTCAACCCTGCTGGCGGTGCGGCATTCGCGGCGCGCGGCGCGGCCGGCGGTGGACCTGTCCCTGCTGCGCTTGCCGAGCTTCGGCGTTTCCATGGGTGGGGGCAGCCTGTTCCGGGTCGGCGCCTCCACCCTGCCGTTCCTGCTGCCGCTGAAGCTGCAGATCGTCTTCGGCCTGTCGGCGAGTGCGAGCGGGCTGATCACCTTCGCCACCGCGCTCGGCGCCTTCGCCATGAAGCCGCTGGTCCGGCCGCTGCTGAAGCGCTTCGGCTTCCGCGCGGTGCTGGCCTTCAACGGCGTGCTGGCGGCTGCGGGGGTCGCGGTCTGCGCGGCCTTCACGCCGGATTGGCCGATCGCGGCGATCTTCATCGTGCTGGCGATGGGCGGGCTGACGCGGGCGCTGCAATTCACCTCCCTCGCCACGCTCGGCTTCGCCGATGTGCCGGCGAACAAGCTGGCCCCCGCCACGGCCATGTCGGGCACGGTGCAGCAACTGGGCCAGGCGCTGGGGGTGGTGCTGGGCTCCCTGACGCTGGAAGCCGCGATGCTCGCCACCGGCGCCAGCGCGCCCGGCGCGCGCGAATTCGCCATCGGCTTCCTGGTCGCGGGGGTGGTGGTGCTGGCCTCCATCCCCTCCGCGCTCCGGATGCGGCCCGAGACGGGGGCCCAGGTGTCGGGCCACCGGGGGTAGGGGCGCGCGGCGCGCCCTGGTCCCGCCCTCCCGAAGGCGAGAGGGGGACGGCTTCTTGCGCTTGCCCTCTTCCCGAACCGCCCCAACCCGGCAGATGATGGGACGGAGAGAACGCATCCCCGGGGGAAACAGGCCATGGCGAAGTTCGGATTGAGCCAGTCGGTGCGGCGCGTCGAGGATCCCCGCCTGCTGACCGGCAATGGGCGCTACACCGACGATATCGACCTGCCCGGCCAGGCGCATGGCGTGGTGCTGCGGAGCCCGCATGCCCATGCCCGCATCACGGCGCTGGACACCGCGCCGGCGCTCGCCATCCCCGGCGTGCTGGCGGTGATCACGGGGCGCGACCTGGAAGCGGCGGGGCTCGGCCCCGTGCCCTGCGTCATCCCGCTGAAGAACAAGGACGGCTCGCCGCGCGCCGACACGCCGCGGCTGGCGCTGGCGACCGACACGGTGCGCCATGTGGGCGACCCGGTTGCCTTCGTGGTGGCGGACACCCCGCAGGCCGCCCGCGACGGCGCGGAAGCGATCGGCGTCGACTACGACATCCTGCCCGCCGCGACCGACCTCGCCACCGCGCATGAGGCCGGCACGCCGCAGGTCTGGGCGAGCGCGCCAGGGAACATCGCCTTCGACTGGGAAGCGGGCGACAAGGCCGCGACGGATGCGGCCTTCGCGCGCGCGGCCCATGTCACGCGGCTGACGGTGGTGAACAACCGCGTCGTCGTCGCCAGCATGGAAGCCCGCGCGGCGGTGGCGGCGTGGGACGGCGACCGCCTGACGCTGCACACCAACACCCAGGGTTCCTGGCTGGTCCGCAACCTGCTGGCGAATGTGGTGTTCAAGATCGATCCCGCGACGGTGCGGGTGGTGACGCCCGATGTCGGCGGCGGCTTCGGGATGAAGCTGTATCTCTACGCCGAACATGTCCTCGTTGCCTTCGCCGCGCGCCAGATCGGCCGCCCAGTGAAGTGGGCCAGCGAACGGACGGAAGCCTTCCTGTCCGACACGCATGGCCGCGACAACATCACGCTGGGTGAGCTGGCGACGGATGCGAATGGCCGCTTCCTCGCGCTACGGACGAAGAACTGGGCGAATATGGGCGCCTATCTGAACACCTTCGCGCCCTTCATCCCGACCGGCGCCGGCACCAAGGTGCTGGCCAGCGTCTATGGGTTCGAGGCGATCCACGCCAATGTGCTGGGCGTGCTGACGAACACCGTGCCGGTCGACGCCTATCGCGGCGCCGGGCGGCCGGAATCGAACTACCTGGTCGAACGGCTGATCGACACCGCGGCGCGGGAACTCGGCATCGACCGCATCGAGCTGCGCCGGCGGAACATGGTGCCGCAATCGGCGATGCCCTACGTCACCGCGATGGGCCAGCGCTACGACAGCGGCGATTTCGCGCAGCTCTTCGGCACCGCGCTCAAGAAGATCGACTGGAACGGCTTCGAGACACGGCGCGCGGAAGCCGCCGCGCGCGGCAAGAAGCGCGGTATCGGCGTGGCCTATTACCTGGAAGCCACCGGCGGCAGCGCGACGGAGAATGCGAAGGTGGTCTTCGCCGATGACGGCATGGTCGATGTCTATGTCGGCACGCAATCCACCGGCCAGGGCCACGAGACCGCCTATGCGATGCTGACGCATCACGAACTCGGCGTACCGCTGGAGAAGATCCGCGTGAAGCAGGGCGATTCCGAGACGCTGCCCGATGGCGGCGGCACGGGCGGCGCGCGCAGCCTCTATTCCGAAGGCCAGGCGATCCTGGTGACGACCGCGAGCGTGGTGGAGAAGGGCAAGCAGGCCGCCGCCGAGCATCTGGAAGCCGCCGTCGCCGATATCGAATTCACGCCGGCCGAAGGCCGCTTCGCGGTGGCGGGCACGGATCGCGCGGTGGGCATCCTTGATCTGGCGGCGGCGCAGCGGCGGCGCGTGGCGGCGGGGCAATCCGCCATCCTGCTCGACGCGATGGAGACCGCGAAGATCGAGGCGCACACCTTCCCCAATGGCTGCCACGTGGCAGAGGTGGAAGTGGACCCCGAGACCGGCGTGGTGAGCGTGCCGCGCTATATCGTCGTGGACGATGTCGGCCATGCGCTGAACCCACTGATCGTGCGCGGCCAGGTGCATGGGGGCGTGGCGCAGGGGCTGGGCCAGGCGCTGATGGAGCGCACCTCCTACGACAATGGCAGCGGGCAGCTGCTGTCGGCCTCCTTCATGGACTACGCGGTGCCGCGCGCGGACGACCTGCCGGATATCGACGTGGACCTGATCGAAGTGACCTGCGAGACCAACCCGCTCGGCGTGAAGGGCGCGGGGGAAGCGGGGGCGGTGGGCTCGCCGCCGGCGGTGATCAACGCGCTGGTGGACGCGCTGGGCGGCAAGGTGGTGGACATGCCGGCGACCCCGGAAAGCGTGTGGAAGGCGCTGCACGCCGCGTAGCTCGGGGCGCCGCGTCCGGGCACATTACGGCCGGACGCGGCTTTCGAGAGAAGGTCTACGCCGCCGCGCGCGGGGCGGCGGCGTTCTCGTTGGCGGCCTTCAGCAGCGCCTGGCGGTAGCGTTCGCGCCGCCATTGCAGCAGCCGCCACGCGCCCTTGGCGGCGAGGTCCGACAGCCGGCCGCGCGGTTCCAGGCCGATCGTCTTGAAGATCATGCCCATCCCGCGCTCGATATGCGGGAAGCGATAATAGCCCATCGCCCGGCCCATATAGCCGGCGATGCAGCGGTCGTGGTCGTACGGCGTGCCGGGCGGCTCGTTCGAGCAATGGAAGGCGTAGGCGAGCTCGTCATCCTCGCTTTCGCCGATCCGGCCGGCGGCGACCTTCAGCCGCTGCACGAAGGACAGGTTCTCTCGCGCCAGATACCGGCGCAGATGGTCGTAGAACAGCTTGAAGTGGCGGTATTCGTCGGCCGCGATCTGCCGGCAGATCTCCCGCAGCACCGGCTCGGCCGAGGCTTCGCCGAGCGCGGTGTAGTAGGAGGAGGTCCCGGTCTCCACCATGCAGCGCGCGACCAGCTCCCCGCTCCGGCTGCCGCGGATGGAGGCATCGGCGGTGGTGTCGATCTTGTAACTTTCACGGTAGCGGTCAAAGGCCGCGCGAAAATCCCAGCCCGGATCGGCGAGCATCGCCCAGCGGCCGAGCGCGTCGCCATGCTGCACTTCCTCCACCGCCCAGGCATCGGCGGCGGCCTGGAAATGCGGATCGTCATGGAAGACGGAGTTCAGATACAGCGCGTAATCGCCGCCATTGCGTTCGACCATGGCCGCGGCCTTGACCAGCGGCACCACCTCGGGGTCGATCTTGGAAGGGTCGAAGCGATCCCAGGCCAGTTGGTCGATCCGCCAGTGCTTCATCGGTCCCTCAGAAACGCGAAAGCCGTCTGCAACTTATGTT
>JBIIRI010000044.1:0-22665 GCA_044341625.1 Roseomonas sp.
CCCAACCCTCTCCCCCCTGCGGGTGGAGAGGGCCAACTCCATTCAGTCCAACTTGGCCCCCGACAGCCGCACCACCTCGCGCCACTTCTCATTCTCGGCGCGGATGAAGGCGTCGAACTCGGCCGGGCCCAGTGGGCGGGGCTCGGCGCCGATCTCGCGTTGCCGCGCGATCACCGCAGGATCGCGCGAGATCTCGAGGATCGCCGCCGCATAGCGCTGATACGCCGCCTGCGGCATGCGGGCCGGGGCCTGCACGCCGAACCAGGCCACCGCCTCGAAGCCGGAGATGCCGCTTTCGATCACCGTCGGCACATCGGGGTTGCTGAACCAGCGGTCGCGGGAGGTGACGGCGAGAAGTCGCATCCGCCCTTCCCGGATATGCGGCAGATAGGCCGGCAGGTTGTCCACCGCGACCTGGAGGGTGCCGGCCAGCAGGTCCGGGATCACCCCGCCGGTGCCCCGATAGGGCACATGGGTGATGTCGATCCCCGCGCGCACCTTCAGGTATTCGCCCGACATGTGGCCCGAGGTGCCGTTGCCCGGCGTGCCGTAGTTCAGCCGCCCCGGATTCGCTTTCGCGAAGGCGACCAGTTCCGTGAAGCTGCGCGCCGGCACGGCGGGGTTCACCACGATCCCGTTGGCGACCAGGTTCACCAGCGCGACCGCGCCCAGCTCCTCCGGCCGATAGGGCATGCGGCTGTAGAGGAACTGGTTGATGCTGGCCGTGCCGATCGTGCACATCAGCAGCGTGTGCCCGTCCGGGTCCGCCTTCGCGACCAGGTCGGCGCCAAGATTGCCGCCAGCACCTGGGCGATTGTCCACCACCACTGGCTGGCCGAGCATCGGCCCCAGCCGTTCGGCCAGCAGCCGCGCCGTCAGGTCGGTCGCCCCGCCGCCCTGGAAGGGGACCACCAGCCGCACCGGCCGCGACGGCGCCCAAGGGGCTGATGTGCCCTGGGCGCGCGCCTGGGACAGGGCAGGAAGGGCGAGGGTCGCACCAAGTACCGCGCGGCGGGTGAAGCGCATGGTCGTCATTCCACCTGCGCCCCGGACCGCCGCACGACTTCGCTCCACTTGGTGATCTCGGCCTTGATGAAGGCGTCGAAGGTGTCGGGGCTGGTGCCGCCATCCGGCGTCAGGTTCGGCGCCATGCCGCCGAGATCGGCCAGGCGGCGTTGCATGTCGGGCTCGCGGATGATCGCGTTCATCTCATCCGAGATGCGCTGGATCGCCGCGCGGGGCGTGCGGGCTGGGGCCTGCACGCCGAACCAGGCGGTCGCTTCCACGCCGGGCAGGCCGGCTTCCGCCGTGGTCGGCACATCCGGCATCGCCGGGCTGCGTTCCTTGGTGGTGACCGCCAGCGGCCGCAGCCGCCCGTCGCGCAGATGCCCGATGACGGAGGGCAGGTTGTCCACGCCGACCTCGATCCGCCCCGCGATGCTTTCCTGCAGCATCGGCCCGGCGCCGCGGAAGGGCACATGGGTCATGTCGATCCCGGCTTCGAGCTTCAGCAGCTCGCCCGTCATGTGCAGGGATGTGCCGGCGCCGGAGGAGCCGATGTTGAGCCGCCCGGGCCGCGCCTTGGCGAAGTCCACCAGCTCGCGCAGCGTGCGGACGGGCAGGCTCGGGGTCACGAAGATCGCGTTCGGCACGCGGATCATCAGTCCGACCGCCGCCAGATCCTCGGGCTTCACCGGCATGCGGGCGCCGTAGAGGGAATAGTTGATCGCGCCCCCGCTGATGGTCTGCATCAGAAGCGTGTGGCCGTCCGGGTCGGATTTGGCGACCACCTCATTGCCGATATTGCCGCCGGCGCCGGGGCGGTTTTCCACCACCACCTGCTGGCCGAGTCGGCGGCCGAGGGGCTCGGCCAGCAGCCGGGCGGCGATGTCCGTGGTGCCTGCCGGGGTGAAGCCGACAACGAGACGGATGGAGCGCGTCGGCGCCCAGGCCCCCTGCGCGCGGGCGGCGCCGGGCACAAGCAGCGGTGCGGCCAGGGGGGTCAGGATGGCGGCGCCCAGCGCGCCGCGGCGGGTGATGGTCATGGCTGCGTCTCCTCTGGCGGGCGGGAACTGCCGTCCCGTTGCCGCGCTTGCCTGCCGTTCCTGCCGCAAACCGGCCTCGGCTTGCAAGTCAGCGGGTCTTGCGCGAGTCCTTTGGGGTGGATCGCGGGCCCCCTGCCGCTTCGGGGGGTGCCGCGGTCGGAAGGGGCCGGCGGATGCATTTCTTGAGGCTGTACGGGCGCGTGCTGGCGCTGCTGGCGCCCGACCGCTGGGTGGCGATCGGGCTTGCCTGCGCGGCCTTCGCGCTGGCGGGCCTGTCCTTCCTGGAACCCGTCCTGTTCGGCCGGGTGGTGGATTTGCTGTCGCGGTCCGAACGGCTGCCGCCGGAGGTGGTGTGGGCGGAAGCCTTCGCGCTGCTCGCGCTGTGGGGTGCCGTCGGGCTTTCGGCGATCGGCGCCAATGTCGCGGTCGCGCTGCTGTCGGACCGGATGGCGCATCGCAACCGCCTGATCGTGATGGGCAGCTATTTCCAGCACGTCCTGTCCCTGCCGCTGTCCTTCCATGGCGACACGCAGTCGGGGCGGCTGATCAAGATCATGCTGATGGGGTCGGACAATCTGTTCGGCCTGTGGCTGTCCTTCTTCCGCGAGCACCTCATCACCTTCATCGGCGCGGTGGTGCTGCTGCCGCTGACGCTGTTCCTCAACTGGCGGCTCGGCCTGCTGCTGATCGGGCTGGTCGTGCTGTTCGCCATCGTCTCCACCTGGGTGATCCGCAAGACCCACGCCGCGCAGGGGCAGGTGGAAGCGCTGCACACCCAGCTTGCGGGCAATGTGCAGGACGCGCTGTCCAACGTGGTCGTCGTGCAGTCCTTCTCCCGCCTGGGATCGGAGGCGCGGATGTTCGGCGAGATCACGCGCCAGCTGCTCGACCGGCAATTCCCGGTGCTGAACTGGTGGGCTGTGGTCGCCGTGCTGACGCGCGCTTCCGCCACGCTGACCGTGATCGCGATCTTCGTGCTCGGCACCTGGCTGCATGTGCGTGGCGAGGCGACGGTGGGGGAGATCGTGTCCTTCATGGGCTTCGCGACGCTGCTGATCGCGCGGCTGGAAGGCGCGGTGGGCTTCGTCTCGCACATGGTGATGCAGGCCCCGGCGCTCGACCAGTTCTTCAAGGTGATCGACGCCAGGTCGTCGGTGCCGGAGAAGGCGGATGCGGCGGTACTCGGCCGGGTGCAGGGCACGGTGCGGTTCGAGCGCGTGGCCTTCGCCTATCCCGGCGGCCCGCGCATCCTGGACGGGATCGAGTTCGAGGCGGTGGCGGGGCGCAGCATCGCGCTGGTCGGGCAGACGGGGGCGGGCAAATCCACCGCCATGGCGCTGCTGCAGCGGCTGTGGGACCCGGTGGATGGCCGCATCACGCTGGATGGCCAGGATCTGCGCGACGTCACGCTGGAAAGCCTGCGGCGCAATGTCGGCGTGGTGTTCCAGGAAGCCCTGCTGTTCAACCGCTCGATCCGCGACAATCTGCTGGTCGGCCGCCCCGACGCGACGCAGGAGGATATCGAGCGCGCCTGCCGCATGGCCGAAGCGCATGACTTCATCACCCGCAAGCCCCAGGGCTACGACACCATGGTGGGCGAACGCGGATCGGCGCTGTCGGGCGGGCAGCGGCAGCGGCTGGCCATCGCGCGCGCGCTGCTGAAGGACCCGCCGGTGCTGATCCTGGACGAGGCGACCAGCGCGCTGGATGCCGCGACGGAAGCGCGGGTGCAGAAGGCGCTGAAGGCGCTGATGGCCGGCCGCACCACCTTCATCATCGCCCACCGCCTGTCCACCGTGCGCGACGCGGATGAGATCCTGGTCTTCGAAGGCGGGCAGGTGGTGGAACGCGGCGATTTCGCCACCCTGGTGCGCCAGGACGGCCGCTTCGCGGAGCTGGTCCGCACGCAATTGGCCGGCGGCGCCGAGCCCGCGCCTGCGTGAACGCCGCGCATTGACGCGGTGCAGCACAGGCTTTCCTTGCATCGCGCTGGCCTGCTTTGGCAGCCTGTCCCATCAGCAGGGAGGCTGCCTCTCATGGTCATCGCCAGCATTCTCCGCCGCAAGGGCGCCGAGGTGGTCTCCGTCGGCGCGCAGGACGAGGTCGGCGCCATCGCGCGCATCCTGGCCGAGGCGCGTATCGGCGCGGTGCTGGTGCGGGATGGGGGCGGCGACGTCCTTGGGATCGTCAGCGAACGCGATATCGTCCGCTGTATCGCCGCCCATGGCGCCGGGGCCGTCGCGCTGCCCGCCGCGACGCTGATGACCCGCGCGCTGCACACCGTGACGCCAGCGACCAAGGTGACGGAGGCGCTGGCGCTGATGACCGATCGCCGCGTGCGCCACCTGCCGGTGATGGCGGAGGACGGGACGCTGGCAGGCATGGTCTCCATCGGCGACCTGGTGAAGGCCCGGATCGATGAGGCGCTGCACGAGGCCGAGGAGCTGCGCCACTACGTCGAGACGTCGGGCTAACCACCCCCCCTTGCCGGCGCGGCAGCCGGCGGCGAAGCTACCGGGCAGAGAGGCCTCCAAGGGGAACGACCCACCATGCTCAGCCGCCGCCACATCCTTGCCGCCGGTGCCGCGCTGTCCGCGCCCGCCTTCGCTCGCGGCGCCGCCGCGCAGGGCGCTGCCGCCCGCTGGCAGATGGCCACCCCCTATCCGGACGGGAACTTCCACACCCGCAACATCCGCAGCTTCGTGGAGGAGATCCAGACCGTCTCCGGCGGGCGCCTGCAGGTGCAGCTGCATTCCAACGCGAGCCTTCTGCCCATGCCGCAGATCAAGAACGGCGTGCAGCGCGGCCAGGTGCAGATGGGTGAGATCCTGCTGGCCGCCTATTCGAACGAGGACGTGTTCTTCGACGCCGACAGCATCCCGCAGCTGGTCAGCAACCTGGCCGAGGCCAAGCGGCTATCCGACCTGCAGCGCCCCTTCATCGAGGCGCGGCTGGCCCGCCAGGGCCTGAGCCTGCTCTACATGGTGCCCTGGCCCCCGGCCGGGCTCTACGCGCAGCAGCCGATCAACACGATCGAGGCCCTGCGCGGCCTGCGCTTCCGCACCTTCAGCCCCGCGACCAACCGCTTCGCGACCATCGTGGGCGCGCAGCCGACGCTGGTGCAGGCGGCCGAACTCGCCCAGGCTTTCGCGACCGGCGTGGTGCAGGCGCAGATCACCTCCGCCCAGACCGGCGTCGATACCTCGTCCTGGGATTACGCGCGCGTCTTCACGCCGCTCGGCTTCACCATGACGAAGAACGCCGTGATGGTGTCGCGCCGCGCGATGGAAGCGCTGCCGGCCGGGCTGCAGCAGGACATCCGCGCCGCCGCCGCCCGCGCCGAAGTGCGGGGCTATGAGCTGGCCGGCGAATCCCAGGTGAATTCGGAACGGACCATGGTGCAGCGCGGCATGCAGGTGATCCCGCCGACGGCCGAATTCATGGCCGGCCTGCGCCGCGTCAGCACGCAGATGACCGATGAATGGATCGCCCGCGCCGGCGATGACGGCCGCGCGCTGATCGAGGCCTATCGCCGCGCCTCTGCCTGAGGTGTTGCCGAACCGCGCGGCAGGCCTTGCCTGCCGCGCGGGCATTTCTGTCAGGCGGCCCCCAGCCATGCGCGCCTGGCCTCTTTCCCGCCCCGCGCCCCGCGCGCTTGAATGACCGCGCCGCGACCCCGCCGGAGGCCTGACGACCCATGCCACGCCCTGCTGCCCACCCCGCCTGCCAGGATGCGTGAGATGATTCTGCTCCGTCGCACCCTCGACCTGCTCTATGGCGCCGCCGCCGCTCTCGCGGCGCTGTCGCTGCTGGGCATCTTCCTGCTGATGATGGCGCAGATGGCCGCACGCGAGATCGGCGTGCAGGTGCCGGGCACCGACGATCTCGCCGCCTATCTCTGCGTCGCCACCACCTTCTTCGCGCTGGCCGCCACCTTCAAGCGTGGCGAGCTGATCCGCGTCGGCATGGGCATCGACAAGCTCGGCCCCGCCGCGCGGCGGGTGGCGGAGGTCGCGGCGCTTCTGCTGGCCGCCGCCACGGTCGGCACCATCGTCTACTGGACCGCGCAGGAAGCCCTGTTCAGCTACGAGATCGAGGAGGTCGCGCAGGGCACCGTGCCCTTCCTGGTCTGGATCCCGAAGACGGCGATGCCGCTGGGCGCCGGGCTGCTGCTGGTCGCGATCCTGGATGAACTCGCCCGCGTCATCGCGGGCTTCAAGCCCGCCTATGTCGCCGCCGCCGAGGACCGGGCCTCGCGCGGCGATTTCTCGGCGGAGGTCTGAGCCATGGATCTGCTGACCTTCTCCCTGCTGCTGTTGGTCCTGCTGTGCATGCTGCTCGGCATGGGGCTCTGGATCTCCATGAGCCTTGCGACCGTCGGCTGGGTCGCGATGTCCTGGGCGTCCGACACGCCCGGCCTGTTCCTGGCCGGCGCGATGTGGGAGGCGACGGGAAGCTGGACGCTGGCCGCGCTGCCCATGTTCATCTGGATGGGCGAGATCCTGTTCCGCACCCGATTGTCGGAGGAGCTGTTCAACGGCCTCGCCCCCTGGGTGCGGCGCATCCCCGGGCGGCTGCTGCATGTGAACATCCTGGCCTGCGGCATTTTCGGCAGCGTCTCCGGCTCCTCCGCCGCCACTTGCGCGACCGTCTCCAAGATCGCGCTGCCGGAGCTGCGGCGGCGCGGCTATGATGAGCGGATCGCGATCGGCAGCCTCGCCACCGCCGGCACGCTCGGCATCATGATCCCGCCTTCGATCATCATGGTCGTCTATGCGGTCGCGGCCGAGGTCTCGATCGTGCGCGTCTTCATCGCGGGGATGATCCCCGGCCTGATGGTGATGGGGCTGTTCAGCCTGTACATCATCGTCTGGGCGATGCTGAACCCGCGCAAGCAGCCGCCCGCCGACCCGCCGATGAGCCTGTGGGCGAAGCTGCGCCAATCCGCGCAGCTGATTCCTTGCGCGCTGCTGATCGTGGCCGTGATCGGGTCCATGTTCGCCGGCTGGGCCACTGCGACGGAAGCCGCGGCGTTCGGCGTCTTCGGCAGCCTGGTGCTGGCCGCGGTGACGCGGACGCTGTCCTGGCGCAGCTTCGTGGACAGTCTGCAGGGCGCGACGCGGCTGTCCTGCATGATCATGTTCATCCTGGCGGGCGCGGCCTTCCTGACCAAGGCGATGGCGCTGACCGGCATCCCCGCCACGCTGGCCGCCGCCGTGGCGGCGCTGGAGCTCGGGCCCTATGGCATCATCGCGATCCTGGTCGTGGTCTATGTCGTGCTGGGCACCGCGCTGGATGGTATTTCGATGATCGTGCTGACCACCTCCATCGTCCTGCCGATGGTGCAGCAGGCCGGCTTCGACCTGATCTGGTTCGGCATCTTCATCGTGCTGCTGGTCGAGATCGCGGAGATCACGCCGCCCGTCGGCTTCAACCTGTTCGTGATGCAGACCATGACCGGCAAGGATCAGGGCGAGGTCGCGATGGCGTCCTTGCCCTTCTTCCTGATGCTGGTGCTGACGGTGGTGCTGATCACGCTATTCCCCGTCACGCTGGTCACCGGCCTGCCGGAGTGGCTGCTGGCGCGGTGATTGTGTGTGCACGAAGGCTTTGCCTTCGTGCCCCTCAGACGCCGGGCGTGCCGCATCCGCGGCACTTGGCTTCGCCGCACTGGCGGCGGCGGCCATTCGGCCGCTCGACCGGCTGCGCCGGTCGCCTTCGCCGGCGAGCCAGGGAAGGCTGTTATCTCCAGGCGGCGCGCTGCATGATCCGCAGCGCTTCCGGGCTGAGTTCCGCCATCCGCGCTGCGTTCAGCGGGTCCTGCTTGAACTCGCCGAGGCCGCGCAGGAACGCATGCGGCTGGGCATCCGCCACCACCGGATATTCCATATTCCCATCCGCGAAGATCGACTGCGCCGCCGGGGAGGAAAGGTATTCCAGGAAGGCCTGCGCCGCCTCCCGGTTCGGCGCGGTGCGGACCACGCCTGCGCCCGAGATGTTCACATGCGCGCCCCGATCCCCCTGGTTCGGGAACAGCACCGCCATGCGCCCCGCGATCTCCCGATCCTCGGCCCGGGCCGAACGATGCAGCAGGCCGAGGTAATAGGTGTTGGAGATCGCAAGCCGCCCCTGGCCCGCCGCCACCGCGCGGATCTGGTCCGTGTCGCCGCCCTGCGGCGGGCGTGACAGGTTGGCCGCGATGCCGCGCGCCCAGGCCTCCGTCGCCTCCGGCCCATTCGCCGCCAGCACGCTCGCCGTCCAGCCGATGGAATAGATGTTGGAGGAGGAGCGGGTGGAGACCATGCCGCGCAATTCCGGCTTCGCCAGATCCTCATACCGCGCGAGGCCGGCGGGCAGGCCGCGGTTGCGGTCATACATCACGACCCGCGCGCGGGATGAGAAGCCGTACCAGAACCCCTCCGGATCGCGCAGATGCGCGGGGATGCGGCTGTCGAGGGTGGGGGAGGCGACGCGCGCCAGCACGCCCGATTCCTTCGCCCGTGCCAGGCGCCCGGCATCGACGGTGACGAGGATATCGGCGGGGGAATTCGTGCCCTCGGCCCGGATGCGTTCCAGCAGCTGGTCCACATTCGCCTCGATCAGGCGGATGCGAACGCCGGTCTGGCGGGTGAAGCCGTCATACAACTCCCGATCCGTGTCGTAGTGGCGGGAGGAATAGATCGCGAGCGTCCGGTCCTGCGCCCGCAGTGCGGCGGGCGCGAAGAACGCGGCGCCGGTGGCGCCGAGGCTGGCCGAGAGAAGGCGGCGGCGTGTGGTCATGGCTCGGTCTCCGTCTTGGCGCGGCGAGGGCTGTGATGCGACCCGGCCCCGCGCGGTGCAAGGGGAGTTAGCGCAATTGCGAAGCATTCGCAATAGGGGATGGATGGCGCGCATGCGTGCCTTGCTATGGCAAGCAAAATATTCCCATGTTCCGCCCATGGCCGACGATCCCCCCACCCCGTCCAGCCCTGGCGCGCCGCATCCCTGGGCCCCGATGACCGATGCGGAATGGGCGGCGCTGGCGCTGTATGTGACGCACCGCCGGGGCCGCCCGCCGCGCGACCCGCGCCGGACCTGGGACGGCATCTTCTGGATCGCCTGTTCCGACCTGCCCTGGGCCGCGCTGCCGGCCGCGTTTGGCTATTACCGCACGCTACATAGCGCGCTGATCCATGCCGGGCGGACGGGCGTGCTGGACCGGCTGCTGATCGCTGTGTCCGACCATGTGTTCGCGGAAGACGCGCTGGTGTCGCTGCGCTGGCGCGTGCAACGCGCGGTGCGCCGCGCGAGCCGCCAATTGGGCGCCGCGACGCTGTATCTGGCGCGCGACCTGGCCCTGACCGACGCGATCTATTGCGCGCCCGGGGACCTGCCCGCCTTCGCCCCCCCCGACGCCCCGCCGCGCGCCGCGCCGCCGCGCCCACCCGGCCTCAGCCGCCTACCCTACATCCCCCGCCGCGTGTTGCGCGGCCTGGACCCGCCCCGCGGCGCTTCCCGAGAGCCAAGGGCCGCGCCGGTGGAGCGCCCACCGGCACCGCGGCGGGCGAGCCAGGGCGGGAGGCGTGTGGGGTGAGGGGCGGGGACTGCGCGGAGTGCAGCGATAGGCCTGCGGAACCGGCGATCAGTCCCGCCGGCGCAGGGCCAGCTTCACCCCGGCTGCGTGCCCCAGCCCGAACGGTCATCACCCTCCGCTCGTCGCGGCGCGCGACGCCAGTGCCTTTGCCACTGCGCCGAACCGCGTGGCCGTTGCGGCGGTACCGGCCCTGCGAAGGATCAGGAGGATCGGCGCCACCAGCGGTCGCTTCGTGTCGATGGCTCGATAGGCAATCCCCGGAGGGGTGGCGTGCCGGATCGAGGCCGGGACGATCGAGGTTCCCAGGCCACTCGCAACCAGGCTCAGCGTCGCCGGCAGGCGCGGCGCCTCCTGCACAAGCGTGGGCGTGAAGCCGGCCTCTCGGCAGGCGGCCAGGATCGCGTCGTAGAGGCCGGGCCCCGATCTCCGGCGGTAGAGGACAAAGGGGTCCGACGAGAGGTCGGACAGCGGCAGGGGTGATCCGCCCTCCAGCGCGAGGCGATGCCCCGCCGGCAGGGCCGCCACCATCGGTTCCTCCAGCAACGGCTCGACCAGCAGGCCGGCCACATTGCCCACCGGAGAGCGCACGAAGGCCGCATCGAGACGTCCGACGAGCACCGCCTCCACGAGTTCCGCCGTTCCTGCCTCGTCCAGTTCCATCTGCACGCCGGGGCAGGTTTCCCGGTAATGGCGGATCGTGGCGGGCACGAAGGGGTGCAGCGCGGCCGAACTGGTGAAGCCGACGGCAAGCCGCCCTGCCTGCCCGCGCGCGGCGCGGCGCACCGCGTCCTCCACCGCGGCTGCGCGGGCCAGCACGGCCCGCGCTTCCTCAAGCAGGGCCAGCCCCGCCGCCGTCGGCTCGACGCCACGCGGGCGCCGGATGAGCAGTCGGCAGCCAAGCTGGGCCTCCAGCCCCTGCAGCAACCGGCTGAGTGGCGGCTGCTGCATCCCGAGTCGCTCGGCCGCGCGGGTGATGTGCCCGTCCTCGGCCACGGCGACGAAGGCCTGGAGGCGGCGCAACTCGATCATCCCATACTCCCAAGGTATGCAGATACGTCACCGAAGCGTCTGCCGGGCATGAAGGCAAGTGGCTATGTCGGTTTCAAACTGAGAGGAAACGCAGCCGTGTCAGAGCCCGCGACTCCGACCGTCGATCCATCCGCCCTGCTGCTGCTCCAATTCCTCGTCTGGGTGGACGCCCAGCCGCGCGCCTATGGGGAGACGATGTCCGCCTGGCGCACCTCCTGCCCCAGGCTGCCGGTGTGGGAGGACGCAACCGCCGAGGCTCTCATCCGGCTCGAGGCAGGCAACGGAACAAGGTTGGGCGATAGCCTGGTCGTGCTCACCGAGCGGGGGCGGGCGGCGCTGGCCGCGGCCAAGGCGCCGGGGCGGTGAGCCTGCTGCTCATGGCCGGCCTCTCGGCCGTGATGGTGGCGACGGCCTTCCTCTCGGGCGTCTTCGGCATGGCGGGCGGGATGGTGCTGGTCGGGGTCCTGCTCGTGCTCCTGCCGCTGCCGGCGGCGATGGCGCTGCATGCGGTGACGCAGATCGCCTCGAACCTCTGGCGCGCGGTGCTGTGGTGGCGCCACATCCGCTGGCTGGCGGCGCTGCCCTTCATCGGCGGTTTGCTGGTCGTGCTCGCGGCCTGGTCGTTGGTGGGCTGGGTGCCGGACAAGCCGGTCGCGCTGCTGATGCTCGGCCTGTCGCCCTTCGTGGTGCGCCTGCTGCCGCCAGCGCTGAAGCCCGACCCTGCCAGGGCCCGGGACGGCGTGGCCTGCGGCGCGGCATCGATGACGCTGATGCTGTTCACGGGCGTGTCGGGGCCCTTGGTCGATACCTTCTTCCTCGGTGGGCGGCTCGACCGGCGCGAGATCGTGGCGACCAAGGCCGTGTGCCAGGTGGTCGGGCATGGGGCGAAGCTGGCCTATTTCGGCGCGATCATCGCCGACCCGGCGACGCTCGACCCGGTGATGGCGGTGCTGGCCGTGGCCTGCTCGATGGTCGGCACCACCGCCGCACGCCGCCTGCTGGATGCGATGACCGACGTGCAGTTCCGCCTCTGGGCGAACCGTCTGATCACCGTCATCGCCGGCTACTACATCATCCACGGGACGCTGCTGCTGATGGCTCCTGCCCTGCCGCATCTGGGCTGGGGGCAGTGATGTCCGCGTCAGGATGGCACGGGGAGAGCCGGTCCGTGGCGTAGCCGCAGAATCCCGATCCTTTCGGGGTCCTACCCCGCCTCGATCACCCGCACCTTCCGCCCATCCACCCCCAGCGCGATCCGCCCGGCCTTCAGCGCCAGCGCCGCTTCCCCGAACACCTCGCGCCGCCAGCCTTGCAGCGCCGGCAGGTCCGAATCCCCCGCCGCCAGGCGTTCCAGATCGTCGGAATTCGCCAGCAGCTTTGGCGCCACGTGATGCGCCTCGGATTGCGCGGCCAGCAGCACCTTCAGCAGCGCGACCAAGGCGGGGGAGGGGGGCGGGCCGGACCGCTCTCGCGCGGCCTCGGGCAGCGCGTCCTCGGGCAGGGCGCGGGCGTCGGCCAGCGCGGCCAGCAGGGACGCGCCGGATTTGCCCTTGGCGAAGCCCTCGCTGATCCCGCGCGCGCGGGCCAGCTCGGCGGGGTTTTGGGGGCCGGTCGCGGCAATCTCCAGCAGCGTCTCATCCTTCACCAGGCGCTGGCGGGGGATGTTCACGCGTTGCGCCTCCCGCTCCCGCCAGGCGCAGGCGGCGCGCAGCGCGCCGAGGAAGCGGCGATTGGTGCTGCGGGGCTTGAGGCGTTCCCACTGCACCTCGGGGTCGGCGATATAGGTGGCCGGGTCGGCCAGCGCCGCCATTTCCTCCGCCACCCAGGGGCTGCGGCCTTCGCGTTCCAGCCGGCTGGTGAGCCCCTCATAGATGCGGCGCAGATGGGTGACATCGGCCGCGGCATAGGCGATCTGCGCCGGGCTCAGCGGGCGGGCCGTCCAGTCCGAGAAGCGGTGCGCCTTGTCGATGGAGGCATTGGCCAGCGCGCGGGCCAGCCCGTCATAGCTCACCTGGTCGCCGAAGCCGGCCACCATGGCGGCGATCTGGGTGTCGTAGATCGGGGTCGGCACCGCGCCGAAGCGCAGCAGGAAGATCTCCACATCCTGCCGGGCGGCGTGGAACACCTTCACCACCCCGGGGTCGGCCAGCAGCGCGCCGAGCGGCGCGAGGTCCAGCCCCGGCGCCAGGGCATCGACCACCGCCACCTCCGCCTCGCCCCCCAATTGGACGACGCAGAGTTCGGGCCAATAGGTCCTCTCCCGCATGAATTCGGTGTCCACCGTCACGAAGGTCTCCTGGCGGAGCCTTTCGCACAGGGCGGCAAGCCCTTCGGAGGTCGTGATCAGATCGGGCGCGGCATCGGCGCCCGCCGGCGGGCGGCGGTTCATATCCAGCGCACGAAGGCGCAGCCTTCGTGACCCTCAAACGCCGGGCGGGCCGCATCCGCGGCCCTTGGCTTCGCGGCACAAGCCGCGGCCGCCATTCGGCGGCTCGGCCCTTCGGGCCGCAGGTCGAAACCTTGTGCGCTGGGTATCATGCTGGGGGTTTAGACCTCGCGATCCGGGCCGGGAAGCCGTCCCGCATGCGGCATGGCTTGACTTTGGGGTGGCGCGGGGGCGTTTTCGCCTCTCTTTCAGGCACTCCGGGACATCTCATGCACGCTTACCGCACCCATACCTGCGGCGCCCTTCGTGCCGCCGATGCGGGCCAGACCGTCCGGCTCTCCGGCTGGGTGCACCGCAAGCGCGACCATGGCGGGCTGCTGTTCGTCGATCTGCGCGATCATTACGGCCTGACCCAATGCGTCGTGGCGCAGGGCTCGGCGAGCTTCCAGACCCTCGATTCCATCCGCCCCGAAAGCGTGGTGACGGTGACCGGGGAAGTCGTGCCGCGGGAAGCCGGGACGGTGAACGCGAAGCTCCCGACCGGGGAGATCGAGCTGCGCGTGCGTGAGGTCTCGGTGCAATCCTCGGCCGAGGTGCTGCCGATCCAGGTCGCGGGCGAACAGGAATTCCCCGAGGATCTGCGCCTGCGCTACCGCTTCCTCGACCTGCGGCGGGAAAAGCAGCAGCGGAATTTGATGCTCCGCAGCGCCGTCATCGCCTCCATCCGGCGGCGGATGATCGACCAGGGGTTCCGGGAGTTCCAGACGCCGATCCTGACGGCATCCAGCCCGGAAGGCGCGCGGGACTTCCTGGTCCCCGCGCGGCTGCATCCGGGCAAGTTCTACGCGCTGCCGCAGGCGCCGCAGCAGTTCAAGCAGCTGGCGATGGTCGCGGGCTTCGACCGCTATTTCCAGATCGCCCCCTGCTTCCGGGATGAGGCGTCCCGCGCCGACCGCAGCCCCGGCGAATTCTACCAGCTCGACTTCGAGATGAGCTTCGTGACGCAGGAAGACGTCTTCGCGGCGATCGAGCCGGTGCTGGCGGGCGTGTTCGAGGAATTCCGGGATTTCTCCGGCACGAAGCGCGCCGTGACGCCCTATCCCTTCCCGCGCATCCCGTATGAGACGTCGATGCTGGAATTCGGCTCGGACAAGCCGGATCTCAGGAACCCGATCCGGATCCGCGACGTGACCTCGCATTTCGCGGGCGGCAGCTTCGGGCTGTTCGCGAAGATCGCGGCATCCGGCGGCGTGGTGCGGGCCATCCCGGCGCCGGGCGCGGGCGCCAATCCGCGCGGCTTCTTCGACAAGCTGAACGACTGGGCGCGCGAACAGGGCGCGGGCGGGCTCGGCTACATCACCTTCAATGGCGGGCAGGCGGGCGGGCCGATCGCCAAGAACCTGGAAGCGGATCGCGTGGCCGCGCTGAAGGCCGCCTGCGGGCTGGGTGACAACGACGCCGTCTTCTTCGCCGCCGGCAAGAAGGACGAAGCCGCGAAGCTCGCGGGCCAGGCGCGAACCAGACTCGGCAATGAACTGGGCCTTATCGAGAAAGATTCTTACCGATTCTGCTGGGTCACCGATTTCCCCATGTATGAGCTGAACGAGGAAACCGGGCAGATCGACTTCAGCCACAACCCCTTCAGCATGCCCCAGGGCGAGCTGGAGGCGCTGAACACCATGAACCCGCTCGACATCAAGGCGTACCAGTACGACATCGTCTGCAACGGCATCGAACTCAGCAGCGGCGCCATCCGCAACCACCGCCCCGACATCATGCTCCGCGCGTTTGAGATCGCGGGCTATGGGGCAGAGGTGGTGGAGGCGCGCTTCGGCGGCATGCTGAACGCCTTCCGCTACGGCGCCCCCCCCCATGGCGGCTCCGCCCCCGGCATCGACCGCATCGTCATGCTGCTCGCCGACGAACCAAATATTCGCGAAGTCATTCTGTTCCCGATGAATCAACAGGCGGAAGACCTGATGATGGGCGCGCCCGCGGCGGTGGAACCGGCGCGGCTCAAGGAATTGTCGATCAAGCTCGATCTGCCCCCCGCCAAGGGTGCAGCCGGGCCGAAGGCTTCCTAGATCCTGTCGATGCAACCAGCCGGAGCCGCCATGCCGCCCGTCCCAAGCCTTCCAGGCCGCCCCGCGCGGCGCCTGGCCCGGCGGTTCTTCGGCGTGCTGGCCCTGGCTGTGCTGGCGGCGGGGGCAGCGATCCCGCCGGCCGCCGCCCAGACCGCGACCGTGGGCGCGGAGGCGCTGGCCGCCGCCATCGCCCGCCTCGCCCCCCACCGCGCCGCCTACCGGCTCGATCTGGGGGAGGCGCGGGGTTCGGGCGTCGTCGCGGTGCGGGGCGCGATGGTCTTCGACGTGGTCGATGCCTGCGAAGGCTGGGCGACGCGCCAGCGCATGACCATGACCATCAGCGACCGCGACGGGCAGGAGATCGAGACGATCTCCGACTACGCGACCTATGAGGCGAAGGACAATTCGCGCCTTCGCTTCTCGCTGACCCAGACCACGGAAGGCGCCGTCAGCCAGCGCATCGGCGGAGAGGCCGAGCTTGGCGCCGATGGCGCCGGCCGCGTCCGCTTCACCGAACCGCCGGGGCGTGAGGAAGCGCTGCCCCCCGGCACGCTACTGCCCATGCGCCACACGGCCCTTGCGGTCGAAACCGCGCGCGCCCGCGGCCGCGTGCTGATCGCGCCTCTGTTCGACGGCACGTCGGATGAGGGCGCGCAGGACACCACGACGATGATGACCGGCTGGGGCCCGACACCGGGCGAGCCGCGCTTCCCGATGCTGGCGGGCCTCGCCTCCGGCCGGATGCGGATCGCCTTCTTCGAGGGTGGTGCCGCGCAGGGCGGGGCGAGCGCGCCGGATTACGAGGTCGGGCTGCGGTATTTCGAGAATGGCGTGGCCGATGAGCTGACGATGGATTTTGGCGAGTTCACCGTCACCGGGCGCCTGCTGGAACTGACCGCCGTTCCCGGCGGTTGCTGACCATTCCCCACGGCGTTGCGTTGCAACGCCGTGGGGACCCCGGCTTGGCGCTTCATCCTGCCGCTGTGCCGCCCCCTGCCACGGCAAAGCCGCGGCAGGATACCGGCGGATCGGGCGGGAAAGTCCCGTTGCTCAAGCCCGGCAGAACAAATCCGTGATCTCGGCGCGGTCGCTGGTCCGCGTCAGCGCCAGCATCAGCAGGATCCGCGCCTTCTGCGGCGTCAGATCCTCCGCCGGGATCATCCCCTGCGCCGCATAGCGCCGCGCCGGGAAGACGCGCCCAGACCCGGCGCGGGACGACAGCGCGACGATGCAGCCCGCCGCCGCGGCCTCCGCCAGCGCCTCGCGCTCGGCAGGCGAAGGGAAGCCCGGCGCGAAGGCGGCCGAGACGATCCCGCGCGCGCCCGCCGCGCGGAAGGCGCGCACCGCCACCCCGTCGCCGCCCGCCACCGAATAGGCGACATCGACGCGCGGCGGGGTTGCGATCTCCGCCACCGCGAAGCGCTCGGCCGGCGGCAGCACGCGCAGCGATCGGCGCCAGAAGGTGATGCGGTCCGCATCCACATGGCCGAGCGTCCCGGCATCCGGCGCGCGGAAGGTCTGCATCCGGCCGTTGGAGGTCTTCGTCACCTCCCGCGCCGCATGGATCTCCTCATTCAGCACCAGCAGCACGCCGAGGCCGCGCGCGCGCGGATCGCCCGCGACCCGCACCGCCGCCACCAGGTTCATCGGCCCGTCGGAGGACAGGCCCGTGAAGGGCCGCTGCGCGCCGGTCAGCACCACCGGCAAATCGTCCGGCAGGGTGAGCGACAGGAAGTAGGCCGTCTCCTCCATCGTCGAGGTGCCGTGGGTGATGACGATCCCCGCGAGGTCCGGATGCGCTGCCTTCACCGTCGCGATGGTGGCCAGCAGCGCCCGCCATTCGGGCCAGCCGATGGCGGTGGAGGGCACGGCGGAGAAGGGGATGGGGATCACCTCCGCCACCTCCGCCAAGGCGGGCACGCCCGCGACCAGCGCCGCCGCATCCAGGATCGGCCGGCCGGAGGACGCGTAATCCTGCGTATCCAGCGGCCCCGCGCCCTGGGAGGCGATGGTGCCGCCGGTTCCGATCACGGCGATGCGGGGCTTGGTCATTCGGTCACGATCCTGTGCTGGGTGCTGTTGTGCGGCGCCGCGCGGGAACCCGCCCGCTGCGGCATCGTTCCGATCGCCGAAGCGCGGGAGGGTTGCGATGGGCTGGCGCCGTATGATGATCCTGGGATGCCTGGCGCTGGCCGCCTGCGCCGGCGGCCCGGCCGAGGAGGACCTCGCGGCCGTGCGCGCCGCCACCATGTCGGGCGCCCCGATCCCGTGGGAGGAGCTCGATATCCATCCGACGCTGATGCGGCGGCCCTGCACGGTCTCGACCCTCGTCAGCCGCGATGGCACGCCGGTCGGCTATTGCCGCGACGGCCGGTACTGCCGGACGATGGATTGGCGACCGGTCGAGGATGGCTGCCGGCCCGTTCAGCGCAGCGCCGCCTGGAACTGAAGCGTGAGGGGGCATGTCATGCCACCCCGCCCTCCAGCACCGCGCAGGTCAGGCGGGAGACGCAGGCGAGCCTGCCATCGGCGCGGCGGATCTCGGTCTGCCAGACCTGGGTCGTGCGGCCGGTGTGGAAGGGGCGGCAGATCGCGGTGACCACCTGGCCCGCCGTCACCGCCGCCAGGTGGTTCGCATTGATCTCCAGCCCGACCGCGTGGCGATCCGGCGGCAGCGTCATCAGGCAGGCGAGCGAGCCGAGTGTCTCCGCCAGCACCACGCTGACGCCGCCATGCAGCAGGCCGAAGGGCTGCAGGTGCTGCGCCTCCACCGGCATCTCCGCTTCCAGCGAATCGGGGTGGAAGGCGGTGATGCGGATACCGAACACGCCGCCCGCACCGCGCGCGATGCGGGCATTGATCGCGTCGATATCGGTCGGGCGCTTCCAGAGCGTTGTCATGCCGCGAGTGAGGCGACCCGGCCTTCCCCCGTCAAGCGGGGCAGGGCGGAAAGCCGCAGCCAGCGCCGCGTGACCAGCCCGGCCACCAGCAGCAGCCCCGCCGCCAGCCCGATCCACACCCCGACCGGCCCATAGCCCAGCGGAAAGGCGATCAGCAGGCCGAGCGGCAGCCCCACCACCCAATAGCCGAAGCCCGCCAGCAGCATCGGCACGGCGGTGTCCTTCAGCCCCCTGAGCGCCCCCGCCGCCACCGCCTGTACCCCGTCCGAAAGCTGGAACAGCCCCGCCACCAGCAGCAGCGTCGTGGCCAGCGCCGCCGTCTCCGCCGCGCCCGGATTGGCGGGGTCGAGGAAGGCCCAGGCGATGCTCTCGCCCCAACCGATCATCGCCACCGCGGAGGCCGCCATGAACCCCGCGCCCATCGCCAGCGCCACCCACCCCGCCCGCGCCGCCGCCCGCGCATCGCCCGCCCCGGTCGCGAGCCCGACCCGCGCGGTCGCCGCCTGGCCCAGCCCCATCGGCACCATGAAGGCAGCCGAGGCCAATTGCACCGCGATGGCATGGGCGGCCACCGCCAGCGCGCCCATCCAGCCCATCGCGATGGCGGCGAAGGCGAAGACGCCGATCTCCAGCAGCATCGCGCCGGCGATGGGCAGGCCGATCACCATCACCTCCCGCAGTCGCCGCCCGTCGAAGCGCCAGAGGCGCCCGAGCACCCGGAAGCGCCGCAGATGCCGGTCGCGCGCGATCAGCGCGACCAGCCCCGCCAGCATCGCGAGGTTGCAGAGCGAGGAGGCGATCCCCGCCCCCACCACGCCGAGCGGCGGGACGCCAAGCCCGCCATGGATCAGCCACCAGTTCAGCGGGATGTTCAGCGCGATCCCGAACAGCGACACCACCAGCGCCGTGCCCGGCCGCTGTTCCGCCGCCAGGAAGCCGCGGAGCGCGATGAAGGCGCAGAAGCAGGGCATGCCCCACATCAGCGCGCGGACATATTCGCCCGCCAGCGCCGCCAGCCTTGGTTCCTGCCCCAGCGCCAGCAGGATGGATTCGGACTGCCACAGCAGCAGCCAGACCGGGATGGTCCCGATCGCGACCGCCCACAGCGCCGCCCGCACATCCCGCCGCATGCCCCGCAGGAAGCCGCGGCCCCGCCCGCGGGTCTGCGCCGCCATCGGGGCGGCGGCCATCGCCAGGCCGAAGCAGGGGGCCAGCGCGGTGAAGAACAGGTTCCCCCCGATCGTCGCGGCGGCCAGTTCATCCGTCCCCACCCGGCCGAGGAAGACGGCATCGGTCAGCGTCAGCGCGTATTGGGACAGGTTGGTCAGCACCAGCGGCCAGGCGAGCGCCAGCATCGCCACTGCCTCCGCCCGCCATTTGGCGGCCCGGTGGGGCGTGGGGGCAGGGGGGGCGGCGTTCATCCCCTGGCTATAGCCTGCCTTGGCCGATCCTTCCCCCTCCGCCTGTTGCGGTTCCGCCTGTGCGGCGCGCATGGCCCGCGCTAAATAGGCGCCGTCTCCGCCCGAGGATTTCATCCGATGCAGCGTCGCAGCCTGTTCGCCGCCCCTGTTCTGCTTGCCGCGCCGGCCCTGATCCGCCAGGCCTCTGCCCAGGCCGCGCCGCGCATCGTCACCGAGGAATTCATGATCCCGACCGGCGATGCCGGGATCGAGGTCTTCCTGCGCTCGAAGCGCCCCGAGGGCGCGGCCGCCGCGCCGGGGCGGACGCTGCTGATGCTGCATGGCGGCCTGTTCGGCGCCAGCACCAGTTTCGACCTGCCCTTCGCCGGCGTGTCCTGGGTGGACTACATCGCCGCGCGCGGCTTCGATGTCTGGACGCTCGACATGCGCGGCTTCGGCCGCGCCAGCCGCCCGGCCGCGCTGTCGGCACCCGCCGACCGCAATCCGCCGGCCGTGCGGGGGGCGGAAGCGATGCGCGACCTCGCCGCCGCCGTCGCGCATATCCGCCGCACGCGCGGCATCGAGCGGCTGGGACTGCTCGGCCATGGCTGGAATTCGGTGCAGGCCGGCCGCTACGCCGCCGAACAGCCGGCCGAGGTCGAGCGGCTGGTGCTGTTCGGCACCCCTTGGGTCCGGGAAGGCGCCACCCGCCCCGCCGCCGCCCTGCCGGCCTGGCGCGCCCTGACCCAGGCGCAGCTGCGCGAACAGGTCCTGGCGGAAGCGCCGGAGGATCGCCGCGCCGCCCTGCTGCCGCCAGGCTGGTTCGAGCATTTCGCCGGGCTGACCTGGGCGCTCGATCCCGATGGGGTGCGGCAAAACCCGCAGGTGCTGCGCGTGCCCTATGGCTCGGCGGCGGACCAGGTCGAGACCTGGAATGCCGGCCAGCCGGGCTGGGACCCGGCCGGGGTCCGGGCGCCGGCGCTGGTGGTGGTGGGCGAATGGGACCGCACCACCCCGCCCGCCATGGGGCTCGCGGCCTTCGAGCGCCTGACACGCTCTCCCGGCAAGCGATTCGTCGTGGTGGGGGATGGCACGCATCAGATGTGGATGGAGCGCAACCGCGGCGCCCTGTTCCAGGCGGTGCAGGTGTTCCTCGAGGAAGCGGCGGGCTGAAGGGCCGCCCCTGGCGCCCGACCGGCGCCTTTGGGCGGTTGACAGGCTCCGCCACCCCCCGTATCTCGCCCGGCCTCGAAAGGTCACTCCGATGAAGATCCGCAACTCGCTCAAGACCGCGAAGACCCGCGACAAGAACTGCTTCCTGGTGCGTCGCCGGGGCCGGGTCTACGTGCTGAACAAGAAGAACCCGCGCCTGAAGGCCCGCCAGGGCTGAGGCTGCCGGAACGCCCTGCGTCCTGCGACAGAACGTCTGGGCGCCGCGCCGGTGACAACCGGCGCGGCGTTCTGTCGTTTCCGGGCCTATGCGACCCGCTCTGCCACGAAACACCGTGCACGCGGCCGCGCTTCGACATATTCTTCCGTCTCCCGGCAGAGACAGACGCCGATCCGAACGGGAGAGACAAGACCGATGCCCAGTCCAGCACCCGCATCTGCGCGGTCGCGTCCCCTGGCCGCGGTCCTCGTCGCCGGCCTTGCCTGTGGCCTGCTCGCCGCCGCCCCCGCCGCGCGCGCCGAGCCGTCCCCGGAGGAGGTCGTGAACGCCTTCGAGGCGGTGATCGGCCCGATCCGCACCCATCGCCCGAGCCACGCCAAGGGCATCTGCGCGGCCGGCCATTTCGTCGCGACGCCGGAGGGAACCCGGCTTTCCGTGGCGCCGACCTTCAGCGGGCAGCGCATCGCCGCCGTCATCCGCTTCGGCATCGGTGGCGGCAACCCCAACGCCTCGGATACGGCCCGGCTGACCCGCGGCCTATCGATACGGTTCGAGGGCTCTGCGGGCGACATCTGGGACATGGCGAACATCTCCGCCCCGATCTTCGGCTCGCCGACGCCACAGGCTCTGGTCGATGGCCTGCTGGTCCGCCGCCCTGACCCCGCCACCGGCCAGCCGAACGCCGACCGCGTCGCCGCCTTCGTCGCGGCCAATCCCGCCACCACGCGCCAGGCCGCCTGGCTCGCTGCCAACAACCCATCCGCGAGTTGGGCGACGACGCCCTATTGGAGCGTCAATGCCTTCCGCTTCAGGGGCCAGGATGGCGAGGTCCGCCACGCCCGATGGATATTCGAGCCGCGCGCCGGCACGCAGCGCCTGACGGCAGAGCAGATGGCCGCCATGCCGGCCAGCTTCCTGGCCGAAGAGTTGCGCCGCCGCGTTGCCGCTGCGCCCGTCGAGTTCGACATGATCCTGCAATTTCCAAGCCCCGGCGACAACCTGATCGACCCGACAGTCGCCTGGCCTGACGACCGCCCGCGTACCGTGGTCGGACGCCTGACGGTGACAGAGGTCGCCCCTGGTCCGGGCGGCGCCTGCGACCCCATCAGCTTCATGACGCTCGACCAGGCGCCGGGGGTGGAGTTCAGCGACGATCCGACGCTGCACGCCCGCACCGCGCCCTATGCGGTGTCACTCTCGCGCCGCCTGCAATAGCCTCGCGCCCGGGCGCTGCTCCAGGGTCGGCTCGCCGGGGCGGCGAAGTCATTCCCTCACGCGATGGCGGGCGCGTGATCCGACGCGTGGATCACGCCCCGAACCGAAAGACATCAGCCGGCTCGGCTTGCCGCCGGGCGGACCCACCGCCATCTTCCGGGCCGCTGCCGGGAGAGGTTTCATGATCGCACTGCCACCGCCCAAGGCCGATATCCTGGCCCGCCGCGAGGAGATCGTCGCGGCCTTGCGCGCCATCTGCCCCAATGGGCCCCTGGGCGAGGGCACGATCAGCGAGGCCACCCGCCTCAAGCCCTATGAGACGGATGGGCTGACCGCCTATCGCATGCCGCCGCTGGCCGTGGTGCTGCCGACCTCCACCGAACAGGTCGCCGCCGTGATGCGCTATTGCCACCAGCAGGGCATCCGCGTGGTGCCGCGCGGCGCGGGCACGTCGCTGTCGGGCGGGGCGCTGCCGCTGGAGGATGCGGTGGTGATCGGGCTGATGCGCCTGAACCGCATCCTGGAGATCGATTTCGACGACCGCCTGGCGGTGGTGGAAGCGGGCGTCACCAATCTCGGCATCACCAAGGCGGTGGAGCATGAGGGCTTCTTCTACGCGCCCGATCCGTCGTCCCAGCTCGCC
>JBIIRI010000159.1:0-7684 GCA_044341625.1 Roseomonas sp.
GACGTTCGATGAGGTCTTCCGTCCCCAGACAGTCAGCATCGGTTCGTCCTCCCGACCGGGTGGCCGTAGATGATCGCGTGCGGCCTCAGTACGGCACCTTGTCGGGCTTCTTCGCCCAGGCCGCGAAGACCTCCAGCGCCTCGGCGCCCAGCAGGCGGCGCATCGGCAGGGATCGCGCCTCGATGGCTTTCGGCACTTCGTCATAGAGCCATTGGTCGTCGAAGCCGATCGCCGCGGCCTCGTCGCGCGCATTGCCGAACACCACCGCATCGACCCGCGCCCAATAGGCCGCCGCGAGGCACATCGGGCAGGGCTCGCAGCTGGTGTAGAGCACGGCGCCGCGCAGATCGAAGCGGCCGAGCGCCGTGCAGGCGCGGCGGATTGCCACCACTTCCGCATGGGCCGTCGGGTCGTTGGTGGAGGTGACCTGGTTCCACCCCTCCGCCACCACCTGGCCGTCCTTCACCACCACGGCGCCGAAGGGGCCGCCCGCGCCGCCTTCCATGCCGCGCCGCGACAGGGCGATGGCGTGGCGCATGAACGCCTCGTCGTTCGATGACATGCGGGCCCCCGGGCTCGACGGCGGTGCTTGATCGCCCCACCTTGGGGTGGGAGGTATCGGCATGACGCTCGCCCTGTCCATCCTCGATCAATCCACCGTCGCATCCGGCCGCGGCCCGGCCGAGGCGATCCGGGAGACGCTGGCGCTGGCGCGGCTGGCCGATGGCTGGGGCTACCGGCGCTACTGGCTGGCGGAGCATCACAACAGCGCCTCCCACGCCGGCACCGCGCCGGAGATCCTGATCGCCGCCATCGCGGCCACCACCCGGCGCATCCGCGTCGGCAGCGCAGGCGTCATGCTGCCGCATTATTCGGCCCTGAAGGTCGCCGAGCAGTTCCGGGTGCTGGAGGCGATCGCGCCGGGCCGCATCGACCTCGGCGTCGGCCGCGCGCCGGGCTCCGATGGGCGGACCGCCTATGCGCTGAACCCGAACGCCGCCGAGGCCGGCGATCGCTTCCCCCAGCAGGTGCAGGAATTGCTCGGCTGGCTGGGGGAAGGGCTGCCGGTGAACCACCCCTTCGCCCAGGTGCGGGCCCAGCCCGAGATCCCGACGCGGCCGGAGCCCTGGATCCTCGGCAGTTCGGATTTCGGCGCGCAGCTCGCGGCCTATTTCGGCCTGCCCTATTGCTTCGCCCACTTCATCACCGACGGTCGCGGCAGCGAGGAGGCGATGGCGCTTTACCGCGACGGGTTCCGGCCCCAGCCTGGCCGGCTGGCCGCGCCGCAGGCCGCGCTGGCCGTCTTCGCCATCACCGCTGAGACTGAGGCCGAGGCCTGGCGCCTGTTCCGGTCCCGCGAGCTCTGGCGGCTGTCGCGCGACCGGGGGATCTACCCGCCGCTGCCTTCGGTGGAGGAAGCGGAAGCCTATCCCTATTCCGAGGCGGAGCAGGCCAAGGTCGAACGGATGCGCGCCCGCGCCCTGGTGGGCGCGCCGGAACAGGTGCTGGCGAAGCTCGCTGCCGTGGCGGCCGCGCATGGCGCGGAGGAGGTGGCGGTGCTCACCCCCTGCCACGACCCCGCCGCCCGCCAGGCAAGCTTCCGGCTGCTGGCGGAGGCGAACCAGGCCCTGGCCGCGGCGGCCTGACCCTGCCGGCGCGGCCCGCAGGTGGCATGGGCCTTGAACCCTGGCCCGATGCGGGCAACATCCGGGGCATCATGGACCCGCAGCGCCGTCCGATCGTCCTCGACATGACCCCGGAAGGGGAATTCCGGGAACCGCCGCCCCCGCCGGCGCCGGGGAAGCTCGACCGCGTGCTGGGCCGGGTCGGGGGCGTGGCGCTGCTGGTCGCGCTGGCCACCGGTGGGATCGTGCTGGCGGCGGTGGCGATCCTGTTCGCCGCGCTGGCGCTGCCGGTGCTGATCGTGGCGGGCGCCATCGGCGCGGGCTCGATCTGGTGGCGAATCCGGCGCGCCCGGAAGCAGGGCCGGCCGCTGCCCTTCGTGGTGATCCGCCGCTGAGCGGCGAGCCACCCTTCCGGGTGGATGAACGGCGGCTCTACGAGGTTGGGGCCGCCGGCCGCGCCTTTACCGCCCGCGAAGACCCGGAAGCCCGCGCGCGTCGCCTGAAGCGGCTGCGCTGGCTGTTCGCCATCGGCTTCGGTGCCAATGCCGCGACCTGGACGCTGGCGGGTTTTGCCTTCGTCCTGGGTGGCCGCGCCTGGGGCGCGGGCTTCGGTATCCTGGCGCTGCTCACCGCGCCGCTGCTGCTCGCGCCGGCGGTGGCGGAGGCGGCGGCGCGGCTGAAGGCAAGGCGTCGCCACGCCACGCGCCCGCCGGATTTCCCGCCCGGCGGGTGAGGGGCAGGTCCCCTTCAGCCGAAGACGTCGGCCGGGGCTTCCTTCCGCAGCTGGATCGCCAATTCGCGCCCCAGCCGGGCGGCATCGGCGGCCTCGCCGGACATGCGGCGCTTCAGCAGGAAGGTGCCATCGGCGCGTGCGACCAGCCCGGTCAGATCCACGCCGCCATCCGCCGTCAGGCGCGCATGCCCGCCGATGGGCGTCCGGCAGGAGCCATCGAGTTCGCCGAGCAGGGCGCGTTCCGCCGCGCTGGCGATGGCGGATTCGCGATCCTCGATCACCGACAGCAGCTCGCGCAGCTCCACATCATCCGCCCGGACCGTGACGCCGACGATGCCCTGGCACGCCGCCGGCACCATCGTTTCGGGATCGAGAATGACGCCCGCTTCCTGTTCCAGCTCGAGCCGCCGCAGACCGGCCAAAGCGAGCAGCGAGGCCTGCGGCCCGCCTTCGGCGCGGACCTTCGACAGACGCATGCCGACATTGCCGCGGATCACCTCCACCCGCAGGTCGGGCCGTGCATGCAGCATCTGGCTCTGCCGGCGAACGGAAGCGGTGCCGACCAGCGCGCCCCGCGGCAGGCAGGCGTAAGGGTCGGCGCTGTCCGGCGCATGGCAGGTCGGGCCGAGGATGATGGCGTCGCGCGGATCCTCCCGCCGCAGCGTGCAGGCCAGCACGATGCCGGGCGGCAGCTCCGTCTCCAGGTCCTTCAGGCTGTGGACGGCGAAATCGATGCGGCCATCCGTCAGCGCTTCATGGATCTCCTTCGCGAAGAGACCCTTGCCGCCGATATCCGCCAGCCGCCGGTCCAGCAGCTTGTCGCCGCTGGTCGCGATCACATGCTCCTCGAAGGCGTCGACTTCCCGCAGCAGTGGGCAGACGCGGGTGATGAGGGACAGGAAGTGCCGCGTCTGCCAGATCGCGAGCGGCGATCCGCGCGTACCGACCCGGAGCGGGAGAAGGCGGGAGGTGCCGTGGCGGTGGCGCTGGCCGGAGGCGGCCGGCAGCACGCCGATCGGCTGATCGAGCGAGGAAAGCTTCATTGCGTGGAGGCTCCGCAATCATCATCGGCACGGGCGAGGCGCATCATGCCCGCGCGAATCCGAACAGGTGGGCGAGGTCCTTGAAGAAGATCCGCACATGCGCCATCGGGTCGCGGCGCACGAGTTCCTTGTTCATGTAGCTCTGCCAGGTCAGGCGCTGGACGTCCTTGTCCTCGCAGATCTTGACGAATTTCTCGCGGCGCTTGTCCGACGAGTACCAGAAGTACTGCATGATCCCGAGGATCCAGAAGACGCGGCCGTGCTGCTTCATGAAGCGCTTGCGCGCCAGGCCGAGCGCGGCGGCCTGCCCGGTGCGGCAGAATTCCTCCGCCGCATCGGCCGCGAGGCGGCCGCCGAGCATGGCATAGTAGATGCCTTCGCCGGAGGCCGGCGCGACCACGCCCGCGGCATCGCCGGCCAGCAGCACGTCGCGCCCATTGTCCCACTTCTTCAGCGGCTTCAGCGGGATCGGCGCGCCTTCATGGCGCAGCGTGCGGACCTTATCGAAGCCGGTCGCCTTGCGAAGTTCCGCCACCGATCCGCGCAGCGAGAAGCCCTTGTGCATCGAGCCCGTGCCGATGCTGACCGTCTTTCCATGCGGGAAGATCCAGGCGTAGAAATCCGGCGAGAGCTTGCCCTGGTAATAGACGTCGCAGCGATTGGCGTCGTAGCTGCGGACCTCGTCCTGCGGCGCCTCGACGATCTCGTGATAGGCGAAGACGCATTTCACCTTGTCGGCGCCGGGCACGGCCTGCTTGCCCACCTGGCTGCGTGCGCCATCGGCGCCGATCACCAGCCGCGCGCGCACCCGTTCCAGCGGCGCGCCATCCTCTGCCCCTTTCGGGCGATACTCGACCACGGCGGTGCCGTCCGCGTCGCGCGACAGGTTCTCGAAGCTTCCGGTGGCGCGCACCGCGCCCGCATCGGCCGCGCGTTCGCGCAGGTATTCGTCGAAGACCTCCCGATCCACCATGCCGACATAGCCGTCGGTGTCGATCGGCATGTCCACTTCCTTCGCGGTCGGCGAGACCATGCGCGCGGAGGTGATGCGCGCGACCAGAAGGTCCTGCGGGATGGCGAAGTCGCGGATCAGGCGCGGCGGGATCGCACCGCCGCAGGGCTTGATGCGCCCCGCCTTGTCGAGCAGCAGCACGCTGCGGCCCTTGGCGGCGAGGTCATAGGCCGCAGTTGCGCCGGAAGGGCCACCGCCCACCACCACCACATCGAAGGTCTCGGTTGTCATGGCGCCTTCCTTGCTCAAGATGCCGCCGTTGCGGCGCCGCCGAATGTGTCGCGCCGGATGCGCGCGGGCTGCCCGATCCGCAGCGCGAGCAGCGCCGCGACCAGGAACAGCCCCGCATCGAGCAGGAACACCACGCTGTAGCCGCCCGTCACGCTGCCCGTGGCCAGGCGCCCAAGATCGAGGATGACGGTGCCAAGGAAGCCGCCGAGCCCGAAGGCGATGGCCTGTGCGGCGCCGAACATGCCCATCCGCACGCCGTCGCGGCCCTGCCGGCCGATGGCGACCAGCTGCATCATCGCCGCGATGGCCGCCGCCGCGAAGGCGCCATTGCCGACGCCGAGCAGGAAGAAGGCAGCCTGGAGCGGGAAGGCCGCGCCGCCCGTATGCGCGAAGGCCAGCGCCACCAGCATGCCCGCGGCGCCGATGCAGCCGCCGACGATCCAGCCGCGCAGCACGCGGATGCCGCCCTTGGCCAGCGTGCCGATCACCGCCACCGCGATCATCCCCGCCAGCACGCCGCCATGCTGCACCGAGGACAGCCGCGTCGATTCGCCGAGCGTCATGCCGAAGACGGCGCCGGCGAAGGGCTCCAGGATCAGGTCCTGCGCGCTGTAGGCCAGCATCGAGACGAAGACGAAGATCGTGAAATGCCGCGCGACCGGCTCCGCCCAGACCTCGCGCAGCGCGACACCGAAGCGGGTCGGCGCCGGCGCTTCCGCCCTGCGGGCGGGCGCGCGGCCCTCGATGCCAGCGACGGCAAGCACGCTCACCAGAAACGCGATCAGCGCAACGCCGGCGGTCACGGCGACCAGCCGCTCGCCCGAATAGGGATCGAGCAGCCGGCCCGTGGTTGCGGTGGTGACGACGAAGCCCGCGATCATCATGATCCAGACGATCGAAGCAGCCGCCGGTTTGCGGCTGGGCGCGACCCGCGCGGCGAGCAGCACCAGTAGCGATGTCCCCGCCGCGCCGACGCCGATCCCGATCAGCAGGAAGGCCAGTGTCGCCAGCAGCAGCCCGGGGATCAGCGCCGTGCCCATCCAGGCGGTCGCGACCGCCGCAAGGACCCCGCCCGCGGCCAGCACCGCCATGCCGCCGATGATCCAGGGCGTGCGCCGCCCACCCTGGTCCGACCCGTGCCCCATCCGCGGCCGCATCATCTGCACCGCGTAATGCAACCCGACCAGCGCGCCGGGAATCATGGCCGGCAAGGCGTGTTCGATCACCATGACGCGGTTCAGCGCGGCGGTGGTCAGTACGACGATCGCGCCCAGCGCGGTCTGCACCAGGCCAAGCCGGACGATGCCGAGCCAGCCGAGCGAAGGGGCAGCTCCGCTCATGGCGCACCGCCTGGGGCAAGCGCGACGGCGCAGGCCATCATCCCCGCAACATAAAGCGTCACGCCCGCGCCATTGTACCAGGGCGCCAGCGCGCGCGGATCGCTGAGCCAGCGGCGCATGGCCAAGCCCTGCAGCCCGAGCAGCCCAGCGATCATCGCCGCCGCCATGCCGTGGCCCCAATAGGCCAGCAGCATCGCGGCCAGCGCCTGCGGCACCGCCATCACCCAGCACGCCACGCGCGCCGCGCGCTCCGCGCCGAGCAGCACGGGCAGCGAATCGACGCCGAAGCGGCGGTCGCCCTCGATCGACTTGAAGTCGTTCAGCGTCATGATGCCATGCGCGCCGAGGCCATAGAGCAGCGCGATGGCCACCAGGCGCGGATCCGGCGCGGCGGCCGACAGCACCGCGGCGCCGGTGATCCAGGGCAGCGTCTCGTAGCTGAGCCCGCAGGCCAGGTTGCCCCACCACCCGTTCTGCTTGAGCCGGAGCGGCGGCGCGCTGTAGGCCCAGGCGAGGATCACCGCGAGGATGGTGGCCGCGAAGCCCCAGGGGCCGAGGAAGGCGCCGACCGCGAGAGAGACCAGCGTCCAGCCGATGGCGACATAAAGCCCCCAGCGCCCCGGCATGCGCCCCGATGGGATCGGCCGCTGCGGCTCGTTCACCGCATCGACATGGCGGTCGAACCAGTCATTCACCGCCTGGCTCATCCCGCAGACCAGTGGGCCGGCCAGCAGGATGCCGACCAGCGCCAGCGGCCACGCATCCGCCAGCGCGGCGCCCGAGGCGACGACGCCGCAGCCGAAGGCCCACATCGGCGGGAACCAGGTGATGGGCTTGAGCAATTCCAGGATCACCGCCGCCGAAGGGCGTGCGGCGCCGAGTGCCGGTCGCGAGAGGGGGGTGGCCATCGCGTCCCTAGCCTTCCGCGCCGTCTTCGGCGCCGAGATCGCCAAGGCCATAGCGACGCAGCTTCACATAGAGGCTCTGGCGGCTCAGCCCGAGCATCTCGGCGGCGGAGGCGCGGTTGTCGCCCGTCAGCTCCAGTGCGGCCTCGATGCAGAGGCGCTCGATCGCGTCCGTGGCTTCCCGCACCAGGTCGCGCAGCGGGACGCGGCCGATCAGCTCCGCCAGCTGCTCGACCGTGCGGGCGCTGCCTTCGGGGGCGCGGGCGGCGGGGCGGATGCGCGGGCCCACATCGCGGATGGCGAAGCCATAGAAGGTCTGCCCGCCTGACATCACGATGGTGCCGGACACCTCCGCTTCCGTCACCGCGCCGAGATCGCCGCGGATGGCGCTGTTATAAAGCCGCACCGAGCCGCGATTCCGCAGGGTGGCCAGCAGCACCTCGAACTCCACGCCCTGGCGACCGAGCCAGCGGTCGAGTGGCGTGCCGCGCAGCTGTTCGTCCGACGCGACCTGGACCATGTCCAGGAAGGCCGGGTTCGCGCTGACGATGCGCGCTTCGCCATCGGCGACGACGAAGGCGTCGGGCACGCCCTCGACCACCTTGAGCAGCCGCGTCCGCGCTTCCCCGGCTTCCCCGGATTCGGCATCCCCTTGCGGGGTTTCCAGGCGAATGAGGATCAGCAGCGCGCCTTCCTGCCGGAAGGTGGAAGCCGAGAGCAGGACCTCGGGCCCATCTTCCGCCAGCCGGGCCCGCACTTCGTTCGTGCGGCCGGTGCTGCGGAGGGTGGCGAGCA
>JBIIRI010000160.1:0-7674 GCA_044341625.1 Roseomonas sp.
GCCGGCCGCGCCGCGCAATCATCCCGCGCGGGGGGACCCTGGCCCCGGATCCGGGCCGGGCAGGGCCAGATAGGCCAGCCGCTTCGCCTCCAGCCGCCCGCGGGAGACGGTGTCGAGGATCAGCCCGCTGGCAAGCGACAGGAAGGACAGCAGGGCGAGCCCCGTGGCCAGCACCGCCGTCGGCAGCCGCGGCACCAGCCCGGTCTCGAGGAAGGTGGCCAGCAGCGGCAGCGCCAGCAGGATCGCGGCGGCGAGCAGCACGGCGGCGGCGGCGGAGAAGAACATCAGAGGCCTCTCGCGCTGCACCAGCAGCAGGATGGTGCGAAGGATCCGCGCGCCGTCGCGCCAGGTGTTGAGCTTGCTGGCGGACCCCACGGGGCGTTCCTTGTAGGCGGTGCGCGCTTCCCCGACCGGCAGGCGGAGTTCCAGGGCGTGGACAGTGAATTCCGTCTCCGTCTCGAAGCCCGCGGCGAGCGCCGGGAAGCTTTTGACGAAGCGGCGGGAGAAGACGCGGTAGCCCGACAGCATGTCGGTGATGCGGTTGCCGAAGACGAGGCGCACCATGCCGGTCAGCACGGCGTTGCCGAAGTGGTGGCCGGGGCGATAGGCGCCAGCGGCCTCCGTCACGCGCACGCCGGTGACCATGTCGAGCCGATCCTCGAACAGCAGGCGCAGCATCTCCGGCGCGGCGGTGGCGTCGTAGGTGTCGTCGCCATCGACCAGGATATAGGCGTCGGCTTCGATGTCGGCGAACATCCGCCGCACGACATGTCCCTTGCCCTGCTGTGTCTCGGTCCGCACCACGGCGCCAGCGGCGGCGGCCGCGGCACGCGTGCCGTCGCGGGAGTTGTTGTCGTAGACGTAGATCGTGGCCTGCGGCAGCGCCGCGCGGAAGGCCGCGACGACACGCGGGATCGCGACTTCCTCATTGTAGCAGGGGATGAGGACGGCGATGCGGGGGGCGGCGAAAGCAGGACTCATCTCCGCGGCGTCCTCGGATAATGCTCGGTCCGACCGGACCGGTCGGGCTGGGGAGAAACGATACAACGCCACATATCGAGATCCCACCAGCCATCGGTCCGATGCGGCGCGCGTCAATCCGGACTGGGTGACGCGGAAGCCCTGCCAGGAGAGACTTCAGCCAGGACATCCCCCGGTACCCCCACCCTCCCCTCATGCAGGCGGCGCACCGTCTCCGCCACCGCCACAGTGCGGCCTTCGGGGGCGTAGAAGACGCCGCGCAGCTGCGTGGTCGCCTGCAGCGCGGCCAGGAAATCGGCGCGCAGATCGGGGTCGGGCGGCGCGGCCTCGGCCCAGAAATGGTCGAGCGGGCCTTGATGCGCCAACCCCGCAACATCCCACACCGCCCGGCCCAGCGCCTTGGTGGGGCAGCCCAGCACGATGGCGCGCAGCCCCACCGTACTGTTCACTGTCAACATCCCACGCGCCCCGCCGAGCATCAGGTCGAGCGGTCCATGATGCGCGACATGCACCCGCCGCCCGACGCCTGCCGCCTCCGCGATGGCGGGGAGCCGCCGGCTCCAGCGCTTCAGGCAGGGATCGAGCGGGTGGACCTTCACGACCAGATGCGCGTCCGGCGGCGCGTGGCGCGCAAAGGATCGCACGGTCTCCCCGACCGGCGTGTCCATGTCGGCATAGCGGGAATAGGCGCGGATGGAGAAATCGGTCTCCATCTGCATGGCGAAGACCCAGAAGGGCTGTCCGGCCAGCCTCTCGACGATCCGCGCGCCCTCGGCGCGTTCACTCCGCCGCAGCAGCAGGCGCCGCGCCATGCCGGCATAGGTCGCAAGCGGATGGTGCAGGTGGTGGCTGCGATAGTGCCGGAACGGCCATGGCAGCATCGCGGCCAGGTGATAGGCCACGTCCCACGTCGCCATGCGCCAGAAGGGATCGCGCAGCCGCTCCGTCAGATCGGCCGGCGGCAGGCCCGCCGCCAGGGCGCGGATCGCCGCGGGGTCGCGCGGGAAGCGGCTGTCGCCGCCCATCCCGTCCCGTTCCAGCGTGATCCAGTCGGGGCGGAAATAGCCGAAATCGGTGACCGTCACCGCGATGCCGCGCCGATCCGCCGCCGCGATCGCGGCGCGGTGATAGGCGCGCTGTTCGCCCAGCAGCACCAGGTCGGTGACCCCATGGTGGTCGAGATAGGCATCGATGAAGCCGGGCCAGGCCTCGGGCGGGCCACGGTAATCCACCATCGGCGCGGGCCCGCCGTGCCAGAACAGCCGGTCGCCCAGATTGAGGTTGATGCGATGCGTCGCATGCCCAAGCGCCGCGAGCCCGGCCGCGACCTCGGCGAAGAAGGGCGTGATGGGCCCCTGGAGGAACAGGAAGCAGCGCGGCACAGGGGTGTCGAAGCTAGATATCATCGGCGCGGCGGGGCATCGCACCCGCAACGAAGTCGGTCAATCATCCCCGCGCCGCCCGGCCGGGCAGGATCAGCTGCAGATCGGCGGCACGCACCAGCGCCACGCCACGCCGCGCCGCGCAGCGCAGCGCGGTGGCATCGGGAAAGCCGCGATAGGGCAGGACCGGCTGCTCGGCGCCGGCCAGCACCCGCGGGTCGTCCAGCCGGGCCACCAGGTCTCGCAGCAGCGGCAAGCCCGCCAGATGCAGCCGCCGCGTCGCTTCCAGCGCGGACAGTCCCGGCGGCAGCGCAACGGGGCGCTGCGCCAGCAAGGCCCCCGCATCGATCCGTGGCGCCAGGCGATGCAGGCTGACACCAGCCGCGCCCGGATCCTCGGCCAGCATCCAGAAGGCGGGCATCGGGCCACGATGCCGGGGCAACAGGGAAGGATGCAGGTTCACCCCGCCGAGCGGCGCGAGCGCCAGCGTCTCCCGCGCCAGGATCTGGTCGAAATGCAGCGTGACGATCAGGTCGGGCCGCGCCGCCACCAGCGCGGCCCGCATCGCATCGCCATTCACATCCCGCACCACGACCAGCGGCGCGCCCGCCGTCCGCGCCACAGCGCGGAACGGCCCGTGCCGAAACGGCAGGCCATAGCCCAGCGCCAGATAGGGCAGCATGCGCGGCCCCGACCGCGCCAAGTGCCGCCGCAACTGCCCCAGCGCGCCGCCCATGGCGGGGCGCATCGGATCGGACAGGCCGAACAGCGCCAGCCGCCCGCCCAGCGCGCGCGCGAAGCTGAGGCTTGCCGCGTCGCTCATGACAGACGGCAGGGTCAGCAACGCGATCCGAACAGCCTTCATCCGTCGCGCCGCTCAGCCGGCGTCGCCTGCCACGGGCACGCTGTCAGCCGCGGCGACCAGCGCAGCCGCCGCGGCGTCGATATCGGCGTCCTCATGCTCGGCCGAGACGAAGAAGCGCAGCCGCGCGGCCTGTTCGGGCACGGCGGGGAAGATGATCGGCAGCGCATTCACCCCGCGCTCCAGCAGCGCGGCGGAGACGCGGATGGCGCGCACCGAACTGCCCAGCACCACCGGCACGATGCCGAGCCCGGCGGACTGCCCGGTGTCGAAGCCGCGCGCGAGGCACGCATCGCGCAGCCGTCGCGCATTCGCCTGCAGCTTCGCGACCCGCCAGGGCTCGGCCTGCAGGATCTCCAGCGCCGCATGGGCGGAGGCCGCGAGCGCCGGCGGCAGGCCGACGGAATAGACGAAGCCCGGCGCGGTGTGGCGCAGCCAGTCGATCAGCTCGGCCTTCGCCGCGACATAGCCGCCACAGGCGCAGAGCGTCTTGGACAAGGTGCCCATCCAGATATCGACATCGGATGGATCGATGCCGGCAGCCTCGAAGGCGCCCTTCCCCGTCTGCCCCACCACGCCGAGGCCATGCGCGTCATCCACCATCAGCCAGGCGTCGTGCTGGCGGGCCAGGCGCACGAAGCCGGCCAGGTCCGGCACATCGCCATCCATCGAATAATGGCCCTCGACCACCAGCAGCACGCGCTGCGCGCCGCCCCCCCGGGCGCGCACGGCCTTCAGCTCGCGCTCCGCGGCGCCGAGGTCGTTATGCGCGAAGGACACGCGCCGCGCGCCGGACAGCCGCGCGCCCTCGACGGCGGAATTGTGGATCGCGGCGTCATGCACGATCGCGTCGCGCGGCCCCATCAGATGGCCGATCAGCGTCACATTGGTCGCATGCCCGCTGACGAAGGCGAGCGCGGCCTCCGCGCCGTAATGCGCGGCCAGCGCGGTTTCCAGCGCGGCATGCACCGGCCTCTCCCCGCTGACGAGGCGCGATGCGGAGGCGGAGATGCCGTAGCGCGCCATCGCCCCGGCCGCCGCCGCATGCAGCCGCGCATCGCCATTCAGCCCGAGATAGTCGTAGGAGCCGAAATTGATCAGCTCCCGCCCCGCAATCACGGTGTGCGCGCCGGCACGGCCTTCATGCGCGCGGAAGAACGGGCTTTCGAGGCCGAGCGTCTCCATCGCGTCGCGCACCAGCCCCCAATCCTTGAGGTTCTGGATGCCGCCGAAGCCGCGCGGATCACGCGCCGCCTGCGCGTCCTGGCCTTCGCGCCGGCGGGCCAGACGCTGCACCAAGGCAAAGCGCGCCGTGGCTGAAAGACCGAAGCCCTGACCGCGGATCATGGATGCTGCGAAGCCCTTGTCTATTCAGCCGCGCGCAGGCTGTCGGGGACCGACGCCGGCTCGAAACTGTCCACCAGCACGGAGATCGTGGCCTGCGTCGCCGCAGGCGCCAGCACCGCGCCCGCGACCTGCCGCGCCAGCGCGGCCACCGTCAGCGACTCCGACAGGCCGGCGATCGCGACATCCCGCGCCAACCGCGCCTCCAGCGCCCCGCGCAGCTCGAGCGCACCGAGGCTATCGAGACCCAATCCCGCCACCGGCGCATCCGCCGCCACCGCATCGGGCGGCAGGCGCAGGATGCGCCCCACTTCCTCCTGCACCAGCCGCAGCAGCGCGGCTTCCGCCTCCTCCCGCGACATGGCGGCGAGGCGCAGGCGCAGCTCGCCCGCCTCCGGCGCGCTGTCGGCGCCGGCCAGCGCGCCGAGCATCGGCTCCGCCATCAGCGGCAGGCGCAGCCGCCCTTCCCCGCCGCTCAGCCGGACCAGCAGCGGCGCGGCATGCGGCGCGGCGAGCAGCGCGGGCAGCGCCGCCAGCGCGTCCTCCGCGCGCATCGCGGCGACGCCGAGGCGGCGGTGCAGCGTCTCGGCCTTGGCGGCATCGGCGGCGAGCATCCCGACATCGGCGATCGGCCCCCAGGCGACGGTCAGCGGGGGCCGGCCGGCGGCGCGGCGCTGGCGGGACAACGCCTCCAGCGCGGCATTGGCGGCGACGTAATTGGCCTGGCCCGGATTACCGAAGGTGGTGGTGGCGGAGCCGAACAGCAGGAACAGCGACAGCGCATCGCCCGCCGTCAGCCGGTCCAGGTGGCGCGCGGCATCGAGCTTCGGAGCCAGCACGCGGCGGAAGCGCGCAGCATCCAGCGACAACGCCGCCGCATCATCCAGCACGCCCGCCGCATGCACCACGCCGCCGATCGGCCGCGCGGCGCGGATTCTTGTCAGTGTCGCCTCCAGCGCCGCGGCATCGGCCGCGTCGCAGGCATGGATCGCGGCCTGGGCACCAAGCGCCGCAAGGTCGCGCAGCGCCAACGCGTCATCCTCGGCGCCCCTTCGGCCAATCAGCGCGAGATGCCGCACACCCTGCCGCGCCAGCCACCTCGCGCAGGCCAGGCCGAAGCCGCGCGTGCCGCCGGTGACGACGACCACGCTGTCCTTGGGAGGCAGCCAGGGGCGCAGCGGCTGAGCCGCGCGGGGGCTGGGCGGGCAGACCACCAGCTTGCCGATATGGGCAGAGGCCTGCAGCGTCCGAAAGGCGGCTTCCGCGTCCGCTGGCGCGAAGACGGCGAAGGGCAGTGGGCGGAAGGTGCCGTCCCGCAGGCCATCCCGGATGCGGCCCAGCAGGCGCGCGGCCAGGCCAGGACGGGCGCGCGGCAATTCATCCACATCCACCGCGAAATAGGTCGCGTTGCGGCGCAGCGGGCGCAGCGGCGCGCGACGATTCTCCACGAAGTCGCGCTTGCCGAGTTCCACGAAGCGCCCGAAGGGCCTGACCAACGCCAGGCTGCGTTCCATCGCCTCCCCGGCCAGGCTGTTCAGGACGACATCGACGCCCTCCGGCCAATGCCGGCGCAGGGCATCGGCGAAGCCGGGGTCACGGCTGTCCAGAACCAGATCGGCCCCCGCCGCGCGCAGGAAGGCGCGCTTGGCGGCGCTACCCGCCGTCATCGCGACCCGCGCGCCCACGGCCTGCGCGACCTGCAGCGCCGCGAGCCCGACCGCGCCCGCGCCACCATGGATCAGCACCGTCTCCTCGGCCTGGAGCCGCGCGCAGTCCTCCAGCGCGTAAAGGGCGGTCATGAAGGCCACGGGGATGGTCGCCGCCGCCTCGAAGCCGAGCCCGTCGGGCAGCGCGGCAAGCGCTTCCACCCGCGTCACCGCCCGCGCCGCGAGCGCCGCCGGCGCCACGCCGAAGACCCGCGCGCCCGGCCGCAGCGCGACGCCGGCCCCCGCCGCCTCCACCACCCCCGCGCATTCCATGCCGAGCGTCGGCCCGGCGAAGCCGGCTTCCAGAACATCTTCCGGCAGCAGGCCCTGGGCCCACATGAGGTCGCGAAAATTGAGCCCCGCCGCCTCGATCCGCAACGCGACCTCGCCGGGGCCGGGCTGGCGCGTCTCGCCCGGTTCCCAACGCAGCGTGCCGAGCCGTCCGGGCTGGGCGATGCCGAGTTGCAGTGGCCCGGCCAAGGCCGGCGCGGCGAGGCCACGGACCAGCCGGGGCACCAGCCGCCCGGCGGGGGCGAGCGTCACCTCCGGCTCCGCCACACCCGCATCGGGGAGCGGATCGAGTTCGGCCGCCAACCGCCTGGCCGCCGCTTCCGGCGGCAGGTCGGGGGCAAGGTCGATCCGGCGGGAGGCCAGCGCCGGCATCTCATTGGCCAGCACGCGCATCAGGCCGAGCAGCGCCGCGCCTTCCGGCAGGTGGCGGCCTTCCGCCGGCTGCGCTCCGCCGGAGGTCACCAGCACCAGCCCGGCGGCGCTGCCCAGGGCGGCATCAGCCAGGCGCACCAGCGCGGCCAGGGTGGCGGGCAGCGCATCGCCGTCTGGCTGGGCGAGCGCGACCACGCGGGCGCCGGCCAGGCGCTTCGGCACCGGGGCCTCGCCAAGCGTGAGGCGTTCCACCACGGCACCCGCGCGACCCAGTCGCGCGGCCAGCGCATCGGCCAGCGGCGCGGACGGGGCGTCATGCACCAGGATGTGCCGTGGCGGCGCGGAACGCGCGGCGGCGGGCGGGGGCGCGGCCTCGGCGCCCAGCAGCATGGCGGGCCAGGGGGCGCAGGGCAGCGATTCGGCGGCGGTGGCGCGGAAGCCGGCTTCCTCCAGCCGGTGCAGCCACAGCGTCGCATCCGGCAGCGCGCCGCCATCGGCGGGGTTGGCACCGAGCCCGGTCCACCAGGCGGGGTCCTGGCCGCAGACGAAGCTCCAGACGCGGCTGGGCAGCGGTTCGGCCAGCAGCAGCGCCCCTCCCTGGGCCAGCGCGGGGCGCAGCGCGGCCGCGAGCGTCGCGCCGGCCCGCAGCCGCGCGGCTGGCGCCAGCCCGATCACCAGGTCCGCCACGACCGGCGGCGGCCCGCCGGCGCGGGGATCCCAGATCGCGGCGTCCAGC
>JBIIRI010000045.1:0-22232 GCA_044341625.1 Roseomonas sp.
TGGGGTGCGCGATCCGGTGCTGGGTTCGGTCGCGCCCCCACCCGGCTGCGCTACGCGCAGCCACCCTCCCCCGCTTCGCGGGAGAGGGATCAAGGGCGCACCCAACCTCCCTCTCCCGCGAAGCGGGGGAGGGTCGGGGAGGGGGCGCGGCCGCCCTACGGCGTCACGCGCCGAGCTTCGCCTTCACCGCCGGCCCCGCCTTGCCCATATCCAGCGCCCCGCCGAGCTTCTTCAGCGCGGCCATGACCTTGCCCATGTCCTTGACGCTGGTCGCGCCGGCTTCCGCGATGGCGGCATCCACGGCGGCGGCGATGGCGGCGTCGTCCATCTGCTGCGGCAGGAAGCCCTCGATCACCGCGATCTCGGCTTCCTCCTTGGCGGCGAGTTCCTCGCGGCCGCCCTGGCGGTAGAGATCCACCGCCTCGCGCCGGGACTTCACCATGCCGCGCAGCATGGACACCACCTGCTCATCCGGCACGCGATCGACGCCGGACGGGCGGGCTGCGATGTCCACATCCTTGAGCTTGGCCATGATCATCCGGACGGTGGAGGTGGTGGCGGCGTCCTTCGCCAGCATCGCTTCCTTCAGCGCGGCGGTGAAACGGGTGCGCAGGTCATCGGCCATCGGCGTGGTCTCCTCTTGCGGTTCGATCTAGCCCTTTGGCCGCCCGGGCCCAACCCTTCCGGCAGGGCTTCCCCTATCGCAGGGTGGCTCGGAATTTTCTTCCCAGCCTGAGGTCGCGCTGGACTTGGGAAGTTTTTTCCCAGATAAGCCGCCCATGCACACGGTCGAGGACATCGTCGCCCTGCTGGGTGGCCCCGAGGCGGCGGCAACTCGCCTTGGCATCGGCACCGAAGCGGTGCGGAAGTGGCGCCAGGCGCGCGCCATCCCCGCCAAGCATTGGCCCGTGGTGCTCGCCGCCACCGGCCTCGCCCTCGACGACCTGCCCAAGGCCGACACACGCAAGCCCCGCACGGAGACCGCCGTGACCGATTCCACCATCCCTGACGGCGCGACTGCCGCCCTCGTCCTGGCCGACGGTGCCGTCTTCTGGGGCCGCGGCTTCGGGGCGCATGGCACGACCGTCGCCGAGATCTGCTTCAACACCTCCATGACCGGATACCAGGAGGTGCTGACCGATCCCTCCTATGCCGGCCAGACCATCTGCTTCACCTTCCCTCATATCGGGAATGTCGGCACCAACGCCGAGGATATCGAGGCGACCACCCCCGCCGCGCGCGGCCTGATCGTGAAGCAGGACGTGACCGAGCCGTCCAACTGGCGCGCGACAAGGCACCTGCATGATTGGCTGAAGTCGCATGGCGTGCCGGGCCTCTGCGGCATCGACACCCGCGCGCTGACCGCCCGCATCCGCGACGGCGGCGCGCCGAATGGCGTGCTGGCCTTCCCCGCCGATGGCGCCTTCGACCTGGACGCGCTGCGCGCCATGGCGGCCGGCTGGCCGGGGCTGGAAGGCATGGACCTCGCGAAGGAAGTCACGACCCGCCAGAGCTACAACTGGACCGAAACCACTTGGACGCTCGGCGCCGGCTACGGGACGCAGGCCGCACCTAAGCACAAGGTCGTGGCGGTGGATTTCGGCGCCAAGCGCAACATCCTGCGCTGCCTGGCGGCGGCCGGCTGCGCGGTGACGGTGGTGCCCGCCAGCGCGACGGCGGAGGAGATCCTGCGCCACAAGCCGGATGGCGTGTTCCTGTCCAACGGCCCGGGCGACCCGGCGGCCACCGGCGCCTATGCGGTCGCCAACATCCGTGAGGTGCTGGGCACCGGCGTGCCGGTGTTCGGCATCTGCCTCGGCCACCAGCTGCTGGCGCTGGCGCTGGGTGCCAAGACCTACAAGCTCGATCGCGGCCATCGCGGCGGCAACCAGCCGGTGAAGGACCTTCGCACTGGCCGCGTCGAGATCACCAGCCAGAACCACGGCTTCGCGGTGGATGAGACCAGCCTGCCCGACGGCGTGGAGGTGACGCATCGCAGCCTGTTCGACGGATCGAATGAAGGCATCGCGAGCACCAAGCTGCCGGCGTTCTCCGTGCAGTACCACCCGGAAGCCAGCCCCGGCCCGACCGACAGCCACTACCTGTTCAAGCGCTTCGTGGAGATGATCGAGTCGAAGAAGGCGGCCTGACGGTGGCCCTCTTCGACCTCTCCGGCCGCGTTGCCCTCGTCACCGGCGGCAATGGCGGCATCGGGCTCGGCATGGCGCGCGGGCTCGCGGCCTGTGGCGCGCGGGTGATCGTGGCCGGGCGCGATGCGGGGAAGAACAGCGCGGCGGTCGCGGAGCTCGGCGGCAACGCCGCCGCCTTCGCGGTGGATCTGCTCGATCCCGCGGCGGCGCCGAAGCTGGTCGCGGATGTGCTGGCGCTGGCCGGCGGGCTCGACATCCTGGTCAACAATGCCGGCACCAATATCCGCAAGCGCCCCGAACTCGTCACCGACGAGGAATGGGCGACCGTGCTCGACACCAACCTCACCAGCGTGATGCGCCTGACGCGCGCCGCCTATCCGGCGCTGAAGGCGTCAGGGCGCGGGCGGGTCATCAGCATCGGCTCGATGCTGTCGATCTTCGGCGTGCCCTTCTCCCCGGCCTATGGCGCGAGCAAGGGCGCGATCGTGCAATACACCAAGTCGCTCGCCGCGGCCTGGAGCGCTGATGGCATCACCGCCAACGCCGTGCTGCCCGGCTGGATCGACACTGCCCTGACGCGCCAGGCGCGCATCGACGTGCCCACGCTGCATGACAGCGTGCTGGCGCGCACGCCGGCGAAGCGCTGGGGCGATCCCGCCGATTTCGCGGGCGTCGTCGCCTTCCTCGCTTCCGACGCCGCCGCCTTCGTCACCGGCGCCGCCATCCCGGTGGATGGCGGGTTCTCGACACTGGGCTGACCATGCCGTCCCCCGAGACGCTGCTGATCTTCGCCGCGCTCTCGCTCGGCCTCGCGGTCACGCCGGGGCCGAACATGCTCTATCTCGTCTCCCGCGCGCTGGCGCAGGGGACGGGGGCGGGGATGATCTCGCTCATCGGCTGCCAGTTCGGCTCGCTGACCATCATGCTGTGTGCGGCGGCAGGGATCACCGCAGCGCTGATGGCGGTCCCTTACGCGTGGGATGTGCTGCGGCTCGGCGGCGCTGCCTATCTCGCCTATCTGGCGTGGCAATGCGTGCGGCCGGGCGGGCAGCCGCTGTTCGCAGCGCGCGCGCTGCCGCGCGAACCGGCGGCGCGGCTGTTCGGCGTCGGCTTCGCGACCGCCGCGCTGAACCCGAAGGTCGCGCTGTTCTACATGGCGGTGCTGCCGCCCTTCCTCGACCCCGATCGCGGCAACCTGTTCGTCCAGGCGGCGATCCTTGGGCTGGTGCAGATCGTGGTCTGCACGGCCTGGGATGCGGTGCTGGTCTGGGGCGCGGCGGGGGCCGCGCGGTTCCTGTCGACCAAGCCCTTCTGGATGGCGGTGCAGCGCTGGGTGCTGGGTGCCGCGCTCGGGCTGCTCGCGGTGAAGCTCGCCACGGAAAGTCGCGGCTGATGGAATTCGCGCTCGCCTTCTTCGCGCTGGGCTATTCGGGCCTGGTGCTGTTCGTGCTGGCCAATGCGCTGCGGAAAATCTACCCGCCCAAGCGCGCGGCGCTGACGGCCTTCGTCCTGTCGTCGGCCATCCATGGCGCGACGACGCTGATGATGGGCGAACACGCCGCCTGGGCCTTCGCCTTCTGGGGCATCCCCCACCTTCTGATCCTACCCATGCTGCTGTGGTCCGCGTCCCGCCAAGGGCGCGCGGACGCAGAACGCCAGAATTCGACCGGAGCCTGACATGCCGAAGCGCACCGACATCTCCTCGATCCTCATCATCGGCGCCGGCCCGATCGTCATCGGCCAGGCCTGCGAGTTCGACTATTCCGGCGCCCAGGCCTGCAAGGCGCTGCGCGCGGAGGGCTACCGGGTCATCCTGGTGAACTCCAACCCGGCCACGATCATGACCGACCCGGGCCTCGCGGATGCGACCTATATCGAGCCGATCACGCCCGAGATGGTCGAGAAGATCATCGCCAAGGAACGCCCCGATGCGCTGCTGCCCACCATGGGCGGGCAGACCGCGCTGAATACCGCGCTCAAGCTCGATGCGGCCGGCGTGCTGACGAAATACGGCTGCGAGTTGATCGGTGCGAAGGCGGATGTCATCGACAAGGCCGAGGACCGCCAGAAGTTCCGTGATGCCATGGCCAAGATCGGCATCGAAAGCCCGAAGAGCGCCATCGCCCATACGATGGCCGAAGCCCATGCCGCGCTGGACGAAGTGGGCCTGCCCTGCGTCATCCGCCCGTCCTTCACCCTGGGCGGCACGGGTGGCGGCATCGCCTATAACCGCGAGGAGTTCGAGCAGATCGTCTCCGCCGGCCTCGCCGCCTCCATGACCACCGAGGTGCTGGTCGAGGAAAGCGTGCTCGGCTGGAAGGAATTCGAGATGGAAGTGGTCCGCGACAGCGCGGATAACTGCATCATCATCTGCTCCATCGAGAACCTGGACCCGATGGGCGTGCACACCGGCGACAGCGTCACCATCGCGCCGGCGCTGACGCTGACCGACAAGGAATACCAGATCATGCGCGACGCGAGCATCGCGTGCCTGCGCGAGATCGGCGTCGACACCGGCGGGTCCAACGTCCAGTTCGGCATCAATCCCGCCGATGGCCGCATGGTCATCATCGAGATGAACCCGCGCGTCTCCCGCAGCTCCGCCCTGGCGTCGAAGGCCACCGGCTTCCCGATCGCCAAGGTCGCAGCGAAGCTCGCCGTCGGCTACACGCTGGACGAGCTGGCGAACGACATCACCAAGGTCACGCCCGCGAGCTTCGAGCCGACCATCGACTACGTGGTCGTGAAGATCCCCCGCTTCACCTTCGAGAAGTTCCCCGGCACGCCCGCGACGCTCACCACCGCGATGAAGTCGGTGGGTGAGACGATGGCGATCGGGCGGTCCTTCTGCGAGGCCTTCCAGAAGGGGCTGCGCGGCCTGGAGACCGGGCTCACGGGCCTCGACGACCTGCCCATCACGGACCACACGGCGCTCCGCACCGCGCTCGCCACGCCGACGCCGGATCGCGCGCTGGTGGTGGCGCAGGCGCTGCGCGCGGGGATGAGCGTGGAGGAGATCCACGCGGCGTCGAAGTTCGATCCCTGGTTCATCCGCGAATTCGACCGCATCGTGCAGGCCGAGGAGAAGGTGAAGGCGGAAGGGCTGCCGAAGACGGCCACCGCGTTCCGCAACCTCAAGGCGCTCGGCTTCTCCGACCGCCGCCTCGCGACGCTCGCGGGCAGCACGGCGGCGAAGGTCGCGGCCGCGCGCCAGGCGCTCGGCGTCACGCCGGTCTACAAGCGCATCGACACCTGCGCGGCGGAGTTTTCGTCCGATACGCCCTATATGTATTCGACCTATGAAGGCGGCTTCGGCACGCCCGCATGCGAATCTCGCCCCACCGACCGTAAAAAGATCATCATCCTTGGCGGCGGTCCGAACCGGATCGGGCAGGGCATCGAGTTCGACTATTGCTGCGTCCATGCGGCCTATGCGCTGCGTGAGGCGGGCTACGAGACCATCATGGTCAACTGCAACCCGGAGACGGTCTCGACCGACTACGACACCTCCGACCGCCTGTATTTCGAGCCCCTGACGGATGAGGACGTGATCGCCCTGGTCCGCAAGGAACAGGAGAATGGCGAGGTGCTGGGCTGCATCGTGCAGTATGGCGGCCAGACTCCGCTGAAGCTGTCCCAGGCGCTGCACAAGGCGGGCATCCCCATCCTCGGCACCAGCTCGGACAGCATCGACATCGCCGAGGATCGTGAGCGCTTCCAGCAATTGCTGAAGGGCCTCGGCCTGCGCCAGCCGGCCAACGGCATCGCGCGCGACCTGGACGAAGCGCAGGCGGTGGCGGAGCAGATCGGCTATCCGGTCGTCGTCCGCCCGTCCTACGTGCTCGGCGGGCGCGCGATGGAGATCTGCCACAACCGCGAACAGCTTCGCCGCTTCGGCGCCGTCGCGGTGAAGGTCTCGGGCGACAATCCGATCCTGGTGGACCAGTACCTGGTCGATGCGATCGAGGTCGATGTGGATTGCATCGCCGACCTGAACGGCGAGGTCTATGTCGCCGGGGTGATGGAGCACATCGAGGAAGCCGGCATCCATTCCGGCGACAGCGCCTGTTCCCTGCCCCCCTATTCTCTGCCCCCCGCCCTGGTGACGGAGCTGAAGGCCGAGACCGAAGCGATGGCCCGCGCGCTGAAGGTCAAGGGCCTGATGAACGTGCAATACGCCGTGAAGGACGGCGAGGTCTTCGTGCTGGAAGTGAACCCCCGCGCCAGCCGCACCGTGCCCTTCGTCGCGAAGGCGACGGGCGTGCCGGTGGCGAAGATCGGCGCGCGGGTGATGGCCGGCGCGTCATTGCGCGAATTCGACCTGGATGACGCCGCCGTCGCGCCGCATGTCGCGGTGAAGGAAGCGGTCTTCCCCTTCAACCGCTTCCCCGGCGTCGATGTGCTGCTGGGCCCGGAGATGAAGTCGACCGGGGAGGTGATGGGCCTCGATGCCAGCTTCGAGCGCGCCTTCCTGAAGTCTCAGCTGGGCGCGGGGGTGAAGCTGCCGGAATCCGGCACCGCCTTCATCTCGGTGAAGGACAGCGACAAGGCCGGCGCCGTCACCCTGGCCCGCCGGCTGCTGGAGATGGGCTTCCGGATCAGCGCGACCCAGGGCACCGCCGCGCGGCTGCGGGATGCGGGGCTGGACTGCACGGTGGTGGGCAAGGTGCTGGAAGGCCGGCCGCATTGCGTGGACGCGATCAAGTCGGATGCGATCCAACTGGTGATCAACACCAGCAGCGGCGGCCAGTCGGTGTCCGACAGCTTCGACATCCGCCGCAGCGCGCTCACGCATGGGGTGCCGCACTACACCACCATGGCCGGGGCCCGTGCGGCGGTGCATGCCATCGCGGCCTTGAAGGGTGGAACCCTTGATGTTGCGCCCCTGCAAGCCTATTTCCAGCGCTCGTTTTGAGTTCGGTGGGCGGCGGCGGGGTTGAACCTTCCGCCGCCGTCTTCTTGTTGACCCCCGCCGGACGTTTCATGCTCTGCTGCAATCCGGCCCCGGCGGGCCAACCGTGAGACCCGGCCGGGCGTGTCTGAACGCGTGATGAACGCCTTGGGAAACTTCACCCAGGGCGGTCATTCTCCAGGGAAGGACGTGACGTGCAGAAGTTCCCCATGACCGCGGAGGGTCTGTCCCGCCTGCAGGAGGAACTGCGTGTACTGAAATCGGAGGAACGCCCGGCCGTGATCCGCGCGATCGCGGAAGCGCGCGCGCATGGCGACCTCTCGGAGAACGCGGAATACCACGCGGCGCGGGAACGCCAGTCCTTCATCGAAGGCCGCATCGCGGAGCTTGAAGGCATCATCCCCTCGGTCGAGGTGATCGACACCTCCCGCATGTCCGGCGACCAGGTGCGCTTCGGCGCCTATGTCACCGTGGTGGACGAGGAGACGGAGGATGAGAAGACCTACCGCATCGTCGGCGCCTATGAGGCGGATATGAAGGCGGGGTCGATCTCCATCTCCTCGCCGCTGGCCAAGGCGCTGATCGGCAAGAAGGTCGGATCCTCCGTCGAGGTGCCGGCCCCCGGCGGCGCCCGGGTGTATGAGATCGCCGGCGTCCGCTTCGGCTGAACCGCCATTGCTGCCGCCCGCCCTATCCCGCTATGCGGGGCAGGGGCGGGGTGAGGGCGCGACCGGCCTCCTTTCCGCCACGCCCCGTGCAGGGACCAACCCATGTCACCGCTGCGCACCGCGGCCGAGTCCCTTGAACCGGCGACGCCTCACCTGACCCTGGCCGATATCCGCGCCGCCGCCGAGCGCATCCGCGGCGCGGTGCTGCGCACGCCGACCATTCGCTGCGATGCGCTGTCGCGCGCGACGGGGGCGGCCATCCACCTCAAGCTCGACAATCTCCAGGCTACCGGGGCCTTCAAGGAGCGGGGTGCGGCCAACCGCATCGCGCTGCTGTCGGCGCGGGAGCGTGCGGCCGGCGTCATCGCCATGTCGGCCGGCAACCACGCCCAGGCCGTCGCGCGCCATGCGTCGCTGGCCGGCATCGGCGCCACCATCGTGATGCCCCGCTTCACCCCCTCGACCAAGGTCACCCGCACCGAGGGCTGGGGCGCCAAGGTCGTCCTGCATGGCGAAACCCTGGCCGAGGCCGCTGCCCATGCCTGGGATTTGGCGGCGCGGGAGGGGCTGACCTTCATCCACCCCTATGACGATCCCGGCGTCATCGCCGGCCAGGGCACCGCCGCGCTCGAGATGCTGGAGGATTTCCCGCAGATCGACACGCTGGCCGTGCCCGTGGGCGGTGGCGGCTTGGTCACAGGCTGCGCGGCGGCGGTGCGCGAATTGAACCCCGCCGCCACCGTCTATGGCGTGGAGGTCGAAGGCTACCCCGCCATGGCCCAGCGCCTGGCCGGCCAGCCCGTTGCCGTCGGCGGCCCGACAGTGGCGGAGGGCATCGCCGTGCGCGATGTGGGCGAACTGCCCTTCGCCTGGCTGAAGGCCCACCGGATCGAGGTACTGGTCGTCCCCGAGCGCGCGGTGGAGGAAGCCATCGCCATGCTGGCCGAAGGCGCGAAGCTGGTGGCCGAAGGCGCGGGCGCCGCGGGCCTCGCGGCCGTGCTGGCCTTCCCCGAGCGCTTCGCCGGCAAGTCGGTGGGCATTCCGGTGTGTGGCGGCAACATCGATGCGCGGGCGTTGTCGAATGTGCTGCTGCGCCAATTGCTGCGCGACGGCCGCCTGCTGCGGCTGCATTTCGACATCCCCGACCGCCCCGGCATGCTGGCCGACATCTCCGCACGCATCGCGTCGCTGGGCGGCAATGTGATCGAGGTGCAGCACCAGCAGCTGTTCGGTGCGCCGACGGTGCAGAGCACGGAGCTGCATTTGATGGTGGAGGTGCGCGACGGCGCGCTGGGCGAACAAATCATCGCCGCGCTGCGGGCGCGGGATTATGTGGTGCGGCGGGGGTAGGGGCGCCCCGCGCCACCCCCAAGCATGGCGAAGTGGTAAGGTTGCCGGCCGCCGTCAGGCGGCCGCCGGCTCGCGGTCCCGCTCGATCGGCACGCCGGACAGGTCGCGGGCGGTGCGGATGGTCTGCAGCGTCTGCACGCGCAGCACATGCGCGGCCTCCGTCAGGCGGGCGGTCAGCGCATTCTCATGCTGCGTGTCGCGCGCGACGAGGCGGAGCAGGAAGTCGCCGCCGCCGCGGATCATGTGGCACTCCCGCACTTCCGGCCAGGAGGTCACCATGCGCTCGAAGGCGGTCAGCACCGCTTCCTTCTGCGTCTCCAGCCCCACCAGGGCGAAGAAGGTGATTTCCCAACCCAGCACCTGGGGATCGAGGTCGGCATGATAGCCGCGGATCACCCCCTGTTCCTCCAGCCGCCGGACGCGACGCAGGCAGGGGGGGGCCGACAGGCCGACGCGCCGGGCCAGTTCGACATTCGTCATGCGCCCGTCAGCCTGGAGTTCCGCAAGAATCTGACGGTCCACGCCATCCAGGTCGGGCTCAGCAACGCGTCGCATCGTGGGTTCCCCGCAATTCCCGAAGCCTTCTGGATCAAGACCTAGGTTCACATTAAATTTTTTTCAAGTCCAAACCGCCGCAATGGCCGTGAATACCCAGCCGGCCCCCGCCCAGGGGCGGTTGAGCCGCGGCCGCGCCTGGAGGATATGGAAGCCCTGACGAATCGCGGAAGCAACCGAGCCGTGGCCGATACCCGACAGACCAAGCTTCTCATCATCGGCGCCGGCCCGGCCGGCTACACGGCGGCGATCTACGCCGCGCGCGCGGGGCTCGCGCCGCTGGTCGTCGCCGGCATGCAGCCGGGCGGCCAGCTGACCATCACCACCGATGTCGAGAACTACCCCGGCTTCGCCGAGGCGATCCAGGGCCCCTGGCTGATGGAACAGATGCAGGCCCAGGCCGAACATGTCGGCGCGACGGTGGAGCAGGATGTGATCCTCGACATCGACCTCTCTCGCCGGCCCTTCCGCGCGACGGGGGATAGCGGCACGGTCTACCTGGCGGACGCGCTGGTGATCGCCACCGGCGCCCAGGCCCGCTGGCTCGGCATTCCGGGTGAGAAGGAGCTGTCGGGCTTCGGCGTCTCCGCCTGCGCCACCTGTGACGGCTTCTTCTTCCGCGGCAAGGATGTCGCCGTGATCGGCGGCGGCAATTCCGCGACCGAGGAAGCGCTGTACCTGTCGAACCTCGCGCGCCACGTCACGCTGGTGCATCGCCGCGACAGCCTGCGGAGCGAGAAGATCCTGCAGCAGCGCCTGTTCGCGAAGGCCAATGTCAGCGTGGTCTGGGATAGCGTGCCGGAGGCCGTGCTGGCCGATTCCTCCGGCCGCGTGCCGGTGGCGCGCGCGCTGGCGCTGCGGAACGTGAAGACCGGCGAACGGTCGGAACTGCCCGTGCATGGCGTCTTCGTCGCGATCGGGCACGCCCCGGCGACCGCGCTGTTCAAGGGCCAGATGGAGATGGATGCGGAGGGCTACATCCTGACCACCCCCGGCTCCACCCGCACCTCCGTCCCCGGCGTCTTCGCGGCGGGCGATGTGCAGGACCGCATCTACCGCCAGGCCGTCACCGCCGCCGGCACCGGCTGCATGGCGGCGCTGGAGGCGGAGAAATTCCTCGCCCATTCCCCCGCCGAAGCGCATATCTGAACGCAATATCGCAGCGCACCGCACTAAATATCTGTTCAGACTGCCATCTTTCGTGGCACCCTGACCCGATTCGGTGGACATTGTAGGGAGACGCCGCGGGCATGCCGCTCGACTGGGACAAGCTGCGCGTGTTCCACGCGGTCGCCGAGGCCGGGTCCTTCACCCATGCCGGAGAGACGCTGAACCTCAGCCAATCCGCCGTCTCCCGCCAGATCCAGGCGCTGGAAGAAGCGCTGCAGGTGCCGCTGTTCCATCGCCATGCGCGCGGCCTGATCCTGACCGAACAGGGCGAGACCCTGAACCGCGCGGTGCGGGAAGTCTTCGCCAAGCTGGCGATGACAGAAGCGCTGCTGACCGAAAGCCGGGAGAAACCGACCGGGCGGCTCAAGGTCACCACCACGACGGGCTTCGGCAGCGTCTGGCTGGCGCCGCGCCTGCACCGCTTCCTGCACCTGCATCCGGATGTGACGCTGACCGTCCTGCTGGACGATGCCGACCTGGATCTCGCGATGCGAGAGGCCGATGTGGCGATCCGCATGCACCCGCCCCGGCAGCCGGACCTGATCCAGCGGAACCTCGGCAGCTTTTCCTGGAAGGTCTGCGGCGCGCCGGATTACCTGAAGCGCGCGGGCATCCCGCAGCGGGCCGAGGATCTCGATGCCCATCGGATGATCGTCTATGGCGATTACCGCCCGCCGGTCGAAAGCGTGAACTGGCTGACCGAGGCCGGCCGCCGCCCAGGCACGCCGCGCCGCGCGGTGCTGGAGATGAATTCGCTGCCCGGTATCCTGGAAGCGGTGCGCAGCGGCCTCGGGCTCGGCGCGCTGCCCGACTATATGGGCGAACAGCTGGATGGGCTGGTGCAGGTGCTGCCGGAGCTGAAGGCGCCGCGGATCGAGGCCTATTTCGTCTACCCCGAGGAGCTGCGGCATTCGAAGCGCGTGGCGGTGTTCCGGGATTTCCTGGTGTCGGAACTCGCGGCGCCGAACCGGCTGGCGGCGCAATAGGGACCGCCGCGCCCCAGCCGGGCGCATCACATGAGGCGAAATTGAGGCATCTGGGCGCCAATCCATGCGTCCATCGCATGGCCGGTCCGGCCATTTAGCCAATCCGTCATGTCCAGCTTCGGCCTATGGTTTCCATGTCGCGGCGGCAACGTCGCGGCAGGGTGCGCCGGGCTGGTCCCGGCCCCCCTCGTCTCCCAGACGTGAAGCCTCCCTGTTCGACTTGGCCTGCGAATCCCATGGGTTCGCGGGCCTTTTCTTTTGGCGGCCTTGGCAGTTTGGGAACCCAATGGGACCAAGATGGCTCGGTGCGTGCTAACCTTCGCTCCGGCCTGGAGCCGCACAGGCCGCCTGATCGCGAATCTGCGAGGTTGTGGTCCCGTGAGCGCATCTCGCGCGAGCGAACAGTGCTCTGCCGGGTCAGAGAGGCCGCCTTGGCACCTAGTGGGGTCATGACCGGCAGGGCTCGGATTGGGTTGGGCAGCACGTCGGAATGGATTTGCTGATCGAGCCTGAGCCTGAGCCTGAGCCTGAGCTGGCGGCGATGGTGCGGGCGGCGGGGGTGTATCTCCCGAATCTCTCGGCGGGGCGGGGTAGGGCAGTGGCCTGCGAAGACATCTGTGATGTCAAAGCTTGCGCATCCGCCGGCCTGCTGGTCTAAATTCGCAGTAACGTCTCTCGAAATTCGAGATTTGGCGCTGCTCCTGCCGCATGGATCTATAAATGCCGAGCCTTTTTGTGCCTGCAGGAACCCGTTCTCATGAACGAGTTCGTCCCTTCCCGGAGGGTTGCAACAGCATCCCCCGCGCGCGCATTGGCCAGGATGAGCCGCTGTCCAGGCGAGGACGGCTATTGTGGTCCGGCCTTGTCCTGCTGCTCTCGCCCGCAGCCTTCGTCGGCGGCCTCAGCACGTCTGCAGAGGCTCAGTGTGTCAGCGTCAGTCCGATCAGTTCCTCGACGCCAGGCGACACTGCCACTATCACCAACAACGAATGCATCACGGCGAGCGGCACTAACGAAGACGGGATCCGTTCTGCCGGCGCCGATGCCACTATCACCAACTTCGGCACCATCACGAAGAGCGGGGGAGATGGATACGGAATCTCTTCCAGCGGCGCCAATGCCAACATCACCAACTCCGGCACCGTCACGGCGGCCGGGATGTTTCGAGATGGGATCTCTTCCATCGGCGGCAATGCCACCATCACCATCACCAACTCCGGCACCGTCACGACGGATGGGCGCTTTGGCGACGGGATCAGTTCCGAGGGTCTCAATGCAACCATCACCAACTCCGGCCGCATCACGACGAGCGGGTCCGACGGAACCGGGATCTCTTCCATCGGCGGCAATGCCACCATCACCATCACCAACTCTGGCACCATCACGACGAGCGGGCGCGGTGCACGGGGGATCGCTTCCACCGGCGTCAATGCCACCATCACCAACTCCGGCATCATCACGACGAGCGGCAGCAATGGAAACGGCATCTTTTCCGACGGTGCCAATGCAGATGTGACCAATTCCGGCACCATCGCAACGACCGGGGGAGCCGGTCATGGCATCCGTTCCACTGGTGCCAGCGCCGTCATCCACAACACGGGTTCGATGACCACGAGGGGCGTGAACGCCCAAGGCATTCGTTCCTTTGGGGACGATGCTCGGATCCGGAATTCAGGAACAATCACGACATTTGGTGACCGCAATGAAGCCGAAAGCTGGTCATCGCGTGGAATCTGGTCATCCGGGGCCCGAGCGACCATCGTCAACTCCGGTATGATCACCACGAGGGGGGTGGAGGGGAACGGCATCGAGCTGACCGGATCCGATGCAGCTGTCACGAATAGCGGTACCATCGCGGCAACCTTCCACGGGATTCTGGTCGAGAACGGCGGCGCGATGCTTTCGAACTCGGGCACGATCACAGCGGGCGCTGGCTTCTTCGGCATCCGCGTGAACGGCGCCGGGAGCGTCGGCACGCTCGTCAATGCGCAGGGCGGGGCCGCCCCGCTGACCTATTCGGGCGCCTTGCCCGCCACATACACGGTCATTGTTCGGTCGCTTTCGAGCTTCGGGCAGCTGGCGGTGACCAGCCCGTCGGGAAGCATGACCTTCGGCGTTGATCCGTTGTCCGCCCTTGCGTCCAATCGGTACACGGATGTCCTCACCGGCGTGTCGGCAGAAGCCATCACCAACGAAGAGACACTATTCTCGCTCGGTGGTTTCGCGTGGCGGCTCAGTGCTGGCTCGGCAGCCGATAGCTGGGATCTGCTGGTGCTGCCCGACATCATCAACACGCAGCTCGGCCTGCAGTCCAACGCCAGCGCGGTGCGCGGCGTGCTGGGCCAGCGCGCGGCCAGCACCGCTTTCGCGCTGGACTACGACTGCTCCGTCTTCGACCAGCACGGCTTCTGCGTCTCGGTCGGCTTCCGCAACACCCAGATGGGCAGCAACTATGCCGATAGCGGCGAGACCGCTGGGCTGCTCTCCGCCGCCTATCGCGTCACGCAAGAACTCCGCATCGGTGGCTTCATCGACCAGGGCCTGGTCTCCCAAAGCCCGGTCGGTGTCGATCCGAAGAACACCCAGCCGATGCTCGGCGCCTTCGCGGTGTATCAGGAGAACCCGGATTTCTCGGGTTTCATGATCCGCGCCGCGCTCGCCCATCAGGAAGGCGACCTCCGCATCACGCGTCCGGAACTCGAGAATACCGAGCCAGGCACCGGCAGGGCACGGACCAGCGCGCTCGCCTTCGGCGGCGAGGTTGCGTACGGCTTCCCCGTCGACAGCGGCTGGGTGGCGCAGCCCTATCTCGGGCTGCGGCGCAGCGACAGCCAGCGGCAGGGCTACACCGAGACCACCTCCGACAGCGTCGAGTTCCCGATCACCTACAATCGCTTCGGGCAGCAAGTGACCAGCGCCACGGCGGGCTTGCGTTTGCGGGGGGCGATCACGCCGCAGTTCAGCCTGACCTTCGGCGCCGGGGTGGAATACGACCTGGACAGCAAGATGTACCGCTATGCGGGCACCAGCGCCATTTCGGGCATGGAGACCTTCTCGGTCAACGCCGGCCAGCAGCAGAACGAGACCCGGGCGGTGGGCTCGGCCGGCATGCGCTACATGATCGCGTCCAACCAGGCGCTGGGCTTCGATGCCTCCGTGCGCCAGATGCCCTATGGCAATGACCCCGCCATCACCACCATGCTGCGCTACAGCATCGGTTTCTGAGCACAGCCAAGAGCCGGGGCGGTCCACACCGCCCCGGCTCGCGCGTCATGGCGGTCAGGCCGCCATGCCCGCAGTTTTCTCCAGGGACAAAGTCACCCCGGCGTGACGAACCGCTTCGCCGCCGCGTCATAAGCGCCATAGCCCAGCACATCGCGGAAGGCCTGGGGCGAGAGCGCCCCCGCGGCTTCCGAACCGCCGGCCGCGATCGCCGCAAGGCCGGCCTGCATCGCCGCCATGGCGGGGGACAGCAGCCCGGTCGGGAAGGTGCCGATCTTCAGCCCCAGCTCCGCCGCCCGCGCCTGGGTCGGCGTCTCGCGCGGCGATCCCGGGGACAGCACGGCGAAATGCGGCCGCCCGGCGGATGCGGCGACGGCGCGGCGCACCTCCTCCTCATCCTTCGGGCTGTCGAGGAACAGGATGTCCGCCCCTTCCTCCACATACATGGCGATGCGCGCGACGGCTTCGTCGATGCCGGCGGTCGGGCGGCAATCGGTGCGCGCCATCACCAGGATGCCGCTGTCCTTCGCCGCTTCCACCGCCGCGCGGATCTTCATCCGCGCTTCCTCTCGCGGCAGGCAGGGCTTGCCACCGGCGGTCAGGGCGCGCGGTGTCACCTTGTCCTCGATCAGCACGGCGGCGGCCCCGGCGCGGCCATAGGCGCGGACCGTGCGCTGCACATTCATCGCATTGCCATAGCCATGGTCGCCATCGGCCAGCACCAGCAGATCGGGCGCGGCGCCGCGCACCATCTCCAGGCTGTCCAGCATTTCGGCGAAGGAGATCAGGTCGAGATCGGGCCCACCCAGCCGCGCGGCGGCGACGCAGGAGCCCGACAGGAAGCCGGTGGCGAAGCCGGCGCCATGGGTCAGCTTGGCGGTGATCCCGTCCCACACCGCCGGCATGGCGACGAAGCCGGGCGCGGCGAGCAGGGCGCGAAGTCTGGCGGGTGGGGTCATGGCGCAGGGGGTCCTTGGCTCTGGCGGGTTGCGGCAACGGGCCGCGATGTCCTGCGCCCCCCTCACCCTGCCCTCTCCCCCCTTTGGGGGGAGAGGGTTCCAGGGGCGCGCGAAGTCTGGGCGGGCGGCTACGCGACGGGCGCGAGGCGCGCGCGCGGATCGTGGCGGCCGAGGCGGGTGAGGAGGTATTCCACCTCCGCCCGCGCGGCCTGCGTCATCGCGGCGGCCGGTCGGCGCTGCGCGTCGGATGCGATGATGCCGCGGCGCATCAGCACGTATTTCCGCACCGCGAGCCCCACGCCCGGCTGCAATTCGTAGCGGATCAGCGGCAGATGCGCGTCGAACAGGTCATGCGCGCGGTCCCGTTCGCCCGCCGCCGAAAGCCGTACCAGATCCACCAGCATGTCGGGGAAGGCGTAGCCCGTCATCGCGCCATCGGCGCCGCGTTCCATCTCGAAATCCAGGAAGACGCCGCCATTGCCGCAGAGGATCGACAGCGGCCGCAGCGAGCCTTCCGCCTGGAAGCGGCGCAGCGCGGAGATCTTCTCGAGCCCCGGATAATCTTCATGCTTCAGCATGACGCAGGATGGCAGGTCCATGACGATGCGGCGGATCACGCCGGGGGTCATCTGCACCTGGAACAGCTGCGGATAGTCCTGCAGCACGAAGGGAATGTCGTCCCCGATCGCCTCCACCGCCTGGCGGTAATAGGCGACGATGCCGTCATCGGTGCGCAGGTGGCTGGGGGGCGCGATCATCACCGCCGCCGCGCCGGCGTCCATCACGCCGCGCGCGAGCGCGCGCATGGCGGCGAAGCCGGGGGCGGTGACGCCGACGATCACGCCCGCCTTGCCCGCGCGGCGGATGATGCGGCGGCTGATCTCCAGCGATTCCGCGCCGTCGAGCTTCGGCGCCTCTCCCATCACGCCGAGGATGGTCATGCCGTCGCAGCCGGCCTCGAGGAAGAACTCCGTCATCCGGTCGGTGCTGGCGTCATCCACGCGGCCATCGGGCAGGAAGGGCGTGGGCGCGATAACATAGACGCCCTTGGCGGTGGCATCGAGCAGCATGGGGCGGGCTCCGGCGGCGGGGGTCGTCGTTCATCGAACCCGCCTGCCGGCGCGTCAACCCGTCCCAGGCCGCGCGAACCTGCCGCGACCGGATGGGGGTTGCGGCGGGGGCGGCGCGTCCCGTTCTATGGGGCCATGCGGCGCCTTGCCCTTCTCCTTCTGCCCGGCCTGCTGGCCGCGATGCCGGCTGGCGCGGTGGAAAGCCCCGTGCAGCGCTCCCAGGCCGCTGCCGTCTCGCTGGCGGCGGATGTCGCGGCGGTGGCGCCGGGGGAGGCGTTCCGGATCGGGTTGCGGATGCGCTTGGTACCCGGCTGGCACAGCTATTGGCGCAATGCCGGCGATGCCGGCGCCCCGGCCGAGGTCACGCTCACCCTCCCCGAGGGCGCGCGCGCCGACCCCATCGCCTGGCCGGCGCCGGAGCGGATCGAATACGGGCCGCTGGTCAATTTCGGCTACAAGGGCGAGGTCCTGCTGCCCATCGCGCTGCATGTCCCCGCCACCGCCACCCTCGGCGACAGCTTCCGCATCGAGGCCGAGGCGACCTGGCTGGTCTGCGAGCAGGTCTGCATCCCGGAAGAAGGCCGCTTCAGCCTGAGCCTGCCGGTGGCGCCCCGCGCTTTGCCCTCGCCCCTGCTGGCCGATCTCTTCGCGGCCGAGGCCGCGCGCGTCCCCCGCCCCGCGCCCTGGCAGGTGGAGGCCGGGCAGACCGGCCGGCAGGCCAGCCTGACCATGGCGGGGCCCGGCCTCGCGCCGGGGCTGGTGCAGGGCGCCTTCTTCTTCCCCCACGCCCCCGGCGTGATCGACAACACCGCGCCCCAGCCGCTGACCTGGCGGGATGGCGCGCTGACCCTCGGCATAAGACTGGCGGCGGAAGCGAGCCCCCCGGCGCTGGAGGGCACGGTGGTGCTGCGCGACGCGGGTGGCCAGCGCGCGGCCTTCGATGTGACGGCGGCCGTGGCCGGCCCGGCGGCGGCGGCCCCGCCGCTGCCCTTCTGGCAGGCGCTGGTCTTCGCGCTGCTCGGCGGGCTGATCCTGAATCTGATGCCCTGCGTCTTCCCGGTGCTGGCGATGAAGGCGATGGCGCTGGCGCGGCTTTCGGGAGAGGCGGCGCGGGACATCAGGCTGCATGCCGCCAGCTACACGGCCGGCGTGCTGGTCAGCTTCGCCGCGATCGGCGGCGGGCTGGTCGCGCTGCGCGCCGGCGGTGCGGCCGCCGGCTGGGGCTTCCAATTCACCGAACCCGCCTTCGTCGCCGCCATGGCGTGGCTGATGCTGGCCGTGGCGCTGAACCTCTCGGGCGTGTTCCGCCTGGGCGGGGCGGTCGGGGCGGGGCAGGGGCTCGTGGGGCGCGGGGGCCATGCGGGGGCCTTCTTCACCGGCACGCTCGCGGTGCTGCTGGCGACGCCCTGCACGGCCCCCTTCATGGCCGCGGCGCTGGGGGCCGCGATGGTGATGCCGCCCGCCATGACGATGGCCGTGTTCCTGGCGCTCGGGCTAGGCCTCGCGCTGCCCTATGCGTTGCTCGGCGTCTTTCCCGGTGTGGCGCGGATCCTGCCGCGGCCCGGCGCCTGGATGGAACGGCTGCGGCAGGCGCTGGCCTTCCCGATGCTGGGGGCGGCGGCGTGGCTGGTCTGGGTGCTGGCGCAGGGCAGCGGGCCGGATGGCGTGCTGCTGGCGCTGGCCGGCGGCGTGGTGCTGGCGGCCGGGCTCTGGGCGCTCGGGCTGGCGCAACGGGCGGAGGCGGGCCGCATGGCGATCGCGGGGCGTGTCGCGGCTGCTGTCGCGGTGCTGGCGCTGGCCGCCCTGCTGCCGCGCCTGTCTTCCGCGCCCGCCACGGCGGCCGATCTCGCGCCCAGCGGTGCCCTTGCGGCGGAAGCCTGGTCCGCCGCGCGTGTCGAGCAGTTGCGGGCCGAGGGCCGCCCGGTCTTCGTCAACGCCACCGCCGCCTGGTGCATCACCTGCCAGGTGAATGAGCGGGTCGCGCTGCGCGGGACCACCGTGCAGGACGCCTTCGCGGCGCGGGGGGTGGCGTATCTGAAGGCGGATTGGACGCGGGGCGATGCCGCCATCGGCGCGCTGCTGCGCCGGCATGGGCGGGACGGCGTGCCGCTGTATCTCTACTGGGCTCCCGGCGCGGTGGAGCCGGTGCTGCTGCCGCAATTGCTGACCGAGGGCATCGTGCTGGACGCGCTGCGGGGATCCTGACACGCAGCGCCATTCGTTACGCTGTTGCGCGCCCGGCATGGAGAAGGCACCCTGGTCCGCCTCGGTCGGGAGTTTCCGATGCGCTTCCTCCTGCTCCTGCTGACCTTCGCCTGGCCTGCAGCCGCGCAGAACATCCCGGCGTGCACGCAGGACCGCGTCGGCGCGGTCGCCTGCATGTCCGGCAAGCTCTGTTCCTGCGGCTACCAGCGGGGCGGCGTGATGTCCGGCCGGCCGGATGGCTACACCTGGGATTGCGGCGTGCTCCGCCCCGCCTGCGGCGAGGCGCTGGGCCTGCCGGCCGATTCCGGCCAAGTCCCCCAGCCCATACCGCAGATTCTGCTGCCCCTGCCGCAGATGGACCCGTCGACCATGCCGCAACGGCCGGGCAACAGGCCGCCGCCCAACGCGCCGCCGCCCAATGCGCCGCCGCCCAATACGCCCTGGCTGCGCTGATCGGACCAGCCGCTGCGGCGCCGCGCCCCCAGTGCCCCTGGGCGTCAGCGCCCCAGTGGCTGACGGCCCCCCCCGGCTATTCGGCGCGCAGCGCGGCGCCGGCGGCCAGCGGGGCCATCGGGGCGGCGATGGCCAGCAGCGCGCCGAGCAGCAGCAGATAGGGCCGCGCGACGAGCCCGGCGGCGGCCGCCTCGATCGCCGCCGCGCCGAAGATGACCGCCGGGATCGCCAGCGGCAGCACCAGCAGCGGCAGCAGCACCCCGCCGCGCCGCGCCCCGAGCGTCAGCGCCGCCCCTGCCGTGCCGAATAGCGACAACACGGCGGTGGCCAGCGCCAGCGCGATCACCGCCGTACCCCAGGCCTCGGGCGGCAGGTTCAGCATCGCCGCCGCGACCGGGGTGGCGACCAGTAGCGGCAGGCCCGTGGTGACCCAATGGCCGAGCGCCTTGGCCAGCGCCAGGGCGGATGCCGGCAGACCCGACAGGAGCAGCTGTTCCAGCGAGCCATCCTCCGCCTCCGCCCCGAACAGGCGATCGAGCGGCAGCAGCGCGGCCAGCAGCGCGGCGGCCAGCAGCGCGCCGGGGGCGATCCGGGCCAGCAGCTCCGGCGCCGGGCCGACTCCGAAGGGGAACAGCGCGCAGACCAGGACGAAGAACAGCACCGCCGCCAGCGTATCGGCCGGATGGCGCAGGGCGAGGCGAACCTCGCGCAGGAAGACGGCGTTGAAGGCCCTCACAGCCGCAATTCCCCAGCACCCGGCAGCGGCAGCGGCAGGTGGGTGGCCGCCAGCACCATCCCCCCCGCATCCCGGTGCCGCGCGAGCAGGGCGCCCAGCCGCTCGACGCTCGCGGCATCGAGCCCGACGGTCGGCTCATCCAGCAGCCAGATGGCGGCGGGCGCCAGGGCGAGCCGGGCCAGGGCCAGCCGCCGCTTCTGCCCCGAGGACAGCACCCGCGCCGGCAGATCCCCCAAATCACCCAGGCCGAGCGCGTCCAGCGCCGGCCCGGCCTCCCCGCCCCACAGCCTTGCGTAGAAATCCAGGTTCTCCCGTGCCGTCAGGGATGGCTTCAGGGCATCGGCATGGCTCAGGTAGCGGAGGCGCCCGGCATGGGCGACGCGGTCGGCCAGCGCATCCTGCCCGTCCCACAGCAGCCGCCCCTCGGCGACGGGGATCAGCCCGGCCAGCAGCCGCAGCAGGGAGGATTTGCCCGCCCCGTTCGCCCCGGTCAGCAGCAGCGCCCCGCCCGGCGCGAGGGTGAAGGAGAGGCCGGCGAAAACCGCGCGCTCCCCCCGCCAGCAGGCAAGTTCCTGGCCTTCCAGCATTCGTTGCCTGCCCGCCCCCCTCAATAGCCTAAGGCCGCCAGCGTGGCGCGGCGGCGCGCATGAATCCACCCATGAACTTGCGGGCCGGGCCTCTGGCCTGCCCCACAGCCTTGTGGTTTAAGCCGCTAGCTGCGGCGGCGAAAGCCGCCCGCCGCTGGCCCGGGAGGGCCGTGAGCAGGCTGAAACGCGCTTCGGTCGGCGGAAGGCACCCCGCAGTTCCGGGGGAGCATCCGATCGTTGCGCCAAACGATTCGGGGATCCCGGACCATGCGCATGATCGGGCAGGACAGCCTGAAGACGCGCCGCACATTGAATGTGGGCGGCAAGGATTATCATTACTTCAGCCTGCCTGAGGCGGCGCGAAGCATCGGCGACATCGCGCGCCTGCCCTTCAGCTTGAAGGTGCTGCTGGAGAACGTGCTGCGCTTCGAGGATGGGCGCAGCTACACGGTCGCCGACGCCAAGGCGATCGCCGGCTGGCTGGCCGAGGGCAAGTCCGCCAAGGAAGTTCCCTTCCGCCCCGCGCGCATCCTGCTGCAGGATTTCACCGGCGTCCCCGCCGTGGTGGACCTGGCCGCGATGCGCGACGCGCTGTCGAAGCTCGATGGCGACCCGCGCAAGGTGAACCCGCTGGTGCCGGTCGATCTCGTCATCGACCATTCGGTGATGGTGGATTTCTCCGGCACCAAGGACGCGCTGCAGAAGAACGTGGATGTCGAGTTCGAGCGCAATGGCGAGCGCTATGAATTCCTCCGCTGGGGCCAGTCGGCGTTCGCGAATTTCCGCGTTGTGCCGCCGGGCACGGGCATCTGCCACCAGGTGAACCTGGAATACCTGGCGCAGGTCGTCTGGACCTCGCAGGACGGGCCGGACAGCTACGCCTTCCCGGATAGCTGCTACGGCACCGACAGCCACACGACGATGGTCAACGGCCTCGGCGTGCTGGGCTGGGGCGTCGGCGGGATCGAGGCGGAAGCCGCGATGCTCGGCCAGCCCATCGCCATGCTCATCCCCGACGTCATCGGCTTCAAGCTGATCGGCAAGGTGCGCGAAGGCGTCACGGCCACCGACCTGGTGCTGACCGTGACGCAGATGCTCCGCAAGAAGGGCGTGGTCGGCAAGTTCGTCGAGTTCTTCGGCCCCGGCCTGTCGGAACTGCCGCTGGCGGATCGTGCGACCATCGGCAACATGGCCCCCGAATACGGCGCG